>CAYJXJ010000026.1:0-16547 GCA_964374095.1 uncultured Elusimicrobia bacterium
CGCGCCGCTGGCCGTCATCGAGGAATCCAAGAAATTCGACTACCGCGTGAAGGTCTTCGGCGGCGGAACCACGGGGCAAGCCGGGGCCGCCCGCCACGCCATCGCCCGCGCTCTGGTGAAACTGGACCAGAAGCACAAGAAACCTCTCAAGGCCCACGGTTTTCTAACCCGCGACCCCCGCATGGTGGAGCGCAAGAAGTCGGGCCAGCCCAAGGCCCGCAAGCGGTTCCAGTACTCCAAGCGCTGAGCATCGCGCGCGCCCCTTGTCCCAACCGCCTCCCCGCGAAAGAATCCGGATCCGGGGCCTCGCTTTTATCGCCGCGGCCATACTCATCGGCTGGGGCGGACTGGTGTTGGCCAAGGGCCTCTGGGATCTCGGGTGGGGCCAGCCGGAGGCCAACCTCTATTCGGCGCGGCCCTGGATGTTCATCACCCGGGAGGAATGGCGGCGCTACGCGGCCTTCGAGGCCGTCTACGGCGCGGCCTGCCTGGCCCTGGCCTGGGCCGCCCGGCGCTACGCGCGGGTCCTGCCCGAAGTGATCGAGCGGCCGCGGCGGGAGCCCGAGATCAAGCTGTTCGAATGAGCTCGCGTCGGCGCGGGGGGCATTCCCCTTCGGATTTTACTCCCCGGGCCGGGAGTAAAATCTTCAGGCCGGGAGAGTAACGTGTGCGGGATCGCCGGCGTCTATAATCTCGACGGCGCGCCGGTGGAGGCCGGGGTCGTCTCCCGCCTGCGGGGGGCGCTGGCCCACCGCGGTCCCGACGACCAGGGGGAGCTTCTGGAGGGGCCGCTGGGACTGGGTTTCGCCCGTCTTTCCATCCTCGACCTGGAGGGCGGGCATCAGCCCATGGCCAGCGCCGACGGCAGCCTCGTCATCGTCTTCAACGGGGAGATCTACAACCACCCCGAACTGCGCGTCGAGCTCGCGGCCTGCGGCGCTCGTTTCCGGACGCGAGCCGATACCGAGACCATACTGGAGCTTTGGGCCAGGCTGGGGCCGGCTGCGCTCGACAGGCTGCGGGGGATGTTCGCCTTCGCGATTTGGGATCGCCGCCGACGCGAACTGGTCTTGGCCCGGGACCCGGTCGGCATCAAGCCCCTCTTTTACTCTCTAAACCCGCGGCGGCTGGCCTTCGCCTCGGAGCTGCGGGCCCTCCTGGGGGCGGGATTCGGGGGCCGGCTCGATCCCGCCGGCGTGCTGGATTATCTCGCTTTCGGAAAGGTCCACGCCCCCCGCACCGTAGTCGCCGGGGTGCGCAAGCTCAAACCCGGGTATTTTCTGCGCGTGAGCGTCGCCGGGACCCGTTTGGAGCGTTTTTGGAGCCCTCCGCGCCGGACTCCGGAATCCCTCTCGCGTCATGAAGCCGAAGACCGGCTCGACGCCGTTCTTTCGGATGCGGTTCGCGGCAATCTCCTCAGCGACGTCCCGGTGGGGGCCTTCCTGAGCGGAGGGGTGGATTCGAGCCTAGTCGCGGCGCTGATGGTACGCCATGCCGGCGGGCGGCGGGTGAAGACCTTCTCGGTGGGCTTCACCGACGCTCCGGCCGGAGTCGATGAGACGCCTCACGCGCGGCGGGTGGCGCGGGAGTTGGGCACCGACCATTCCGAGCTGATGCTTCCGGCCCGGGTCCTGTCCCGCTGGGATGAGGCGGCGGGACTTCTCGATGAACCCCTGGGAGACTCCGCGATACTTCCCACCTTTCTGCTGTCGCGCTATGCGCGGACCGCGGTCAAGGTGGTCCTCACCGGGGAGGGGGGAGACGAGCTGTTCGGGGGTTATGGGCGCTACAAGGCCGCCTGGCTCAACGAACTGATCGAGCGTCTTCCGGCCGCGGCGCGCGGCGGCGCCGCCGTGATCGCGCGGCGCTTGGGGCACGGCCGGGTATTCGCCGGCCTGCCGTTTCGGGGCGCGCGGGATTGGGCGATGGCCACTCTGCATACCCCCCACGCCCAGGTGACGCCGCTCTTTTCCCGCGGGTTCCCCGCGTCCGAGGCCGAGTCGCTGGAGTGGCTCCGAGCGCTGGGACCCGTGGAGACCCTCAATGACGCCCTGGCCTTCGACCTGCAAACGGAGCTGGCCGACGGCCTGCTCATGAAAGTCGATAAGTCCACGATGCGGGCGTCGCTGGAGGCGCGCGTGCCGCTGTTGGATCGAGCGGTCGTGGAATTCGCCGCGTCACTCTCGGCGTCGCACAAGATCCGCCTCTTTAAGGGCAAGTATCTTCTCCGGCGGGTGGCTCGGAGGTATCTCCCGGCGCGCATCGCGTGGAGGCGCAAGCACGGATTCATCGTGGACTGGGAGGGCTGGGTCCGCGCTCGGGACAACGAATTGCTGCGGGGGCTATTCGCTCCCGGAGGGCTCGGTTCGTGGGGTGTGTTCGACCCGGAGGCCCTGTCGGGGGCTTACGACGGGCTCCTGCGCGGCTCGGCGGGAGTCGATGCCGGCTTGATGTTTCGGATCGCGATGCTGGGACTCTGGCTCGAATCGGCGCGGGGCGGGGTGAGCGCGCCGTGATGCGGCGCTTGCTGGAGTGGTGGCAGCGGCGCGCCGCGCGCCGCAAAATGGAGCGCGTTTTCTCGCGGGGGAAGGATCCCTACGGCTACCGGAGCTCCCCCTATGAGCTGGAGCGCCTGTCGGCCATGGATGCCTTGCTGGGGCCGGGTGGGTTTGAGCGCGTCCTCGAGGTCGGCTGCGCCGAGGGGGAGTTTACGCAACGCCTTGTCCGGCGGGCGCGCCGCGTCACGGCCCTTGATATCTCGCCGACGGCCCTCGAGCGCGCCCGCCGCCGGCTGGCCGGCGGCCCGGTCGAGTTCCACCAGGCCGACCTTCGGGTCTGGCGGCCCGCGCCGCCGGCGCGCTTCGATTTGGCCGTCTTGGGGGAAGTCCTCTACTATCTGGATAAGGCGTGGGCCCGGCGGGCCTTTGACGAGTGTTTCCGCGGCGTCGCCGGCTGGCTGGAGCCGGGCGGGCGCCTGCTTCTCGCGCACGGCTTCATCAACCCCGCGCAACGGGCTCTCCGCCAGAGCTACCGCGAGCGATTCGAGCGCTTGGGGTTGGTGCTGGAAGAGGAGTTGGAGGTCGTCGACCCGGTCGATCCCGGCGGGGTGCGGTGCCTCGTGAGCCGCCTGCGCAAACCCGCGTGATTTTCGCCGACCGCCGCGAGGCCGGGCGCAGGCTGGGGGAGCGTCTCGCCGGATACGCGCGCGAGGGGCCCGTGGTCCTGGCTCTTCCCCGCGGGGGGGTCCCGGTCGGCTTCGAGGTCGCCCGGAACCTCGGGTGCCCGTGGGACGTCGTGGTCGCGCGCAAGCTGGGCGCCCCGCGCCAGCCCGATCTGGCCATCGGCGCGGTGGCGGCCGGCGGGGAACCCCTCTGGAATGAGGAGCTGCTGGCGAGCCTGGGCGTCCCGGAGGCCTACCGCCGCGAGGAGGTTCGGCGCCAGAGCCGCGAGGCGCGGCGCCAGGAAGCGGTCTTCCGATCGGGCCGGGCCGCCCCGAGGGTCGCGGGGTCCTGCGCCATCGTCGTCGACGATGGGGTCGCGACGGGGCTCTCGGTCCGGGCCGCGTTGGAGGCGGCGCGCCGCCTGGGGCCGCGCCGGCTGGTGGCGGCGTTTCCCGTCGGCTCGGCGGAGGGCCTCGAGGGCCTGCGCCCGCATTGCGACGAGCTGGTCTGCCTGCTCGTTCCCGGAGGCTTCATTTCGGTGAGCGACCATTACGCGGATTTCCGGCCCACCTCGGATTCCGAGGTTCTGGGCCTGCTCGGGCAGGACTTAAAATAGCTAGAATGTCCATGTGGCGCCGGGATCCTTTGGAGCGGGCGGGATCGGCCGCGGCCGCGGCGGCCGCGGCCCTGGAGCGTCTCTTCCAGCGGCCGACCGAGACGCGTCTCCTGGAGCTGCGGCCCGCCCTCGCCGTTCTGCGCTCCCCTCTCGACACGTCGCGGCGGGCGGCCCGGGCCCTATCCGAATTCGCCGACCAGGCCGAATTGGCGGGCCAGGAGATTATCCGCTTCGCGCCGGCGTCCGCGGACCCCGCCCTGGGGGCCTGCGCCGGGTCGCTGGCCGAGGCGGCGCGGGGCTTGCGGGCCGCGATCCGGGCCGCCGCGCGCCGGGATCGGGAAGGGCGCGACCGGGCGCTGGCGTTGGCCAAGGCCGCGGCGGCTCGCGCCGGCGCCCAGCGGCGGCGGGCTCGGGCCGGCGCCTGGGAAGACCCGCGGGTCGTTCAGAGCCTCAAGACGAGCGCCCTTTCGGAGCGGCTGGCGCAGGCCGCGGAGGCCCTCCATGCGGCCTGCGACGCTCTCGCCGAGGAGGCCGTAGACGATGAATAAGCGCGCTTATGTGGCCAAAATGACCACAACATGGTGTCTTTGCAGCCTCTTCTTCTCGCCGCTAGTCGGGGCGGAGCCCCTGAGGATCGCGGTTTGGCACACCAATGACATCCACGGCTGGATCGCGCCGCGCCCGGCGGTCACCACGGCGGCCGCGCCCGGGCGCCTGGTGGGGGGGGCCGCGGCCTTGGCAAGGGTCTATCGCCAAGAACCGCTGCCCAAAATCCTGCTGGACGGGGGCGATTGGTTCCAAGGCACACCCGAGGGGACCATGACGCGCGGCAAAGCGGTGGCGGATGTCTTCAACGCCGTGCCCTACGACGCGGTGGTCGTGGGAAACCACGATTTCGATTTCGGCGAGGCCGTGCTGCGGGAGGCGGTGCGGGCCATCAAGGTCCCGGTGCTGGGGGCCAATGTTTACATCAAGGCCACCGGACGCAGACCCGCCTATTTGAGACCCCATATCCTGAAGGACGTCGGAGGCGTCACGGTGGGAGTCTTCGGGCTCCTGACCACCCAAATGCGGAGCTTGACCTTCGAGAAGAATTTCGCGGGACTTGAGTTCCGCCGGGAGGCGGACGAGGCTAAAGCCGCGGTCAAGGAGCTCAGGCGCCAAGGCGCCGCGGTGGTGATCGCCTTGACCCACGTGGGGCTGGAATCCCCCGACCGCGCTCCCTTTGAGGGCGACCAGACCCTGGCCGCGACCGTCCCCGGCATCGACCTTATCGTGGGGGGGCATTCCCACACCGCCCTCAAGGACCCCATCCGCGACGCGACCTACGGAACGCTGATCGTGCAGGCGGGCTCCTATCTGACCATGGCCGGCCGGGTGGAAGTCGAGTTCGACGCCGAGAAGAAGAAGGTCGTCCGGTCCACGGCGAAACTGGTGGACCTCTGGATCGACGCGGTCGGCGAGGATCCCGACGTGAAGGCCGTGGTCGACGCCCGCGTCGCCGCGGTCGGCCAGTTGCTTGAAGTAGTTGTGGCCACAGCGGCCACGGCGCTCACCCACGACCGCAAGCTCACCGTCGAATCCTCTCTCGGGGACTGGATGACGGATTGCGAGCGGGAATGGGCCGGGAGCGACGTCGCTTTGATGAACTCCGGCGGCATCCGGGCCATCATGCCCGCGGGGCCCGTGACCTTGCGCACCTTGTTTAATATAATGCCCTTCGATAATACCGTGGTCAAACTCCGCATGAAGGGGAGATCCCTCGCCGACGTCCTCGAGCATGGCGTCGCGGGAGGCAAGGGAATGATCCAAGTCTCCGGGGTCGAGGTTGTTTACGACGCGGCTAAACCGCGGGGTGAACGCCTGGTACGCGCGACTATCGCCGGCAAACGGCTGGATCCTGGGGAGAGCTATTCGGTCGCCGCCCCGGACTTCATGGTCCGGGGCGGCGACGGTTACGGCCCCTTCGCCTCGGCGGAGAGTCGCGCGGAGACCGGGAAGCTCTTGCGCGACGTGCTACGGGAATGCGCCCAACGGCAGCGCCAACTACAGACGCCCGCCTCCGGGCGGGTGCGGGCGCATAAACCATGAGCCCCGTCCAGAGCGTCAAGGCTAAAGTTCAAGGCGCCTGGTCGTTGGCCAAGCGCCTGTTTGTCCTCACGTGCCTCTGGGGCCTGGTCTTTAGCCTGGTCACCATCGGCAAGCTGGGGGTCGCCTTCGACTATGACGACACCTTGGTTTTTTCGAGCCCCGCGTACGCCCGTGCCTTCGCGCAGACTCCGCAGCCGTTCACTGACAAATTCTGGACCGTGGTGAACCAGTCCTACGATCTCGAGAAGCCGAAGTTCGTCTCCTGGGGCCTGGCTTGGCTTTTCCGGATCTGCGGCTTTCGCGTCTCCATTCTTTCCGGCCGTCCCGACACGGCGGGAGAGAACCTGCGCAAGGAATGGCGGAGGCTCGTGCCCCGCCAGCGCTTTATCTTCGTCGGGGATAAGGGCAGCAAGGCCCAATTTATCAAGGAAGGCAATATCGTCGTGTTTTTCGGCGACGGCGACACGGATATCGAAGCCGGGCGGCGCGCCCGGGTCCTGACCCTGCGCATCCGCCGCAGCCCGAAATCGAACTACAAGGACGATTACCATCCGGGGACCTTTGGGGAGTTCGTCATTCCTTTCTCGGAGTATTGACAGTGAACGAAATTACATGTAGAATACGGAAGCTGGAAAATATGGTCAAATTGGACACACTTGCCTGCGGCCTATGAGCTCGACCCTGCGACGCCCGCTGATCGCCGGCAACTGGAAAATGCATCTCACGTTGTCCGAGTCGGCCGCCCTGGCCAAGGCCGTTCGCGACGGGGCCTCCCCGGCGGGTCCGGAAGTGGCGCTCTGCGTTCCCTTCACCGCTTTGACCGTGGTCGCCGAGGTTCTCAAGGGTTCCCAGGTTCGCCTGGGAGCCCAGGATTTGCACTGGGAATCGCAGGGGGCCTTCACCGGAGAGGTCTCGGCGGTCCAAATCAAAGACGCGGGGGCCCGGCTCGCGATCATCGGCCATAGCGAGCGGCGCCGGTATTTCGGAGAAACGGACGAGACTGTAAGTGAGAAGCTCAAAGCGGCGCTCGCTGTCGGACTCTCGGCGATTGTCTGCATCGGCGAGACCCTTGAAGAAAGAGAGGCACAGAGAACGTATCGCGTCCTGGAGACGCAGCTTAAAGCCGGGCTCGTAGGCCATGCCCCAACGGATCTCACGCGCGTAACGCTGGCCTACGAGCCGGTTTGGGCCATCGGCACCGGCAAGACGGCCACGCCGGCCCAGGCTCAAGAGGCGCATCTCTTCATCCGCAAGACCCTCAAGGGGCTCCACGGCGAGGGCGCCGCGGCCGGAATGCGCATCCTCTACGGCGGCTCGGTCAAGCCCGACAACGTCGACGCCTTGATGGCCCAGCCGGACTTGGACGGCGCCTTGGTCGGAGGCGAGAGCTTGAAGCCGGCCAATTTTTTGAGGATTGTCGGATTTAAGGCCCCTCAGGCGGTGGGATAATGGACCAGAATCCTGAGATCGCCAAGCGCATCACCGAGGAGATCGTCTCCCGCATGGAACGGTCGAAGACCCCGGTGCCCGTGGGGGTTTCCAACCGCCATGTCCATTTCCGGCAGGAGGATTGGGACGTGCTTTTCGGCGCGGGAACCCAGCCCCGCAAGTTCCGGCAGGTCAAGCAGCCCGGGTTCTACGCCTGCTTCGAGTCGATCGACATCGAGGGGCCCAAGGGCCGGATCGAGAAGGTCCGCCTCATCGCGCCGCACCGGCCCCACACCCAAGTGGAGATAAGCGGGACCGACGCCCAGGTCCTGGGGCTCAAGCCCCCGATCCGCGATTCCGGCCAGCTTGAAGGATCGGGGGCCGTGCGGGTCATCGGGCCCAAGGGAACCTTGGAGATCAAGCAAGGCCTCATCATCGCGCGGCGCCATATCCATTTCCACCCCCTGGAGGCGCAGGCCATGGGCGTCAAGGACGGAGAGGTGGTGCGCGTCCGGGCCGGGGTCGGCGGTCCGCGCGAGCTCGTTTTCGAGCAGGTCCTCATCCGCGTGTCGGACAAATTCAGTCTCGAGTTTCACCTGGACACCGACGAGGCCAACGCGGCCTGGGTCCGTTCCGGCGACAACGTGAGCATCGTATAATGGGGTCACCTCCCGCCATCCTTGGGGTCACATCCCGCCATCTGACAAATTCCTTGAATTTGTCAGATGGCGGGATGTGACCCCATCATAGGGATGTGACCCCGAGGAGCGAACATGAATGCACTGGGCATGATTGAGACGCGCGGGCTGGTGGCCTGCGTGGAGGCGGCCGACGCGGCGGTGAAGGCCGCCGACGTCCGGATCGTCGGCTACGAAAAGGTGGGGACGGGATTGGTCACCGTGCTCTTTCGGGGCGAGGTCGCGGCCTGCAAGGCCTCCTGCGACGCCGGCGCCGCCGCCGCCCAGAAGGTCGGCGAGCTCGTCGCGGTCCACGTCATCCCGCAGCCGCATCCGGATCTCGAGGGCAAGATGCCGATCTCGCTGCCCGAGACGCTCAACCGGAAGCGCTAGGCCGCAGGTAGGCGATGGTTTTCGCACGGGTCACCGGCACGGTCGTCTGCACGACCAAGGACGAGAAATTGGTCGGCGCCAAGCTCATGCTCGTCCAACCCGTGGACGTCGCGGGCGCGGCAAAGGGAACCCCCCTCGTGGCCGTCGACGCCGTCGGCGCCGGCGAGGGGGAGTTGGTCCTGCTGGTTCAGGGCTCCAGCGCCCGCCAGACCTCGCGCACCCAGAACAACCCGGTCGACGCCGTGATCTTCGCGATCGTCGACACCGTCGAGCAGGGCGGCAAGGTGGTATTCCGCAAGGCGGAGGATGCCCATGCAAACCGATGAGATAGCCCGTATCGTCGGGGAAGTCGTCCGCCGGCTCGAGCAAAACCCCGAGTTCCGCGCCACGTGGCGCACAACCTCGTCGCCCGCCGTCAAGGGGGACGGCGTGGTCTTTTCCACGGTGGATGAGGCCGTGGCCGCGGCCCAAGAGGCGCAGCGGACCTTCCACGCCATCGGGCTCGAGGCGCGGGGCCGGGTGATCGCGGCCATGAGGCAGGCGGCCATGGAAGCGGCCGAGCGGCTGGGGCGCATGGCGGTGGAGGAGACCGGCCTGGGCCGCGCAGAGGACAAGAAGCAAAAGAACCTGGTCTGCGCGGCCCGAACGCCCGGGATCGAGGACCTGAAATCTTTGGCCTACACGGGAGACCAAGGACTGACTCTTGTGGAGTATGCTCCGTACGGAGTGGTCGCGGCTATAACTCCCTCTACTAATCCCGCGGCTACGATAATCAACAACAGCATTTCCATACTCGCGGCAGGCAACGCGGTGGTGTTCGCGCCGCACCCGGCGGCTGCGGGGGTTTGCACCGAGGCGATGCGACTGCTCGCTCGAGCCGCCGCGGGCGCTGGCGCGCCCGCGGGGCTTATCACCACCATGGCCAAGGCGAGCCAAGAGAACACCAAGGCCCTGCTCGCCCATCCGGACGTGCGCGTGAACATGGTGACCGGCGGCCCGGCCATCGTCAAGGTCGCGATGACCGTGGGCAAGACCTGCAAGACGATCGCGGCCGGACCGGGCAACCCGCCCGTGGTCGTGGATGAGACCGCGATTTTTCCCAAATGCGCC
This sequence comes from uncultured Elusimicrobia bacterium, assembly GCA_964374095.1. Lineage (GTDB taxonomy): Bacteria > Elusimicrobiota > Elusimicrobia > UBA1565 > UBA9628 > CAYJXJ01. Next base: position 9,477 of record CAYJXJ010000026.1, read on the forward strand.
GAGGACGTGATCTTCGGCGCGAGCTTCGACAACAACGTGCTCTGCACCGCGGAGAAAGAAGTCATCGTCACGCGCGCCGCGCGGGACAGGTTCCTGGAGGCGATGCGGCGCGACTCCCGGGCCTTTGAGCTCTCGGGCGCCCAGATGGACGCCTTGACCAAGGTCGTCATCAAGACCGGAGGCCGCGGCTGCAAGGACCCGGTGTTGAACCGCGAATTCATCGGCAAGGACGCGGCCATTATCGCGCGCGGCATCGGCCTGTCGGTTCCCCAGACGACGCGCCTCCTGTGGGCGGAGGTGCCCAACGACCATCCCTTCGTCTGGACCGAACAGCTCATGCCCGTCCTCCCCGTGACCGTGGTGCCCGACGTGGAGTCGGCCGTCGAGTTGGCCGTGGAGGCCGAGGGCGACAATCACCACACCGCCTCCATGCACTCGACCAATGTCGCCAACCTCACCCTGATGGGCCGGCGCATGCAGTGCTCCATTTACGTCAAGAACGCTCCCACGCTCTACGGCCTGGGCTTGGGGGAGGGCTACGCCTCGATGTCCATCGGCACGCCCACGGGGGACGGCCTGACCAAGGCCTCCCATTTCGCCCGGCCGCTGCACTGCAGTCTGGTCGGGTATTTCAGGATCGCATGACGAGCTTGGGGTCGGAGTCGGGCTGCAAACTTGAGATGCCAAATTGGCATTTCAAGTTGGGTTCATCCCCGGGCCGGTTTCCCCGGGGTCGCTTGGTCTGATGAGAATGCAACAACAGAGTTATTCCAATGATTTTCCGGGATTTACTCCCAGGGCTGGGAGTAAAATTCACTTTCGACCAGATGACTTGAAGTGCCATTTTGGCGCTTCAAGTTGGGGCGGACAAAGATACCTCCCCTATGCGTTCACCGAACAGGGAGTGGCGATGCTCTCCGGGGTCCTGAACAGCCCGAGGGCGATCGCTGTGAATGTCGCCATGATGAGGGCATGGAGTCAACCCCAGTGAACCCTGGCGGCTTGTCCGATTTGCCGGAGTTGTCCACTAGACTTGGAACGTTCCAAGTTCAGTGGATAGGCGGCGGGAATGCCGCCGCCAAATATGAAATCCTGAAAAAACGGAGGCCCCCGGCCTAACGGCCTCGGGCGGCACATGCAAGCCAATATCGCCATCGGACTGATCGAAACGAGCTCCATCGCCAAGGGCATCGAGGCCTCGGACGCCATGTGCAAGATGGCCTCGGTCCAGCTCGTCAAGACCAACGTCATCGCCCGCGGCAAGTACACGATCTTTATTTCCGGGCCCGTAGGGGAGGTCGAGTCCGCGATGCGGGCGGGCAGGGAGCTCGCGGGAAAGACTTTGGTCGACGAGGTCATCATCCGCAACGTCCATGCCCAGGTGCTCCATGCTATGGAAAAGCGCCTGGCCGTCGACGCTTTGGACGCCCTCGGCATCATCGAGACGAAGGAAGCCATCGCCACGGTGCGCGCCGCCGACGCCGCGGCCAAGGCCGCGCTGGTGCATCTGCTGGAGGTCAAGATCGTGGTGGGCGGCGGGAAGGGTTACGTCACCATGACCGGAGAGGTCGGGGCCGTGCGGGCGGCGGTCGCGGCGGGCATCTCGGCCGTGCCCGAGGGGATGCTGGTCTCCCACGTGGTCATCCCCCAGCCCGACAAGCAACTCCTCGCCACGGTCGGCAAATGAAGCTCGTGCTCGGGTCGGACCACGGGGGCTTTCGGGCCAAGGAGTTCGTGAAGACCGTCTTGCAAGAGGCGGGGCACGACGTGACCGATTTCGGGTGCCACTCCGAGGAGTCCGTGGACTATCCCGACGTCGCGCTCCTGGTCGGGGAGGCGGTGGCCCGCAAGGATTTCGACAAGGGAGTTCTGGTGGACGGCTTCGGGGGCGCGGTGGCCCTGGCCGCCAATAAGATCCCGGGGGTGCGGGCGGTCGCGGCCTACGACGGGGTCTCGGCGCGCTTCGCGGCCGGGCACGACGACGCCAATGTCCTGTGCCTGGGCGGCAAGACCCACGGCGAGCTCACGCTCTCCGAGATTCTTAAGGTCTTCTTCGGCACGCCCTTCGAGGGCGGCCGCCACGAGAAGCGCCTGGCCAAGATCGCCGACATCGAGAGGAAGTACTGCCGATGAGGAGAGGCGCCGCGTTCGTCGCCGCCGGGCTGGGGGTCTTGTTCGGATCCGGCTGTATCACGAGACAGCGGCCTCTGCAGCGGCGCGAGGCCATGGGGCAGCGGATCGAGGAGGCGCGGCGCCGGACCGCGGCCGGGGGCCAGGCGGACCGCATCAGGAATGAGAAGCTGCAGGCCAGGATGGGGATGGAAGACGCCGCGGTCCTCGAGAGAACCGCGCGGCAGGAGCGAGCGAGGCCGGAGGTTGCCAAGCGGCCGCCGCTGCGGCATTACCCCATTGCCGCCGAGCCGGGCGTCGTTCAGGGCGTTTTCGAGGCTGAGTTGAAGGAGAGAGGCTTCACCCTGCGCTCGAGGGGCCTGTCCTCCGGAGGCACGGTGCTGATCGGCAGCAATCCCGACGACGCCAGCGTGGCGACGGTGATCCTGCGGCCCGGGGCTTCGGGGGGGACCGACCTGGTTTTCGGCCTTCGGGCGCCGAAGGTGCCGGCGGCCGCTCAACGTGCCCACCGCAAGGAAATCGGCGCCGCAATCACGGGGCGCTTCTCCGCCCAGGGGATCCGGGTCGGCGCTTCTTTCGTCGCCGACGACCATGGCCCCGATGAGGGGGGCGCCGAGACCGCCCCGGCCCCATCGCCCCCGCCGGCGGGCTCGAGCGTCGGTCCTGGGCGATCCGACGTCGATGATGTCCCTCGCCGCGCGGCGAAGCCCCGCCCCGACGCCCACGCCGTCATCGTCGGCGTCGAGCGCTACCGCGGCAAGCGCCCCAAGGCCGACTTCGCGGCCGGGGACGCCCGCTTGGTCTCCGAGTACCTGAATTCGGTCCTCGGCTACCAGGACGAGAACATCGCGGTCCTTCTCGACGACCAGGCGGCCAAGAGCGATTTCGAGAAGTACTTCGAGAAGTGGCTCCCCAACCGCGTGGAGAAGGGCGATGAAGTCTTCGTCTACTACTCGGGACACGGGGCGCCGGATCCCAAGAGCGGGGAGGCCTACCTGGTCCCATACGACGGCGACCCAACGTACTTAAATGAGACGGGATTTTCCATGAAGAGGCTGCACCAGGCGCTCTCCAAGCTCCCGACCAAGAAGGTGACCCTGGTCGTGGACTCCTGCTTCTCGGGCTCGGGCGGACGCTCCGTGATCGCCAAGGGCGCGCGGCCGCTGGTCAGCGTCGCGGCCCCGGCCGATATCCCGGGAAACGTCACCGTGGTCTCGGCCTCATCCGGCGACCAGATCAGCCACTCCTACGATGAGAAGGGCCACGGCCTCTTCACCTACTTCCTTCTCAAGGGCATCGGCCGGCAGGCCGGGGGCGACGTGAGCCTCAAGGCGGCTTTCGATTTCGCCGTCCCCGAGGTCCGCAGAATCGCGCGCCGGCAGTACAACAATGACCAGGAGCCCCAGTGGCAAGGCGGCGCGCCATGACCGAGGGGTTGGTTGATCCCTTGGAAAGAAAACCATGAGGCTCGCCCAAGTCGTGGGCCGGGTCTTTTGCGCCCATCAGGACCCGGCCATCGACGGGAAGAAACTGCTCTTGATCCAGCCCCTGAAATGGGAGGACGGCTCGGCGCAGGGCGACCCCGTGGTCGCGGCCGACGCGGTCGGCGCGGGCGCCGGCGAGAGGGTCTTTTGGGTCGCGGCGCGCGAGGCCGCGGTCGCGTTCGAGGGCGTGCCGCCGATCGACGCCGCGGTCGTTGGGATCGTGGAGGGCCATCGGGTGAAGGATTTCCGGGGATAATGTTCATCGCTTCGGTCGTGGGCAACGTCTGGGGCACGCGCAAGCATCCCTCGTTGGAGGGCAAGCGCCTGCTGCTCGTGCGTCCGATCCACCCGCTGACCGAGGAGCCCTTGGGAGACGCGATCATGGCCGTGGACGGGGGGGTGGACTCCGGGCCCGGGAGCGTGGTGCTGGTCCTGGACGAGGGCGGGTCGGCCCGCTCCGTGCTCAAGGACGACGCCGCGCCGGTTCGGACCGTGATTTGCGGCATCGTCGATCAGATCGCCTCCGGCGGCCGGGTGAAACGCTATGCGTGAAGATGAACTCCGCAGGATCGTCGAGGACGTGGTGAGGACGCTGGTCGCCCGCGGCGCGCTCAAGGGCGCGTGCGGCTGCCAGCCGTCGGCGGCGGTCCCGCCGAACCAGGCTCGCCGTTCGCCGCCGATGACGACCATAGGGACTGCCGGAAAGATCTTCTCCGATGAATGGACGGGCAAGTTCCCCAAGCCAAGCCCAACGAAAGCCTCGCCGGCGGCCGGATCCGATGAGGATGTCGAGCACACGGGCTCGGCCGAGTGCCCCCACTGCGACCGCGTCGGGACTCTCAGCGGCAGCGACCTCAAGGCCTTGGGGGCGGATCGCATCGCGGTCTGCCACCCGAGCAAGAAATGCACGGCCGTGGCCGGGATGGTGGACCACACCCTCCTCAAGCCCAATGCCACCCAGGAGGAAGTCGCCAAGCTCTGCGAGGAGGCCAAGGCCTACTGCTTCGCCTCCGTGTGCGTCAACCCGAGCTACGTCGCCCTGGCGGCCCAGGTTCTCAGGGGCAGCGGGGTCAAGGTCTGCACCGTGATCGGGTTTCCGCTGGGGTCCACGACCCCTACGGTCAAGGCGGTCGAGGCCCGGGACGCCATCGCCAACGGCGCCGAGGAAATCGACATGGTGCTCAACGTCGGAGCGCTCAAGTCGGGCAATGACGCCGCGGTTTACGAGGACATCCGCGCCGTGCGCGAGGCGACGCGCGGCCGCGTGCTCAAGGTGATCCTCGAGACCGCGCTGCTGAGCAAGGACGAGAAGGTACGGGCGTGCCTGCTGTCGAAGAAGGCGGGCGCCGATTTCGTGAAAACCTCGACGGGATTCAGCACGGGCGGGGCCACGGCCGAGGACGTCAAGCTCATGCGGGAGACCGTGGGTCCTCTCATGGGCGTCAAGGCCTCGGGCGGCATACGGGACGCCAAGATCGCCCAGGCCATGATTGCGGCGGGGGCGACCCGCCTGGGGACCTCGGCGTCGGTGGCGATCGTGACCGGGGAATCGGGCGGGGGAAAGGGGTACTGAGCATGGCGAAGAAACAGCCGGCCAAATTCACGTTGACGGTCGACATCCAATGCGGCATGTGCGGTTCGCTCGTGCACCAGGGCGAGCACTTCCCCAAGTTCTGCCCGTGCTGCGGCGCCGGCATGGAGCGCTACTGCCTGCGGTGCCAGAAGCGCGCGGAGCTTTTTTTCGAGGAATGGTGGCCGCAGGAGGACCAATGTCTGAGGACTTACTCTCCGGCCAAGCGCTGCAGCCGCTGCAACGCCATCCTGGAGATGTCCGCCGGGGTGTCGGAGAAAGAGTGAATCCTTCGGGAGGCTGATATGTCAGAGACGAGAGAGGCTTTGGGGATGATCGAGACGAGGGGCTACGTGGGCATGATCGAGGCCTCCGACGCCATGGGCAAGGCGGCCAAGGTGAAGCTCCTGGGCTACGAGAAGATCGGCAGCGGTCTGGTCACGACCCTTTGCCGCGGCGAGGTCGGGGCCGTGCGCGCCGCGGTCGACGCCGGGGCCGCCGCGGCCCAGAAGGTCGGGGAGTTGGTGGCGGTCCATGTCATCCCCAGGCCGCATGACGACCTCGAGAAATATCTCGACCACATCAGCCTCAAGCTCGCGCGCTAGGCGGGCGCCCTCCGGGGTCCCACAACGGCATGGGTCTTTGCTAGCAAATGCTGACGCGCAGCGATCTCGTCGACCTCATCCTGCAGATCCTCCGGGAACGCCCGCAGGCTCCAAGAGTGCCGGACCCAGCCCCCGGCCCCCCTCCCGCCACGGCGGTATTCCGGACCACGCGCAGGGTCTTCCTGTCGGAGTATGAAGTCAAAAAGCTGTTGACTCCACAGGCCCAACAGCTTAAAATACCGAGAGACGCCATCCTCAGCCCGTTGGCCGAGGACTGGCTTGTCCTTAAGGGGATCAGAATCATCCGGGAGCCGGTTCCTCCCGGCTCCAGCGATGGCAAATGAGCCCGAGAACTACAGCGAAGACAAAGTCCAGGACATCCTGGCCGATCTCGATTCTATCCTCGAGGACCCGTCGGCGCCGTCGGGCGATCGTCTCGCCGCGCTGATCCAATCGGCGCCGCCGCCGGCAGCGCTCCAGGGGATGCCCGGCTATCCGCAGGCGACGCCTCCTCCCGTGGCCCCTCCGGCCACACCACCCGCGGTCCCCGTTGCCGCAGCGCCGGCGCCTCCGGCGGAAATTCCCAAGCCGGCGGAGCCGCCGAAGGTCGTGCCGGCGCCGCTGCCGGTGGCGCCGCCGAAGGCGGTGGAGCCCCCGAAAGCCGCGGAACCCCCGAAGGTGGTAGAGCCCCCGAAGGTGGTCGAGCCCCCGAAGGTGGTAGAGCCCCCGAAGGTGGTCGAGCCTCCGAAAGCCGTGGAGCCGCTGAAACCGGTGGAGCCGCCGAAAGCGGTCGAACCGCCGAAGGTCGTAGCGGCGCCGTTGCCGGTGGTGCCGACGAAGGAGGTGGAGCCCCCGAAAGCCGCGGAACCCCCGAAGGTGGTCGAGCCTCCGAAAGCCGTGGAGCCGCTGAAACCGGTGGAGCCGCCGAAAGCGGTCGAACCGCCGAAGGTCGTAGCGGCGCCGTTGCCGGTGGTGCCGACGAAGGAGGTGGAGCCCCCGAAAGCCGCGGAACCCCCGAAGGTGGTCGAGCCTCCGAAAGCCGCGGAGCCGCCGAAACCGGTGGAGCCCCCGAAAGCCGCGGAACCCCCGAAGGTGGTCGAGCCTCCGAAAGCCGTGGAGCCGCTGAAACCGGTGGAGCCGCCGAAAGCGGTCGAACCGCCGAAGGTCGTAGCGGCGCCGTTGCCGGTGGTGCCGACGAAGGAGGTGGAGCCCCCGAAAGCCGCGGAACCCCCGAAGGTGGTCGAGCCTCCGAAAGCCGTGGAGCCGCTGAAACCGGTGGAGC
>CAYJXJ010000026.1:16647-36588 GCA_964374095.1 uncultured Elusimicrobia bacterium
CCGAAAGCCGCGGAACCCCCGAAGGTGGTCGAGCCTCCGAAAGCCGTGGAGCCGCCGAAACCCGTCGAGCCGCCGAAAGTCGTGGCGGCGCCGCTGCCGGTGGCGCCGCCGAAGGCGGTCGAGCCCGCGACGGAAAGCGGCTCCGGGGGAGCGGCCGATGATATTCCGGCCGAAGCCGCGAAGTCCCAAATACGCCGCATCGCCTTCGTCCATCTTTCGGCCCACGCCGAGGCCCACAATGCGTTGCTGGGCTATCTCTCGGAGGTCGCGGCCGGCGTTACCAAGAAGCCGATCTATATTCGGCGCGTGTTGATCGAGGCCCTCGCGGCTGACGCCGACATCCCGGCGCTGGTGGCACGCATCAAGCAGGGTCAGGCGGGAGGGGTGATCGGAATACTCGAGGGGATGCCCAAGGAGCGGCAGCTCGAGTTCTCCAAGGCCCTCGCGGCCGTCAAGATCAAGCTCGCCGTCGTGTCCCCGAAGAACGTCAAGGTCCGCACGGCGGTCTTCGACACGGCTATCGAGATAATGCTCTGGCCGTCCGCAATCTGACGGATGCAGATAGACAAGTGGACTTTGAACCCCGAGCCCTCGCCGCATGACCCGGACCGCCACCGCCTCGTTTACCGGGGCGACCTCAAGGACGTTCTGCCGCTGGTCAAGGAGTTGGGCTCCAAATGCGGGCGTCCGAGCCGGACCGAGAGTCCCGAGGGGTTCAACTACTTCCTCTTTCTTCATCGCGTCACCGCTGCCGACCTCGAGCGGGTTCGGTCGCTCCTCGGGGCTCCCGCCCCAACCGCCGAGGGTGCGCCGCCGGCGCCGGTCGCGCCGCCGGAGACCGGCGTGCCGCCCCCACCGCCGCTGGAGATGCCCTCGATCGAGCCGGCGGGGCAGCCGGCGGCGATCGCTATGTTCGCGCCCCCCGTGTCCGCGCCGGAACCGGTTCCGCCGCCGCCCCCGCCGTCTCCTTCCGCCGGAGAGTCGTGGACCGCGGAACCCGCGGCGCCCCGGGCCGCGGAGCCGGGATGGGGGCTCGAACTGGCCGGCGACGGCAAGCTCAATCTCGAGAATATCATGGTGGGCCCCTACAACCGATTCGCCCACGCGGCCGCGACTTCGGTCGCGGAGTCTCCGGGGGCCATGTACAACCCCCTGTTCATCTACGGCGCCGCCGGCATCGGCAAAACGCATATGCTTCACGCCATCGCCTCCGGGCTCGCCAAGCCTCTGGGCGCCGAGGCAATCCTCATGACCACGGGCCCCCGCCTCTCCAACGCGGCCAGCCGCGCCGCGGAGGAGGGCCGCAGCGCCGAACTCGAGGAGCGCCTGGCCAAGCGCAAGGCCCTCTTGGTCGACGACATCCATTTGATCAACGTGACCGAATCCAACCAGCCGGTTCTGTTGAAGGTATTCGCGGCGTTCTTCGGCAAGAATCAGCAGGTCGTCTTGACGTCGCTCTATCCGGCGCGCGCCCTGGCTTCTCTCGAGGAGGCCCTCAAGATTTCCCTGGCCAAGGGCTGGTCCGTGGACATGAAGACCCCGGGCGCCGAGCCGCAGAAGGACATGATCCTGGCGGCCTTCAGCGCGTGGGGCATCGATCTCACCAACGATGAGATCGCCCTCTTCCACGAGAAGCTCGGCAAGGGCTTCGCGGAATCCGTGCGATGGGAGCGCCGGTTCCAGACCTTGAGGAAGATCAAGGAATCGCGCGCCGAGCCGACCCCTTTCGACAAGCTTCTGCCCGCCCTGTTCGCGGCGGATCCGCCGGCCGAAGGCCGGGAACTGCCGAGTCCGCAGGATCTGGACTCGGCGCGCGGCTTTTCCCCCCCGGCGCCCCGGCCGGGGGCGATCAACCTGGCGATCCTGGTCCCCGCGGGCCAGGAGGCCTTCAGGCCTTGGATCGCCGCGCGCCTCTACGACGCGGCCCCGAAACTCGGCGTGGAAGCGAATTTCCGCCACGTCCTGTTGGGGACCTACGACTCCGAGCAGCCCTTTGGAGTTCCGTTCCAGATCGGCGAGATGTGCCGCCGGGCCGGCGCGGGGGCGGCCCTGGTGCTGGGCCCGCCGGCCGCCTCGGGCCTCGCGGCCCGCCAGGGGGAGTTTTCCCACGCCGTGGCCCATATCTTGGAGGCCCAGGGGTCCGTGCTGGCCTGGCTGCCTTACGACGGGATGAATTCTACGGCCAATTTCTTCCGAGTCCATCTCGATTACCTGTGGGGGCGGGGATGATCGAACTCAACGAGGTCGAGTTCGGGACCTGCCTGGGCTTGACCGCGGGCGTATTCGGCTTCGCCGCCTACTGGTACATGCGGTTCTTCAGGGTCTTGCCCCTGGAGCGGGGCGCCCGCCGGGCCCGCGACCTCCGGGATTTTACGATCGAGGTGCTCGATCTGGGTCCGGCGGCCAAGACCCCGCAGGCCTTGAACGAGCTCGGCCGGCGCATCCTTGATTTTCTGCATCACCGGGCGCCGCAGGCCCATCTCTGGTGGGTCTCCGGCAATGGGGTCGTGGGCGAAGGCGTCTTGTCCCATCGCGGTCCCGGACCCGATACGCCGCCGCCCCGCCTGCTGGCCGAGGGAATGGCGGAGGTGATGGCCCAGGACCGCATCCTGGATCTGGAAAACGGCGCGGTCGTTCCCAAAACGATCCGGCGGATCGTCGCCGGCAAGGGGGTTCGGCGCCTGCGCCTGATTTCCTGGGGCCGCTGGGGGGGCTGCGGCGGCGCGCTGGGCGTGGGGGAAACCGACGCGTCGCCCGACGCCATCGCCGACCTGGAGGCGTTCTTGGACATCTCGCGCAGCCAAGCCAATCTCATCGCCGCCGCGGTCGAGGATTTTCGCGCCCTCGCGAAGTCCCGGGACACCCTGCAGGGCGGCCTGTCGGATACGATCGACCATCTCACCCAGACCCACTCCCGTCTCATCGAGCGGGCCCGCGAGATCCGGGCGCTTGAGGAAGTGGCGACGACCCTGAGCGCCCACGGCGGCCAATCGCAATCCGCCCTCAGCGCCATCGTGGCGATCGTGGCGCGGTTTCTCGATGCCGATCTGGTGGCGTTCCTGCTTTTGGACGAGTCGCGCGGGGAACTGGTGGTGCAGCCGGGGTCCTACGGCCTGCAGGGAGAGGAGATGCTCTACCGCATCCCCTTGACCGAGGGCAACTCGTCGTCGGCGCGGGCCTTCCATAGCGGCGAGGCCTACCTCACCGGGGACGCGCAGAATGACCCCAACGTCATCTCCCGCTATGCCCGCCTCTGGAAAATCCACTCCCTGATGGTCGTGCCCTTGGTCGTGGAAGGCCGCTCGCTCGGGGTGATCCGCGTGGGGAGCAAGCGGACGGGCGTTTATTCGAAGGAACATCTCGCCGTCCTGCAGGTGATCGCCCGCGAGGCGGCGGTTATCGTCGAGACCGCCGTCTTGAACCGGACATTGTCCCAAACCACGGAACAGCTGATCGGGCTCAATCGCATGAAGGACGATTTCGTTTCGACCGTCAGCCACGAATTCAAGACCCCGTTGACGACCATCATGGGTTTCATCACCGTCCTTCTGGAGGGCGAGACGGGGACTTTGACCGACCAGCAGAATAAGTTCCTTAACATCGCCCGGACCGCGGCCAAGCGCTTGGCGGGCTTGGTCTCGGATCTTCTGGACCTTTCGCGCCTGGAGGGCGGGGTCAAGATGGAGATGCAGCGGCAATCCCTGGCCGGCATACTCCGCGCCGGCCTCGAGACCCACCGGCACCAGGCGGCCGAGGCGCGCAAGGACTTCGATGTCGAGATCCCCGATGACCTTCCCGAGGTGGTGGGCGACGACCGGTGGCTCCAGCTCGTGATCGACAACCTCGTCTCCAACGCCGTCAAGTTCACGCGTCCGGGAGGACGCATCCAGGTCTCGGCCTTGGACAAAGGGGAGTTCGTCATGGTTTGCGTGGGCGACGATGGCATCGGAATCCCTCCCGAGGAGAGGGACCGCGTCTTCGAGAAGTTCTATCGGGCCTCCAACCGCGGCGAAGTCGCCGCGCCGGGCACGGGGTTGGGACTGGCGATCGTCCGGGAGGTCGTCTCCAAGCACGGGGGCAAGGTGTGGGTCGAGTCCGAAATAGGCCGGGGCTCGCGGTTCTTTTTCGTGCTTCGGGCGGCCCCTCGGGAGGCCGCCTCATGACCGTGGGGGGCGGGGGTCGGGGAAATTTTCCGGGAACTTTTTGGGGGGTTGATCGTAGTAGGGGGATGATCCGCTTCGGCGCGGCCGCGTTGTGGGCCCTCCAGCTCTCGGCGTGCGGCCTCAAGCCCGGAACCCGGCAAGAGGGGGAGGTCGTGGAGGCTCAGGGCCCGAGCGTGGAGGCGGCCCGGCGCAATGCCGTCGGGTCGCTCTTGGATATGTACGTTTCAAGCGCGACGCTGGCTTCGGCGGCGCCGGAGCTCGACCGTTCGGTGCTCGCCCACGCGGACCGCTACGTGTCGGAGAGCCGGGTCGTCTCGGAGGACGCCGGCGCGCCGGCCCGGGTGCGGGCTCTCATCGCGCCCGGCCGCCTGCGGGAAGAGATCGACTTGATGGACCTCGAGAACAGGGAGCGGCTCGCCGGAGCGCGCCGGGTCATGGTCGCCCTGAAGGGGGAGGCCGCGGCCTGCCTTGTTTGCGGCGGGACCCAGGCCTGGAAATCGGGGGGGCTCCATGAGCCGGGGGCGTGCCGTCCCGCCGGGTGCGCCTCCTCTCAGCTCAAGCGCGGTCTGCAGCGGAGGGGATTCCTGGCCTGGGACTTCAGCGATCGCCGGCAGGTCCCGGATTCGGCGTGGGGAGGTCCCCGGGAGGCGGCGGCGGGCCTGGGAGCGGATGTTCTCGTTGACGGGGACGCGGCCGCCGAGCCGGTCGAAGACCGAACGCTCGCCGGCTACCATCAGGCGCGGGGCCGGGTCCGGGCTGGAGCGAGTTCTTTGCTGGAGGGCCGGAGTTACGGCATCGACGTGGATGAGCAAGCGGTCGCGGTGGACATCACCACGGCCGGAGCGAGGTCGCGGGCCTTGGAGAACGCCGGCGAGCGGGCCGCCGAGGAATTGGCCGAGGGCCTGCGGAAAAACGGTTGGGGGGGGACGCGTGAAATCGCCGTCTTGATCGCCGGGCTCCAGGATTTGGCCGCCGCGCGGCGGATCATCTCGGATTTGCGCCGCATCCCGGGCGTGCGCGCGGCGTCGTTGGTGGCGCAGGAGGGTCCATTCGCGCTGTTGCGGGCGCATTCCGAGCTGGAGGCCTCCGAGTTGGCCGCGAGCCTCTTGGGGTATAAGTCGCACGGGCTCCATCCCGTTTCCGTGGAGACCGATTTCATCGAGTTGGAGATCCCGCGGCCCAAGAAGGGCTGGTGGGCGAATCTATGACCGAAGGGAATGGTTTGATTCCGAAGGATACAGGTAGAAAACCATGACCGCAGGAGATCCATGATCGCGCGCTTCCAATCCATGGCGCTGCGCGGCCCCGCGGGGGTCCCGGTCCAAGTCGAGGTCGACATATCCAACGGCCTGCCGAATTTCGTGACCGTCGGGCTGCCCGACGCCGCGGTGCGGGAGTCGCGGGAGCGGGTTTCTTCGGCGCTGCGCAATTCGGGCCTGCGCCTCCCGCCGCGGCGGGTGACCGTCAACCTCGCCCCGGCCCAGGCCCGCAAGGAAGGGACCAATTTCGACCTCGCCATCGCGCTGGGGGCCTTGGGGGCCTGCGGCCGGATTCCGGCCGGCGGCTGGGGCGCCCGTTACTGCTTCGTCGGAGAGTTGGGTTTGGACGGCGCCCTGCGTCCGGTCCATGGGATGCTGGCGATGGCCATGGCCGCCAAGGAGCTGGGTTTGGAGGGGATCGTCGTGCCCACCGGCAACGCGCCCCAGGTCCGCGCGGCCGGGGTGCGGGTGGCGGCGGCCGAGAGCCTCTCCCAGGTCGTCGGCTGGCTGTCGGCCCCCGAGCCGCCCGCCGATGAAACCCCCGCCGCGGGTTCGGAGGTTTCCTCCCCAGGATCGTCGGCGGGGACCCAGGAGCCGGCATGCCTCTCCGATGTCCGCGGCCAGGCCCTCGCCAAGCGTGCCCTCGAGATCGCCGCCGCCGGCGGGCACCACCTGCTCCTGATGGGGCCTCCGGGAACGGGCAAGTCCATGCTCGCCCGGCGCCTGCCGGGCCTGCTTCCCCCGCCCAGCCGGCGGGAAAGCCTCGAGATCGCCCGCATCCATGCCTTGGCCGGTCCGGGGCATGCCGCCGCCGCGCCCGCCGGGACGGCGCCCGCGGGGCGCCCGTTCCGCTCGCCGCACCACTCCGCCTCGGCCGCCGCCTTGATGGGAGGAGGCCCCCGGCTGCGGCCCGGGGAGGTGTCCTTGGCCCATGCCGGGGTGCTGTTCCTCGACGAGTTGGCCGAGTTCAATCGGGCCGCTTTGGAGGCGCTCCGGCAGCCGATGGAGGAGGGGAGCGTCCTGGTTTCCAGGGCCCGCGACGCCGTGGAGTTCCCCGCGAGATTCATGCTCGTCGCCGCCGCCAATCCCTGCCCGTGCGGGTTCCGCGGACACCCGCGCGTCGAGTGTTCGTGCACGCCGGCCGCGGCGCGGGCCTACGCGCGCCGGCTGTCGGGCCCGCTCATGGACCGGGTGGACATTCAGGTGGAGGTCGCGCCGACCCGGTTCGATGAGTGGCTCGGGGCGTCGGCCGGCGCCACGCCTCCCGGTGATGCGTCGGCGGCGGTCCGGGACAGGGTCTTGCGGGCCCGGCAGGCGCAGCGGCAGAGGGCCGGGGAGGGAGGACTCAACGCCGCGATTCCGGCCGCGGCGCTCCGGGGAATATGCCGGTTGGACCGGGAGGGGCAGGCGCACCTGGAGCATGCGGCGTCCCGCTGGTCGCTGTCGGCTCGAGGCTTGGACCGCGCATTGCGGGTGGCGAGGACGATCGCCGACCTCGCGGGAGCGCGGGACGTCGCCGCGGCCCATGTGGCCGAGGCGGCGGGGTTCCGACGTTGGGACCGGTTGGCCGCTCAACCGCTGGCATTGGCGTGAGGGAGGATGGCATGAAACTGCTGATCTTAGTGGCGTTGGCGCTCGGAACGGGAGACGCCGCATGGGCCGCCCGTTACCGGATCATCGAAGGGGATCATCTGTGGGGACTGGCGGGGAAGTTCTACGACAATCACTTCTGCTGGCCGGTTCTCCACGAGGCGAACAAGTCGAGCATCAAGAACCCGCACTGGATCTATCCCAATCAGGAGCTCGAAGTCCCGGATTCGGAGAAATGCCGGCCGCGCGAAAACCCTCCCGGAGTCTCGGCGGTGGCGCCCGTGGCGCCGGCGCCGGAGCCGATCGAGTCCTCGGCGGCGGTCGTCGTGGAAATGCCGCCGCCGGCGCCGCCGGACCCGCCGCCGCCCCCTCCGCTTCCCGCGGCGCCGCGGGAGGAGACGCTGGCGCCGCCCCCGGCTGTCGCTCCGGGGGCGGCCGCCCCGGGCGAGCGCATGCCGGACAAGATGGAGTCCGGCGACCTTTCCGCTGATATTCCCCCGGCGCAGACGACCTACGGCGTGGGGGTCCCGCGCCTCCATTTTCCCAAAGGCTGGACCGCGGACGGGCGGGTGACGAGCGAGGGGCTTGTCTCGGTGGGGGGCGAGCATGACGGGATTCTCACGACGAAGCGGCGGCAGGCGCCGGGGACGCGCGTGATCGTGTACCGGCCCACGTCGCGCTTTGAATCCGAGGAGGGCCAGACCGGGGTCTTCCTCCAGAAGGTCGGCGTGACCGAGATCCTCCGGCGCATCGCGGGCTCGCGCTACCGGTTCCGGCTCCTCTCCTCGGGCGACGCGGTCCAGGAATCGGACTGGCTCAAGGTGGAACCATGAGCGGGCGTCGGATCACGATGAGGGACGGTAGCGAGGATACAGGTAGAAAACCATGAAAATATACGTCATCGTCTGTCTTATCGGCATCGGAATCTGGTATGGCTACGGCAAGTACGCCGGCGCGCTCTCCCCCATGGAAATGGCGCTCGAACACAGCCGCAAGAATCCCAACCCCGACTGGTCGCCCCGGATCCAGTATTGGGTGGGCGTCGTGTATTTCCAACAGGCGAAGTATCGGCCGGCGCAGGAGACATTCCAGGGCCTGCTCAAGGAGTATCCGACCTGCCAGTACGCCCCCGACTCGCTCTTCAAGCTGAACCTGGCGGCGCAGGAAAACCGCGAGTGGGAGGTGGCCAAGGGGGCCCTGGCCCGCTATATCGAGGAATACCCGAAGGGAGACAACGCGGCGGCGGCTAAAACCGGGTTGGACCAGCTGCGCTACAACCACCCATGACCGGAGGAAATGGTTCGATTCAGAAGGATATAGGTAGAGAACCATGACCGGAGCCTTCGTCCGCCGGGTGGCCGAGGGGATGCGGCGGCGCAAGCTCGGCCTTCGCGAGCTTTGCCGCGCCGCGCGGCTCGACCCCTCGTTTTTCTCCAAGGTGCTCTCGGGCAAGCGCAGCCCGCCTTCCGAGGAGGGGGTGCTGCGCAAGCTCGCGGGCATACTGGAGCTCGATGCCGCGGAGCTCATCGTCGCCGCGGGCCGCATCCCGAGGGAGTGGGCCGCGCTTCGCGACGACGCGTCGCTGTTTAGAAGCGTGAATTCGCGCATCGTGGGAGTTTCCTGGACCGCCCTTTCCCCGCGGCCGCCAGCGGCGGGCACGAGCTCCGTGCTTTCCGAAGAGCTCCTTTGACGGCGAGCCGCGGCCGCGCCGGCTCCTGCCGGCCGGACTCGCCGGAGTACCCCGAACTGCTCCGGACGCTGACGGACCGTCCCGCGCATCTCAACTTCCGGGGAGACCCCTCCCCGCGGTCCGGGCTGGCCATCGTCGGATCGCGCCGCCCCACCCCGTACGGCCGCAGGATCGCGCGGCGCCTGGCCGGCGAGGCCGCCGCGCGAGGGCTGGTCGTGGTGAGCGGGCTGGCCCGGGGCATCGACGGCGAGGCGCATCAAGGGGCGCTCGACCGCGGGGGGATCACGTGGGCGGTCCTGGGATCGGGCCTGGACCGGGTCTATCCTCCGGAGCACGCGGCCTTGGCCGAGCGCATCGTTGCCGGCGGGGGATGCCTCTGGAGCGAATTTCCGCCCGGCACCTCGCCGCGCCCGGACAACTTTCCCCGGCGCAACCGCGTCATCTCGGGGGCGAGCTGGGCCACGCTCGTGGTCGAAGGGCGCCTGGGTTCCGGATCCCTGATCACCGCGCGGCTCGCCGCGGACCAGGGCCGCGAGGTGCTGGCCGTTCCGGGGCCGGTGGATTCTCCCCTCAGCGACGCCCCCAACCTCCTCATCCGGGAGGGGGCGGGCGTGGTCCGCAATGTGTCGGACCTCCTGGAGGCCCTGCCGCCGGAATTGCGTTCCCGGGGGCGAAGGGACGGCCTTTCATCGGCTAGAGACTTTAGCGGGCTGCCCGAGAATTGGACGCGCATACTCCGCCTCTTGGAGCCGGGCGGCAGCTCCTTTGAGGACATCGTTTCGGCCTCGGGTCTTGACTTATCGGCGGTTTCGCATATACTCTTTCACATGGAAATGGAAGGTCTTATCGAATCTTTAGCGGGTCAGCGCTATGCCGCGAGGTAAAACCCCGGCCCGCGGCAAGGGAAAAAAGGCCGCGCAGGCGGTTCCGGCCCAAGGGACCAGGGGACCCGCCTTGGTGATTGTCGAGTCGCCGGCCAAGGAACGCACGATTTCTCGGTTTTTGAGCGCCGGTTCCTATAAAGGTAAGTACCTCGTTCGCAGCTCATACGGCCATGTCCGGGACCTTCCGCCCAAGAAAATCGGGGTCGAACTGGACGGGGGCTTCGCGCCGCAATACGTCCTGCTGCCGCGGGCCAAGAAGATCATGGCCGAGTTCAAGCCTATCGCCGAAAGAGCCGCTTCGGTCTTCCTCGCCACGGACCACGACCGGGAGGGTGAGTCCATCGCCTGGCATCTCGTGGAGATTCTCAAGCTTCCGGAGGCCAAGGTGCGCCGCATCACCTTCCACGAGATCACCCCGAGGGCCCTGGCCGAAGCCCTAGCGGCCCCCCGCAAGCTCGATTTCAACCTCGTTCACGCGCAGCAGGCGCGCCGGGTGATAGACCGGTTGGTGGGCTACAAGCTTTCCCCGCTGCTCTGGGAGAAGATCCAAAGCGGGCTTTCCGCGGGGCGCGTCCAATCCGTCGCGGTGCGCCTGCTTTCCGAGCGCGAAAGCGAGATCACGGGGTTCCTGTCGGAGAAATTCTGGACGCTGGGGGCGCTGGTGCAAAAGCCGGCGGCCGCCGCGGGCGCCAAGTCCTTCGAGGCCCGGCTCTGGGTTTGGAAAGGCGAACGCGTGGAGACGACCAAGACTTTCGACCTTTTCGCCGAGCCCTACCGGGTCAAAGTGACGTCCCTGGCCGGGGCCGAAGACGTCGCCGCCGTCGAGAAAGTCCTTAATGGCGCGTCCCTGAAGGTCTCCAAAGTCGAGCGCAAGGAGACCCGCCGCGGGCCGCCTCCCCCGTTTACGACCAGCACCCTCCAGCAGGCCGCGGCGTCCAGGCTCTACTTCCCGGCCGAGCGCACGATGCGGGTGGCTCAATCCCTCTACGAAGGCGTGGCCATCGGCGGCGAGGAGGCGGCCGGGCTCATCACCTACATGCGCACGGACTCGGTCTTCGTGTCGCAAACCGCGGCCGTGGAGGCGGCGCGTTTCATCAAGGACCGTTATGGAGCGGCCTTCGCGCCCGCGGCCCCGCCGGTCTATCAGACCAAGACCCCGGGCGCCCAGGAAGCCCACGAAGCGATCCGGCCGACCGGCGTGACGCGCCTCCCGGAGGAGGTCCGGGGCTTCCTCGAGCCCGAGCAGGCGAAACTCTACGACCTCATCTGGAGGCGATTCGTCTCCAGCCAGATGTCCGACGCCGTCTACGACACCCTCGCCGCCGAGATCGAGTTCGGCGCGGGCGAGGGGGGCGGGGTCCTGCGCGCCGCCGGGCGCACCTTGAAATTCGAGGGGTTCCTGAGAACCGAAAAGGAGCGCCGCGCCCCGGAGCCGCAGGAAGAGGCCGAGGAGGCGGAGGAGGCTCCGGAGCCCGATGCGATGAACCTCCCCATGCTGGAGGTCGGCGATCCCATCGAACTCCTGGAAGCCCGGCCGGAGCAGCACCAGAGTTCCCCGCCCCCCCATTACAACGAGGCCAGCCTCATCCGGGCCATGGAGCGCCACGGCATCGGGCGCCCTTCGACCTACGCCCCCACCATCAAGACCATCATGAGCCGCGGTTATGTCCGCCGGTCCAAGGACCGCAAGCTCCTTCCCAGCGACCTGGGAACGCTGGTGACCGACAACCTCAAGAAACACTTTCCCGACGTGGTGAGCCTGAGCTACACCGCCCGCGTCGAGGAACGCCTCGACGCCGTCGCCGAGGGAGCCGAGCCTTGGGCCAAGGTCGTCGATGATTTCTACAACCCTTTCGCCAAGGCCCTGGAGACCGCGGCCCAGGAGATGGTCATGAGCCGGCCCGAGCCCAAGCTCTCGGGCCAGATGTGCCCGCTCTGCGGCACGGAGATGCTCATCCGAGAGAGCCGGTTCGGGAAGTATCTCTCCTGCTCCAAGTTTCCGCGGTGCAAGGGCAAGATCCCCCTGGACGCCGAGGGCAAGCCCATCGTTCCCGAGAAGACCGGCGAGCTCTGCGACCTGTGCGGCAAGGAGATGGTCATCCGGACCGGGCGCAAGGGGCGCTTCATGGCGTGTTCCGGGTACCCGCAGTGCCGCTGCACCTTCTCGCTCGACGCCGAGGGCAAGAAGATCCCGGGCTCCCGGCCGGTCCCCACGGACCGCAAATGCCAAAAGTGCCAGCATATATTCTGGCTGCGGTTGGGCAAGCGGGGATTCTTCCTGGCCTGTTCGGGCTTTCCCAAGTGCCGCAACATAAAACCGGTTCCGCGCGAGGAAGGCGAAGCGATGCGGGTGGCGGGCGAAGCGGCGCGCCTGGCGCAACGCTCGCAGCCGGGCCCGTAGGGTCGATCGGTGAAAGCGATCGCGGAGCCGGCGCCATTCGGGGTTTATCCGCGCCGGTGCGGATAGCGCGGCGCCCTTTCCGTGACCGGAGGAAATGGTTCGATTCCCAAGGATAGGGGTGGAGAAACAGCGGAGCTCGAGCTTTGGCGCGAGCGCTATCTGGCCCAGCTTCAGTTGGTTCGTCACCGCTCGCCGCGCACGCTCCGGGCCTATGCCGCCGACCTCAAGCACTTCCTCGATTTCTGCGCCGGGTCGTCCGGGGCCGCGACGCCCGCCGACATCGGCCGCGGGTTGGTGCGCGCCTACCTCGCGGGCTTGGGATCGCTCAAGCGCGCCTCGGTCCTGCGCCGCCTCTCCGCCCTGCGCTCCTGGTGCGCCTTCATGTTGGAGAGCGGGATGCTCAAGGCCGACCCCTTCGTGCGGCTGACTCTCCCCAAGAAGGAGGCCCGCCTGCCGCGCTTCCTGACCGAGGAAGAGATGGCCGAGGTCCTGGGGCCCGGGCCCCAGGCCCCCGGAGGGAGCCGTTCCTCCTTTCCCGGAGGGGGGCTTGCCGGCCGACGGGATCAGGCGGTGCTCGAGCTCCTCTACTCCTCGGGCCTGCGGCGCTCGGAGCTTTCATCGCTCAACTGCGGGGACGTCGATTTCGTGGGGGGAACGCTTCGCGTTTTGGGCAAGGGCGGGCGCGAGAGGATCGTGCCGGCCGGCGCGGCGGCCCTCCAGGCGTTGCGCGATTACCTGCGCCTGCGGGGACGGACGGCGGCCGGAGATCCCCTATTCCTGAATCATCTCGGAAAGCGTGTTTCCGACGGCGGCGTGGCCTGGATCCTGTCGCGCTGGGCGCGCCGGCGCGGATTGAAGAAAATGACGCCTCACGCCTTCCGCCACAGCTTCGCGACCCATTTGCTCAACGGCGGCTGTGACCTGAGATCGGTCCAGGAGATGCTCGGCCACAAGAGCCTCGCCACCACCCAGGTTTACACCCATCTCTCCCTGGAGCGCCTGCGCAAGGTCTACCAGGACTCCCATCCCCGGGCATGACCGTGACCGGAGGAACTCCCGCGGGGGGCCGCCGGATGATCTCCAAGATCGAGCTCCTCATGGAGGAGACCGGCTGCGACCAAGGGGAGGCCGAGCTGGCGCTCGAGATGTGCGGCTATGAGGTGGAGGCCGCGGCCAAGGCCCTCCCCCGACTGCTCAAAAACATACTCGTCATCAAGAGCAAGTTCCGCGATCCCGAGGCGGGCCGATTCGGGCTCCTCCTGATCATCCTCAACGCCAAGACCCGCGCCTTGCTCCGCGCGCGCGCGGTCCTCTCCTACCATCCGGCCGTTTACACGGCGCGCCTCGACAAAGGCTGGTTCGAGTTCGAGAAAGGCCTCTACGGCTGCCGCCTTTGGGAAGGGAGCCTGCCCAATGAGAGTCTGGAGATCGAGCATGCCCTGACCCAGAGATTCAGGGGAGAGCCCCAGGACCAGGTCTTCGACCCGGGCGACGAAGGCCTGGAGGCCGCCGCCTCGGAGGTCGGAAAGGTTCTCCGGCGCGTCCTGCGCAGCCCCGCGGTGGACCTGCGGGTCCTCAAGGAAGTCCTGGATTTGGGCCAGTTCCAGTCCCTCGACGCCGACGACCCGGCGGAACGCCTGCGCCCGGCCGCGGTGTCGCCCACGGCCCGGCCGGCCAAGGGCGCGGGGGCGCCGCTGGTCCTGAAAGTGGGCTTGGAGAGCGATCCGGAGGGCACGCCCGCCCGGGAACTCCGGGCCGGCGACGTGGTCTACGCCTTGATCGCCGACCCGCGCGATATCGCCCAGTATCTGGCCCGGCTCTTCGGGTGCCAGTCGGACAAGGGCCCCCAGCCCCTCATGGCGCCGGTCGAGGCCGTGGATGCGACGGCCGAGAGCGTGACCGCGAGGCTGCGCTTCGCGGTCGGAGTCTGCGGGGAGGCCCATGTTTTCCCGGAGACGCGGCTGCGGGTGGAGCGCAGTCCCGGCCGGGCCGCCGAGGCTAGAGAAGGGCTCTCGTGGTGGAAGAAGCTGTTGGGGGGGAAGGAGGCCCAATGAAAAAAAAGGCCCTTGACGGAAAATCGTGAAACGAGTAGGGCTCGACGACCAACCGCCGCGGGGCGGTTGTGACAAGCGCCGGCCGGAAACGAAGCCTCGAGCCAGGCATACTCCCGCTGTTCTCTACCAGAGGACGGAGGGGAGGACTCGACTCGATGCCCCCCGCCGCAAGCCTCCCCGGGGGGCGGTGAGTCGCCCGCGTTGTCTAGTCGGGTTGCCCCTTGCGGCCATCGCCCGCGGTTCTCGCAAACCACCTCCACCGGTGGAGGTGAGCAGCGGTGAAATACCGCCGCCGCCCCCCGGGTCTCACAGAATTCCGTCTTGCGCCGTAACTACCCAGGTCCTTGCCTGCCAACTCGGTCCTGGACCGAGTTCACCCTGCGCCTCCAATAATTGGAAGCGCAGGCCTGGCGCCGCGCCTGCGAGAGGGGCCCCTCATCCCCGGCGGAACCTTCAAGAGGGACCTGGGCAGTTACCTTGCGCCAAAGAAAAGGATATTTGCCCCCCGACAACTATCGGCGCCCCCGCTGGGGGCGCCTCAGGCTGGGGGGCCTCAGGCTGATGCCCGCCCTGGTGGTCGTGGGGGCCCAGTGGGGCGACGAGGGCAAGGGCAAAATCGTCGATTATCTCGCCCGCCGCTCCGATTTCGTGGTGCGCTATCAAGGCGGCAACAACGCCGGCCACACGGTGGTCTTCGACGGCAAGACCTTCGCCCTGCATCTGGTCCCATCGGGCATACTCCTGCCCCGCGTCCGGAATATCATCGGCGGCGGCCTCGTGGTCAGCCCGCAAGCCTTTCGCGAGGAGGTCGAGCTCCTCCGGCGGCGCGGGATACGGATACGGGGACGCCTGCACGTGAGCTTGAGCGCCCACGTGATCCTTCCCCACCATATTCTCCTCGACACCCTCCGGGAGGAGGGGGGGCGGGGGATCGGCACGACCAAGCGCGGCATCGGCCCCTGCTACGAGGACAAGGTGGCGCGCATCGGCATACGGGTGGCCGACTATCTGGAGCCGCAGCTGTTCCGCGGCCTGCTCCAGCAAAGCCTTAAGGTCCGGGCCGCGGAACTGGAGCGCATCAAGCCCGTCCGGGCGATCGAGGCGGACGTTTGGCGCGACTATGAGCCGCTGCGGCGCTACTTGAAGCCTTTTTGCGCGGACACCGCGCTTGTTCTCCGGCAGGGGCTTGCCCAAGGCAAGCGCCTGCTGCTGGAGAGCGCCCAGGGATCGATGCTCGATCTGGATTTCGGGACCTACCCTTTCGTGACCTCCTCCAACCCGGTCGCGGGCGGGGCCTGCACCGGCGCGGGCATCGGCCCGACGGCCGTGGACGGAGTCCTCGGCGTGACCAAGGCCTACACCACGCGCGTCGGGCTGGGGCCCTTTCCGACCGAGCTCGAGGGGGCGGCCGCGCGCTACCTCCGCGAGGTGGGCAAGGAATACGGCGTCACCACGGGCCGCCCGCGGCGCATCGGCTGGCTCGACCTGCCCCAACTGCGCTGCGCCGTCCGGGTCAACGGGATCACGGCCCTGGCCATGACCAAGCTCGACACCCTCTCCGGCATTCATCCCATCAAGGCCTGCGTCGCCTACCGCCTGCGCGGGCGCCGGGTGAGGGAGTTTCCCCTCTCGCGCGGCGACCAGCTTGCCGTCGAGCCGGTCTACGAGCGCTTCCCCGGCTTTTCGGGAGACTTGCATGGGGTACGGCGCTTTTCGGACCTGCCCAAGACCGCGCGGGAGTACGTTTCGGCCGTCGAACGGCGCCTCGGCGTGCCCATCCCCATCGTTTCGGTGGGTCAGAGCCGGGAGCAGACCATCGTACGGCGCAACGCGTTTCCCTGGCTCCGAGAAACCGCTTTTGGGCCTTGACAGGCATTTGTAAATGACTATAATAGTCATATGATTACGACCGCAGTCACCCGCCTCAAGGCCCATCTGAGCGAACTGCTGGCCCACGTGAAGGCGGGTGAGGAACTTCTCGTCACCGACCGGGGCAAGCCTATCGCCCGCATCGTCCCGGTCGCCCGCGATGCGCAAGAGATGCCGCCGCACCTCAAAGAGCTCGAGCGCGCGGGACTGGTCCGCATCGGGACGGGGAAACTGCCCGATGACTTCTGGAAGATGCCCAAGCCGAAGGATCCGCGCGGCTTGGTGCGCAAAGCCCTGCTTGAGGAGAGGGAGGAGGGGCGTTGAGGTTTTGGGACTCCTCCGCGATCGTTCCCCTGATCGTGAGAGAGGCGGGGTCCGCCGCGGCGGCCGGTCATGCGCGCGCCGCGGGCTTGGCGGTGTGGTGGGCCACGCCGGTGGAGTGCCTGGCCGCCCTGGCGCGCCGATTGCGGGAGGGGCATCTCGCCGCGGCCTCCCACGCCGACGCGGCGGCGGCTCTGGAGCGGCTCTCGTCAAGCTGGACCGAAATCCAACCGAGCCGACCGGTCCGGCAGCAGGCGCAGCGATGCCTGATGCTTCACCCGCTTCGATCCGGCGATGCCCTGCAGTTGGCCGCGGCCCTGGTGTGGGCGGGCGGCCAGCCCGCCGGCCGGGGCTTCGTATGCGAGGACCGCAGGCTGCGCGAGGCCGCCGCCCGCGAGGGATTCAGGGTCCTGCCCGCGATCCTGACGTAGTTCAGGGCTTGGCGTCCGGGACCCACTTGGCCTCGGCGTTGATCTTGTGGACCGCGACGATGGCCCAGGCCGGCGCCGGTTTGGCCCCCTTCTTGGGCTTGGCCGCGACGCTGAAGTAAACCCACCACGATTCCCAGCGGTCGCGGTCGGTGTCGCCCTTGTTCTCGACGACCTGAGCCGACTTCGCGGCGACGCCCTTGCGTTTCTGGGCCTTGACGAAGGCGACCGCGATGGGCGCGGCCTCCTCCGCGGTCAGGGGCTTGACCTCGGGGGGCGGGGCGCTGTTTAGCCAATCGAGCTGGATATTTTGGCTCACGATCCGGACGAGCTCGCCTTTCTCGTCGAGCATGACCCCGCGGATGCGGCCGCCCTGGGCGGTCTTGAACCCGACGAACCACATCCCCGAGTCCAGGCGCGCGCCCGCGGCCTTGGGCTCGAGGCTGCCCTGGCGCGCGGCCAGGATGGCGTCGCGGCCGCCCGCGGGGTCGAAGGGGTCGCGGGCCAGCGTCGCGGCGGAGGCCGCCGCGGCCGTGTAGCCCTGCTCGGCCACGATCGCTTCGGCGCGGGCCATGGCTTGGTCGCGGGTCAGGGTCTTGGCCGGTTCGGCGGCGCGGCCGGCGGCGGCGAGGGCGCCGGCCAACAGCGCGAGGCGGGGAATCTTCATCGTCGACCTCATTTTAGCCCTGGAAGGACGCCCGGGTCAAGAGGGTGGTGAAGAGTGGTGGTGAAGAGTTTCCGGAAATCTAAGGAGAGCCGGGACGCCGGCGCGCCTAGACCAGCTCGCGGAGAAAGACCACGGCCGGGCATACGCGGATGCCGCGGGCGTTCCGGTAATCCTTGGTCCCCACGGCCGTGATCTGCCAGAACTCGGCCTCGGGGAAGCGGGCGGCGGCGTAGCGGAGGGCCGGATGAACGTCCTCATCTCCCCATTTGCACTCGATGAAGCGGACCGGCCGGCGGTTCTCGACGACGACGAAATCCACCTCCCGTCCCTGCACGTCCCGGAAATAGCGCAGCTCCAGGTCCCGCCCTTTGGCGTCGGCCTCGAAGTCCACCCACTTCTTCAGATGGACGGCGACCAGGTTCTCGAACCGCTGGGCCTCCCCGGGGGGAAGCGTCCAGTCGAGATGGTAGTGCTTCTGCTCCTTCTTCACCGCGCGGATGCGGGGCGCTCCCAGGGGCGGCAGGCGGAAGATCGCGTAGATTCTCTCCAGGATGCCGGCCCACCGGGCGACCGTCTGATGGTTGAGCTGGAGGTCTTCGCGCAAGGCGTTGATGGAGAGCGGGCTGCCCACCAGGTCCGGGAGGCGGATCAGCATCTGCTCCAGGCTTCCCAGGTCATGGACCGATTCCAATCCGCGCAGATCCTCTTCAATGAACCGGCTGCGATATTCGCGAGACCAGCGCCGGGCCTTGGTCTGCGAGCCGCCGTAGTAAGGCTCGGGGAAGCCTCCCAGGGCGAGCAGCGTCTTGAAATCTTCGGCCGTCCGGAGCGCCAGTTCCGCGACCGAGAGCGGGTAGAGGCGGAGGAGGTGGTATCGACCCTGGAGGGAATCCCCGCCGAATCGATAGTAGTCCAGGCGCGCGCTTCCGGTCACGAGGATCTGCCGCTTTCCCTGGTATTGATCGAATAAGCCCTTGAGCATGTTGCGCCAGCGCCGGAATTTGTGGATCTCATCCAGCGCGAGCAGGGGGGCGTCCGGCCATTCCTCGCGCAGGATGAGGTCGCGGTGCGCGCGGATGTCCCAGTTGAGGTAGCCCTTGGGAGCGCGCAGGAGGCCGCGCGCGAGGGTGGTCTTGCCCGCCTGGCGCGGGCCGGCCACGAAGACCATCTTTTCCTTCAAATCCGCCCGGACCTGCGCGGCGAGGTAGCGGCGGGCCATTGCCATTGCGATTGTATTTTACACTATGGCGTAAAATACATGCAAGTATATTATGTCATAACGTAAAAAACTAACATTGCCGTCCGGGCGAGCGTCCCGCCGGTCGCCGGGTCCTAATCGCGTGGACGCTCGCTCGCGTCCGAGCCAAAGCGGACTTCGAAGCGCGGGACCTCAGAACTTCCCCACGCACGAACCTGAAGTCCGGAGGTCCCACCGGGAGAGCGCCCTCGCCATCGTGGAATCCGAGGCCGCCGGGTACTGCCGGATCGGCTTGCGCGGGTTATATTTTTTATATATAATGCTGCCATATTGCATTGTAATTTAGCAACATGATAAATAGATTGATCGTCCTGCCTCGGGAGAGATCGTTTTTCCTCTTCGGCCCGCGGCAAACCGGAAAGACCACGCTCCTTCTGGAGCTATGGCCGGAGAGCCGCGCGTTCCATGTCCAGCTCCTGCGTTCCGAGGAGTTTCTCAAGTACGTCAAGGAGCCGCAGGCCTTCCGCCGCGAGGCGGGCTATCGCCTTTCGAAAGAAGGCCTCGGGACCGTGATCGTCGATGAGGTCCAGAAAGTCCCCCTGCTCCTGGACGAGGTTCAGGCCCTCCTCCAGGAGCATCCCCGAGCCCAATTCATACTGACCGGTTCGAGTCCTCGCAAGCTCCGGCGCGGCGCGGCGAACCTCCTCGGCGGGCGCCTGGTGCAGCGCTTCCTCCATCCGTTCACATGCGCCGAACTGGGCGCGGAGTTCGATCTGGAGGCGGCCCTGCGTTTCGGGACCCTGCCCGCGGTTCACGGCAGGAGCGAGGATGACAAGCGCGACATCCTCCTGGCTTACTCCCAGACCTACTTGCGCGAGGAGATCCAATCCGAGGGGCTGGTCCGCAATCTCGGAGGGTTCTCCAGATTTCTGGACGTGGCCGCGGCCCAGTCCGGGGAGTTGACGAGCTTCAGCGCCGTCGCCCGCGACGCGGGACTGCCCACCCGGTCCGTCCAATCCTACTATGAGATATTGGAGGACACGCTGGTGGCCGTCCGTCTGGAGGCTTGGCGCCGCAGCGCCCGCAAGCGGCTCACCGCCCATCCCAAATTCTACCTCTTCGACACGGGCGTCACCAATGCCGTCAACCGCAGGCTGGCCGAGCCGCCGGACCCGGCCGCCCGCGGCCGTCTCTTCGAGCAGTGGGTCGTCTTGGAAACCCACCGGATGCTGTCCTACGGCGATCCCGAATGCCGGCTCTACTACTGGCGCACCAGCGGCGGGGCCGAAGTCGACATGGTCGTCGAGCGCGGTGGAAAGGTCCTCGCCGCCTGCGAGGTCAAATCGTCGCGCGGGATCTCCGGCGCGGACGCCTCCGGATTGCGGGCTTTTCGCGAGGACCATCCTAAGGTTCCGCT
>CAYJXJ010000027.1:0-20995 GCA_964374095.1 uncultured Elusimicrobia bacterium
CTGTCCGCGGACTGGAAGCCGGTCATCGAGCTGCGCAAGTAGCGGCAAGACCGGCGCCGCGAAGCCGACGCCGAGTTCTACCGCCTGACCCTGGGCGGCTGGGTGATGCTGTTTGAAGTCGACGACCCCGCGCGTCTTGTGACCGTGTTCGGGTTTCGGCGCGAATAGGACCTCCCCTGCCGCGAGAGGAAAACAACGATCTACACCTTACGACGCGGCAAACGGTGTCTGCGCGCTGGCGCGGTATTGGCCGCGCTGTCCGCGCCGCCGCATTTGCTGGGCCACCGCCGGATCACGACCACCGCGCGCTACACCCACATTATTCCAGCGTAATAATTGCAGCCTGTCATGGCTCTTGTCCAGGATTACAATAGTAACAGTTGTGTCATATATTGACATATAAGTTACTCTATGCTATACTTTGGCAAGGTAGGAGGTGCCGCCCATGGCGCTTGATCCAAAAGAGTTAGGCCAAAAATTGCAGCAAATCCGGGAGGCCAAGCAGATCACCCAGATGTCCGCCGCTAAGGCCCTCGGCGTCTCTCGCGCGTACGTCGCGCAGATCGAAGCCGGCAACCGCCCGATCAACACCCTGCAACTGGAGAAGCTCGCGGCGCTCTACGGCCGCGACGTGTGCGATTTTTTCGCACCCGCCGCCAAGGCGCGCGAGGCGACCGCTGTCTTCTTCCGCATTACGGACGAGCTAAAGCAGAAGATTGATAGGAAGGCGCTGGAGCCCAGCATTCGGCTGCTTCGGGAATACACTCATTTGGAGACGCTCCTCGGCCTGGACGCCAAGTTCAAGCGCCCTATGAAGTACGAGGTCGCCGAGCCCACCAACACATGGGACGCCATCCAGATGGGACAGCAGATCGCCGAGGAAGAGCGCCAACGCCTTCAGTTAGGGACCCGTCCCATCAAGGACATGGCGGAGCTGCTTGAGATCCAGGGCGTTCGCGTCCTGGGCGTCGCCATGGACGCGGACATCTCGGGCGTCTTCATGGGCGACGAGCAGATCGGGCTCTCCATCCTGCTCAACACCGAACACCACAAATTCAGGCATGCCTTCACCTTGGCCCATGAATACTGCCACGCGTTGTCCGACCGCGATCGGACCACGGTGGTCAGCAGCGCGAAGACGGGCAAGGACCTGATCGAGGTGCGCGCCAACTCTTTCGCGGCCGCGTTCCTGCTTCCCAAGGCCGGAGTCGAGGCCTTCTTCCAGAGCCTCGGTAAGGCCGGCTCGACCCGGTCGTATCTGGCGTCGACCGGGGCAGAGCCCTCCTCCGGCGAGCAGAGAAGGCCCGCCGCGGCCGCGCAGATCCAGCTCTACGACATCGTGCATCTCCGGCATCACTACGGCGTGAGCTGGGACGCCGTCGTCTATCGGCTGCAGAACCTCGGGCTCATCAGCAAAGACGAAAGCGCCGAGCTCCTGGAGAAGACGGAGGAGGCCAATCTCCTCAGCCGCGCCATCAAGCTGGAGACCAAGGCCTCCGCCGAAGAGAAAAAGTTTGAGAACAGGGACTTTGCCGCGCGCTTCTTCTCCTTGGGAGTCGATGCCTACCGGCAGGAGATAATCTCTCTTAAGAAATTGGAGGAGCTCATGGAGTTCATCGACATAGCGCCTAATCAGCTCAAGGAGATACTCCGGAAGGCAGGAATATCAGAGAAGGCGGCCGCGAGATAGTTCGACGGAGCCATTCCAGTGACAGCGCAGCCGGAAAGACGGCCCGTCCTGCTCGACGCGACGGTCCTCATCAATCTGATCAACATGGGGCAGCTCGGCATCTTGCCGCGGCTTCAGGGTTTCAAGTTTTGGGCGCCGAACCACGTCAGGGACGAGGTCCATCGCCGGAACCATCGCCTTCAGCTCCGCAAGGCCCTGCACGCCGGCTGGATCGAAGAGTTGGAGGTCGTCGACCCGGCCGAGGCCGAGCTTTACGCGCAGTACCGCTCGAGGTTCGGCCAAGGCGAATCCGCCTGCATGGCGGTGGCCGGCACCCGGGGCTGGTCCGTCGCCTCAGACGACCGGGCCGTCAAGCGCGACGTGGCCCGTACCATGGGCGAGGGCCGGCTGATCGATACGAAGGGCCTCTTGGAGTCCGCGGTGACGGCCGGCCTCATGGAACGTGCCGACTTCGAGCAGATTTGCGACAGACTTGGGCTTTGAGCCCAGGAGGACGTCAAAATAGGAAAGCGTAGCTATCGTGTGCGGAGGTCTCCCGCGCGATTCGGGCCGCGGTGGTCCGCTGAACCACGGCCCGCCGGCCCGGGAGTGCGGCTATCAGCGCGCCGCGGCGCCGGGCGGCGCGATCGACGCCGCGCCGAAGCGCGCCCGCAGGACATCGGGGACTACGACCGAGCCGTCGGCCTGCTGCCCATTCTCAAGTATGGCCGCGAAAAGCCGCCCGGCCGCCACGCCCGAGCCGTTCAGGGTGTGGACGAACTCGGGATCTCCCTGGGGGCCCCGCCGAAAGCGCGCGTTCATCCGCCGCGCCTGGAAGTCGCCGCAGTCGGAGCACGAGGAGACCTCCCGGAACTTCCCCTCGGCCGCCATCCAAACCTCGAGATCGTAAGTCTTGCGGGACGAAAACCCCAGGTCTCCGGCGCAGAGCTCGACGACTTGGTAGGGAAGCTCCAAGGCCTTGAGCACGGCCTCGGCGTCGGCCGTCAGCCGCTCCAGCGCCGCCAGGGAGTCCTCGGGCTTGGCGATCCAGACCAGCTCGACCTTGTTGAATTGGTGGTTGCGGATCATCCCCCGGACATCCTTCCCGTAGGACCCGGATTCCTGGCGAAAGCACGCGGTCAGGGCCGCGAGCTTCATGGGCAGCGCCGTTTCCGGCAGTATCTGTCCGCGCACGAGGTTGGTCAACGGCACCTCGGCGGTCGGGATGAGATAGAGCTCGTGGGCCTCGCCCTCGCCGGCCGCGGTGCGATAAAGGTCCGCCGCGAACTTGGGAAGCTGCCCGGTGCCTTCGAGTATCTCGGGCCGCGCGAGCAGGGGGGGGCAGACTTCCTCGTAGCCCCGCCCCAGCTGTTCGTCGAGCATCCACTGGGAGAGGGCGCGTTCAAGCCTCGCCCCCGCTCCGCGCAGCAGGGCGAAGCGCGAACCGGCCAGGCCGGCGCCCGCGCCAAAATCAAGGATCCCCAATCTCTCCCCCGCCGTCTGGTGGTCCGCGACTTTGAAGGTTTTCTCCCTCGGGGGGGGACCCGCCCGCGCCACCCGGTTGTCCTCGGGGCCCCGGCCCTGCGGCACCGACTCGTGGGGGGGATTGGGCAAACCCAGCGCGGCCTGACGCAACGCCGCGGTCAGGGACCGCAGTTCCTCTTCTCCGGACTCCAACTCGCCCTTAAGCCGGCCCGCCTCGGCCTTGAGCGCTTCGGCGGTCTGCGTGTCTCCCGCGGCCATGGCGGCGCCGATGCTCTTGGAGGCGGCGTTGCGGCGGGCGCGTAGCGCCTCCACGCGGCCCAATCGCTCCCGCTGCCGCGAGTCCAGGGCGATGAGATCCGCCAAGGCGGGGAGGTAGCGTCCGCCGCGGCTGGCGCAGGCGCGCCTCAGGGCTTCCTCCCCGCCGCGCAGGGACTTCAGGTCGATCATGCGGTCACGGCCGCAGCGGGAGCGTGCTTTCGAATGTCTGGATGGGGGAGGTCTGGCCTCGGTGCGGCTCGACCATCACCTGCAGCTTGATCTCGGTGGGGGAAAATCCGCTCCGGGCGACGCGCTTGAGATAAATCCTGACGAGTTCGGTCGAGTCCAAGGATGTCTCCAAACTTTGGTGCGGGCCTAGGCGCGGCACCCGCTTCTGCTCGATGAGAAACGGCACCGACCACACCCCCTCCTGTCCCGCCGCCGATGACAGCCGCGCTGAAAGGCAGTACCGCAGCAGTATGCCCTCGACTTCCTTGGGGCCGCGGTTGGCCACGGTGAGCCTCGCGCGCAGCCGTCCACTGAGGTGCGACCCCGCCGCCTTGAGCTCTCCGATATCGGTAAACCGGCGCTGGGGCGGCCGGCCGGCGCCGAGCTGCCAGCGGACTCCCTCCAGGCGCACCTGCGCCCGGACCGCTTGGGGCCACAGCGCCAGCGCCAGCAATAGGACGCTAGCCCGCATGGGGCAGGGGCAGTTCCGGGCTGATCGGCGGCTCCATCGCGATGGGCGCCACGCGCGCCACCTTGTCGCCCTCATCGAGCCTCACCAACCGCACGCCTTGGGTGTTGCGGGAGATCGCCTTGATCTCCTTGCAGCGCAGCCGGATGGCCTTGCCCTTCTCGGTCATCACCATCAGATCGTCGTCGTTGGTCACAAGCTTCACCCCGATGACGATCCCGTTGCGGTCGGTTGTCTTTATCGTGATGATGCCGCCGCCGCCGCGGTGCTGGCCCCGGTACTCGGAAAGCTCCGTGCGCTTGCCGTAGCCGTTCTGGCACACGGTGAGCAGGGTCTTCTTGGTGTTGGGGGGGAAGGCTTCCAGGCCGATGACCTGATCGCCCCTGTCCAGGCGGATGCCGCGCACGCCGCCGGCCGTCCGCCCCATGGCCCGGACGTCGGTCTCCGGGAAGCGGATCGACATGCCGTCCTTGGTTCCGATCATCAACTCGTCCTTGCCGCCGGTGTGCTGAACCTCCACCAGAACGTCCCCCTCATCGAGAGAGATGGCGTTGATGCCGGTCCTGCGGATGTTCTCAAACTCCGCGAGCGCGGTTTTTTTGACGGTGCCGTTGCGCGTGCACATCGCCAGGAAGGTCTCCTGGCCCTTCTTCTCCTCGAAGGAGCGGATCGCGATCGAGGAGGTGACCTTCTCCTCGCCGGTGAGGGCGAGGAGATTCACGATGGCCTTTCCCCGGGAGGTGCGGTTTCCTTCCGGTATCTCGTAGGCGCGCAGGGAGAAAACCCGGCCGCGGTTTGTGAAGAAAAGAAGCGCGGCGTGCGTGTCGGTGATGAAGAAGTGCTCGATGAAGTCCTCTTCCTTGACGTCGGCGCCGGTGATGCCCTTTCCCCCGCGTCCCTGGGCCGAGTAGGTGGCCACGGGGATGCGCTTGATGTAGCCCGTGTTGGAGAGGGAAATCACGACCTCTTCCTTGGCGATGAGGTCCTCAAGGGTCATTTCCGCGGCTTCCGTCGTGATCTGAGTCTGCCGCGCCTTGCCGAACTTCTCGCGCACCTCGTCAAGCTCCTTGGCCACGATCGCCATGACCTTGCGGAGGTCGGCCAGGATCGCCTTGTACTCCGCGATCTTCTTCATGAGCCCATCGTACTCGTCCTGAAGCTCCGAGACGGAAAGCCTGG
This sequence comes from uncultured Elusimicrobia bacterium, assembly GCA_964374095.1. GTDB lineage: Bacteria > Elusimicrobiota > Elusimicrobia > UBA1565 > UBA9628 > CAYJXJ01. The sequence continues at coordinate 5,289 of CAYJXJ010000027.1, forward strand.
TCAGCTGCGCCAGGCGCATATCCAGTATGGCCTGAGCCTGGATCTTGCTGAGTTCGAATGCCTTGATGAGCTCGGCCCGGGCCTCGTCCGGGTCCTTGGCGCCCCGGATGATTTTGACCACCCGATCGATGTTCTTGACGGCGATCAGGAATCCTTCCAGGATATGGCTCCGGTCCAGGGCCTTGCGCAGTTGGAACTTGGTCCGCCGGATCACCACGGTTTTGCGGTGGCCGATGAAATGCCCCAGCATCTCCCGGACGGGCAGCACGCGGGGCCGGCCGTCCACCAAGGACAGCATGATGACGCCGAAGGAGGTCTCAAGCTGGGTGTGCTTGAAGAGTTGGTTCAAGACCACGTTGGCGTTGCCGTCGCGCTTGATCTCGATGACGACCCGCATGCCCGCGCGGTCGGATTCATCCCGAATATCGGAGATATCCGGAATTTTCTTATCGCGGACGAGGGCGGCGATGGTCTCAAGCAGCGCGGCCTTATTGACCATGTACGGGAGTTCCGTCACGATGACGGCCTGGCGGTTGCCTTTAATGTCCTCGATTTCCGTCTTGGCCTGAACGCGCACCGATCCCCGGCCCGATTCGAAGTACTCCCGGATGCCGGCCTTTCCGCGGACGATCCCGCCCGTGGGGAAGTCCGGGCCCTTCATGATCTTCAAGATCTCCTTGCTCTCGAGCTTGGGGTCCTTGATCAGCGCCCCGGCCGCCTCGCAGGTTTCGGCGAGGTTGTGGGGGGGGATGTTGGTCGCCATGCCCACCGCGATGCCGGATGAGCCGTTGACGAGGAGATTCGGCGCGCGCGCGGGCAGCACCAGGGGCTCCTGCGTCGTCCCGTCGAAATTCGGCGCGAAATTGACGGTGTCCTGGTCGATATCCGCCAGGAGCTCCTCGCCGAACCTCGAGAGCCGGCACTCGGTGTAGCGGTAGGCCGCCGCCGGGTCGCCGTCCACCGAGCCGAAATTCCCCTGGCCGTCGATGAGGGGATGGAGCAGGGAGAAGGTCTGCACCATGCGCACCATGGAGTCATAGACGGCCGAGTCCCCGTGGGGATGGTATTTCTTGAGCACTTCGCCGACCACGCCGGCGCACTTGGAGTATTTCTTGTTCGACGCCAGCCCCTCGTCGTGCATGGCGTAGAGGATGCGCCGGTGCACGGGTTTGAGTCCATCGCGCACGTCCGGGAGCGCCCGGCCCACGATCACCGACATCGAGTAGTCGATGTAGGAGGACTCCATCTCGGCGCCGATGTCGCGGGAAATCGTATTTCCGAGGGGCTCGGGCACCAGCGCCGGCTGTTCGGGATGGCTCATTTTTTCTCTACTTTAGTTCCATAGCATGTTGATATAGGCGATAGCCGGAACAGTCTCGGACGCTTTGGTAATAGTCACTCTCAACTAGACACTGCGCCACGCCCGACTCAAAGATAACCCAAACTTTTCCGTAATTGAGATTGCCGTATTGGTCCGAGCGCGCCTGACCAACAAAACTCAGGACATCTTCCTTGGTCATCCCACTTCGGACACGGTTAACAGCCAGGCTGCTCTGCCGCTCGATTTGTTCCAATCGCGCCGCGTACTTTTCATCAAGCCCGCGCATCTCCGTTTGAATCTTCTCCAATCGAGCCACCGCGCCGCGCTTGACCTCCAACTCGGCGGTCTTTGACTCTTCAAACTTCCTGTAATTGGCCTCCGCCTTCTTTGTGCCGGCCTCTTTCTTACGAAGAAGCGCCCCATGATCAACCCTCATAAGCCTAAAAACATTAAAGGTGCCGTTGCTATTTGTCTCGGAGAACGTCATCTGAGTTTCTATCTCAAGACCACTGAGATCCGAAACCTGCGCGAAGTTCTGGACCTCGATCTTCCCATTCTCGAATGCCTTCTTCCTTCCCTCTTCTTCGGTCTTCACGCTGGACGCCGCCCCAACCACATACAGATGCTCATCCTCGATGTACGAACTTTTCTCCGTCCAAAACGGCCTGGTCCCAGCGACCGCTTGCCCGCTGAGTAAGGCGGCTAGGACTATTGTCGTCCTCATGGGATTCCTTGATCCAAGCGTCCGCGGACAAAAGTTCTTGTCGCTTCTGCGAGCCGCAGGGCCTCGGCGGCGTCTTCTCGGGTCGGCTCCTCTCCAATACCCGGGTAGCGAACGGTAACCGCGTAGTTGGACAGCTTAACTTGCTCGGTTTTAGACAGAGCTGGCCTGGCGCTCTCGGGCAATTGCTCGATTAGCACGTTGATGTCGTGACCCTTGGCAACGCGGAGTCCGTTAAATGCCAGAAGCCCCTTAATTTGTTTCTCCACAGCCTGTTGCGCATGGAAACAGACAATGTCGTATGGGCAGTCGTCCCCTAAGCCCAAGGTGTGCCTGGCAGCCACCAAATCATGGTCGGCCTTTTCGATCCACTGACGGGCGACTTCTCCCTGGGTCATGCCGACCGGGCGTAGAGGACCTTGCCCTCGCTCGCCAGAATATTTCCCATCGTTCCGGTTAGATTCCTCTGTTCCTCGTAGTCCTGTTTCGTCAACACTACCACATCCTTGCCCACGCCCATGCCGTGCAATGCTACGCCAATCTCCACGGCTTTGTCCATGCGCCGGCCATCGAGCCGGGGAAAAATTACGGCCAAATCCACGTCGCTGTCCGGGGTGGCGTCGCCGCGGGCATGAGAGCCAAACAAGATCACCGTTTCGGGGTCAAACGCCGCTACGATCCTCCGGACCATTTCCACGATCACCGGCTGGGCCTGCGACGATGTCATAGCAGGATTTATTCGCCTCCCACCTGCCGGTATTCGGCCGGATCAATTCCGCCCTCATCCGCGGGGCCGATCCCCAGAGACTCTCGGAGATCGAGCATTACTTCCTGCAGAGAGGCCTTTGTGAACATCTGTATCCACAGAGCGAATCCTCGATGAACCAGCCGGTAACTCCCCCGCTCTCCCTCCTTTGCAACTATGAAATTGAGCTCCCTTAAGGTATGAATCGCATTGTCCAGCTTCACAGACCTTCCGAACGATCTTCTAATTTCGTCTTTAGTAATCCACTCCCTTTCCTTGCTGGCCTTCGCCATAATACGAAGTACGCGCCGATATGCATCCTGCCGTATCTTATTATAGTAGGTGTCATGATAATACCGTTTGCCGATCAAATCCAGCGCACCCCCTTCTCCAAAGGCCGATTTCTCTACATCATCCTTGCCGATCACCCAGTCACCATCGGCGTCAAAAGCAGACCCGCAAAACTGTTGGATAAAATGAGGGAATCCCTCAGAAAGATCGACGAGTATTTTCTTCGCGTCGGGGGCAATTGTCATCTCCCGATTATTCTGTTGGGCCGCGCGAATAAGACCCATCTCAATGACACGGCTAGTATCTTCAGGAGACAGCGGGCCTAGGGGAATTTCCTCAAAAGCACGAATGGAGGACGGGTGGCTCCTCATTAGAATTTCTCTTGTCTTCCGGAGCCCCGCAAGGCCAACAACGAACTTCCTGCATCCTGCCCGTTGTACCCGCTCCACGTATTCGCCAGAGAATAAGCGGCTTCCTCAATGGCTGTTTCCGTTGGATTCGATTCTCTTGAATCCCGAATTGAAGAACCCGCGACTTCTACCAGTCGGAGGAACGCCCAAAGCTTCTGTAGCGCGCCCAGGGCCTTGTCGCTATTTTGAATTGCGTGCCGCAGGCCCAACTCAATCTTACGCACCAACCCCATCTGAGTTACATTCTGGTCAATGTCAGTATTTATCACCAAAAAGCGCAGGCTCTGTCCCTGTATGGGAATGCTCCCTTGAGCAACATATTGGAGATATTGAAGCAGCGAACTCTTTCCTATCCCCCTTTCGCCAAGAATCATGAATCCTGCCGGGTTTCCGGCCCGGGTTTGCAGGAGGTGGTATTCAAGACGCTCCAGTTCACGCAGCCGCCCAACAAACATGGATGGGAAGACCGGGCTATTGGGCTGGAAGGGATTAATCCTAATATGCATAGTTACTCAAACATCCAGATTTCTGACTTCCTTCGCGTGCCGTTCGATGAATTGCCGCCGCGGCTCGACCCGATCTCCCATCAACGTGGTGAAGGTCAGCTCCGCGTCGGCCGGGTCTTCCAACGTAACCCGGAGGAGCTTGCGGCGCTTGGGGTCCATCGTGGTCTCCCAGAGCTGGTCGGGGTTCATCTCTCCAAGACCTTTATACCGCTGGATCGACGCCCCCGCGCGGCCGGCATCGCGGACGGACTCCAGGAGTTCCTTGAGCGTATAGCCGTTGGATTCAGCCCTCTCGGTCTTGGCCTTAAAGAGCGGCTTGGTCTTCTCGTCCCGGGTGAACTCGTACCAGCGCACGTCGAGGCCCATATCCGTCAGGTGGCCGGCGATTTTAGAGAGCCGCGCCATCTCCCAAAGCTCCTGCATGTCGGGTTCCAGGGCCTCTTCGTTGACCTCCACGGGCACCGCGCCATCTTCGATGGGTTTGGCTTGTCTCTCGGCGGCAAGCTCCGCCTTGCGCTGGGCCACATGCGCGTCGCGGTACTCATGCCATTCCTTCTCGCTGTAAAAAAGCTTATACTCGCCCGCCGTCTCCTCCACGCGAAAGAGCGGAAGCTTTTCCTTCTCGCGATAGTCCAGAAAGTCCTCCAAGAAAAGCCCCTTGCGCTCCAAATGCCTCAGGGTGTTTTCCAGGTCGGCGAGAAGCTTGACCAGGTCCCGTAGATCGGCGGGTTCGAGTTTCTTGGACTTGAGGTTGGCCGGGTTGATGGCGGTCACCTCGACGGAGTGAAGCCCCTCATTGAGAAGCCACGCTTCCATCTTCTCATCGGTCTCGACGTACATCTCGGTCTTGCCCTTCTTGACCTTAAAAAGGGGCGGCTGGGCGATGTAGATGTGGCCCTTCTCGATCAAAGGCTTCATCTGCCGATAAAAAAACGTCAGCAGCAGCGTTCGGATGTGCTGGCCGTCGACGTCGGCGTCGGCCATGATGATGAGTTTGTGATATCTGAGCTTGTCGAGCTTGAGGCCATCCTCCCCCTCGTTGCCGATGCCGGTCCCGATCGCGGCGATCAGCGTGCGCACCTCCTCGTTGGAGAGAACCTTGACGAGGCGGGCCTTTTCAACATTGAGGATCTTGCCCTTGATCGGCAGGATGGCCTGGTAGGCGCGGTCGCGGCCCTGCTTGGCGCTGTTATGAACAAATACCCCGGCCGCGAGGGCGAAGTTGTGAGTTCCCGGCACTTCCAAATCGTAGACGTCGGCCCCCCGATCTTGGGGGACGACTTCCCGGACCTTATGGTTGAGCGCGGCGACGGCCTCTTCGAGCGCGACGCGACTCCCACCGAAGAAGCGCTTTGACAACGTGTCCAGCCGCAAAAGATTCCGATCGCCGGTCCTTCGGCGCTCGGCGTTGTAGCGCGGCTCATCGATGCTTCCCGTCGCATCATAGACCACCCGCAGCGGCATGAGCGAATCCCCCGGCGCAAGATCGGCGGCCGGCCGATAGCCCCCGTCGCGAAGCATGAACCGGTGATCCCCGGTGCACAAGATTTCCGACCCGTCGTCTAGGATCACCTTGACGAGCGCGGCCGCGGTCTTGGTCTTACGCACGTTCAAGATCGGGGAGATGCCGATACGCCCGTCGTGCTGGATGCTGTAGCAATAGTTCTTTTTGCCACGATCGGATTCGGCGACCAATTCGAGGAACGAAAGGTTCCGGCCATCCGCCAGGGCGACCTGCGTGTCTCCAATAAAACAGCCGCCGGCTGAATCTCCCTCCACGATAAAGAGCTCCGCCTGTTCGGGATCGCGCTCCTGGCAGTCGGCGAGCTTGCCGGGCAGCGAGGAGCCATCGAGAACTCCCTTGCGGCGGGTTAGCTCCTTCGCTTTGCGGGCGGCCTCGCGGGCCTCCCCGGCGGCCATGGCCTTGGCGCAGACGGCCTTGGCGGTGTTGGGGTTTTCCTCGAAAAAGACGACCAGAACCTCTCCGACCGCGGACTTAACGATGCCCTCGACCTCGGCATTTCCGAGTTTGGCCTTGGTCTGGCCCTCGAACTGCGGGTTGGGAACCTTGATCGACAGCACGGACGTCAGGCCTTCCCGGACGTCGTCGCCCGTGACCGTGAAGGGCTTGCCTTTCAAAAGGTCGTACTTCTTGATGTAGTCGTTGATCACGCGGGTGAGCGCCGAGCGGAAGCCCGACAGGTGGGTGCCGCCCTCCGGGGTGTTGATATTATTGACGAAGGAGTAAACGTTTTCGGAATAGTCTTCGTTGTATTGGATCGAAACCTGAACCGTCACGTCGTCCCGGGTCTTATCGCCCGTGATCGGCTCGGCGAAGAGGGTCTTTTTATTGGCGTTGAGGAACCGCACGAATTGGGATATGCCCCCCTCGTAGTGAAAGGTGTGCCTCTTGTCCTCTCGCTCGTCGATAATCGTAATCTTGGCGCCGGCATTGAGGAAGGCGAGCTCGCGCAGGCGGTTGGAGAGGGTGTCGTAGGAGAATTGGTGGCCGTTGAAAATATCAGGGTCGGGCTTGAAGGTGACCTTAGTGCCGTGATCTTCGGTCTTGCCCGTGACCGCCACCGGGCCCTGGGGCTTGCCGCGCTCGTAGATTTGCTGGTGGACCTTGCCGTCTCTGTAGACTTCGACCACGAGGGATTCGGAGAGGGCGTTGACGACCGAGATTCCGACCCCATGGAGCCCGCCCGAAACCTTATAAGCGCTCTTGTCGAACTTGCCTCCGGCGTGGAGGACCGTCATGACGACCTCAAGCGCGGACTTGCCGCGGTGGCGCGGTTGGACTTCGGGGCCGCGCATCGCGTCGACCGGGATGCCGGAGCCGTTGTCGAGGACCGTGATGGAATTGCCGGCGTGGATGATCACATCGATCGACGTGCAGCGTCCGGCAAGAATCTCATCGACTGAGTTATCCACGGCTTCATAGACCAGGTGATGGAGGCCCGAGGGACCGGTGGAGCCGATATACATCGCGGGCCTTTTGCGCACCGGATCGAGACCCTCAAGAACCTGGATCTTTGAGGCGTCGTAATCTTCGCCGGGGCGGCCCTTCGGCGGCTCTTCGACATTCTTGGTCGTTGATTCAGACATTTCTTGCCCCCGTGATTTTCCCTGGTCTAAATCCTTCTTCGGGCGCCGAGTCTCTCCGTCCACGGGTCCCCGAGTCCGCCCTCACGCCATGGTCCGGATCGACGTGATCCAGGCCGTTCCAAAGTGCTTATTCAAGCGACGCAGCAGATCGGGCGCGCGCAGCCGGAGCTCTTGGGCCGCGGCCGAGGAGGCGGGCCGCACGTATAAGATGGTCCCCCGCACTCCCGCCAGACGCCAATGCCTCGCTAGGCTTCCCGTTTCCCGGGGCCAAACAACGTCTAGGATGGCCATGCGATCGGCGCGAATCCCGATCCTTTTCTTAAACGCTCCCACCAACTCGCCGGCCGAAACCCAGGAAGCTCGTCCCCGCCGTCGGATGTTCCGGCCGCTTTCGGAATGGGTCCGGATCGCCATGGGTTAGGCCCGCATCGGCATGACGACGAACCGGTAATCCCCGCCCCCCGCGGGCTCAAAGAGCGCCGGATTGACGGGATTGGTCATCGCGATCGTGGTTTTCTCCGAATCCATATGCTTGAGGACATCAAGCACGAACTGCGGGTTGAAGGCAATGGTGAATTCCGCGCCCTGATACTCCAGGTGCAGTTCATCGGAGAAATCGAGGTTTTGGCTCGACGCGGTTACCGCGAGAACCCCGGGCCGCAGGGTGTATTTCACCGACCCCCCGCGCTCTCCCGCGCATAAGGCGGCCCTCTTGGTAACGGCTAGGAGATCCGCCGTGGTCATCGTGATGATAACCTCGCGCTTTTGCGGAATAACCTGTTGGTAATTGGGAAAAGCCCCGCCGACCAAACGTGATATGATCGTCGTTGTTTTCAGTTGGAATAATATTTGATTTTCCGTGACGCAGACTTTGACCGCGGCGGCTTCCTTTCCGGCTCCCTTACCCCCTAAGACCTTCTGAAGTTCGGCCAGGACCTTGGTCGGCACGATCACCTGAAAATCCCTATCTATGGGAAGAGCTTTCTTGGAAATTACCGACAGCCGGCGGCCGTCGGTCGCCACCATCTCAAAAACTCCCTTCTTGACCGACCAAAACACTCCATTAAGCACATGCCTGGTATCATCCGTGGAGGCGGAAAAGACGGTCTTTTCAACCATTTCCTGCAGCAAATCCACGGGAAGTTCGAAGCTATTCTGCATCCCGACCTCAGGCAGGACCGGGTACTCCGACTTGGGGGCCCCAATAATGCCGAAATGGCTGCGGCCGCACTTGACGCTAACCCGGCTGCCGGCATCCACGCTCAACTCCACATCCTGGCCATCGGGAAGACTGTGGAGGATGTCGAAGAATTTGCGCGCGGGTATGGTGATCGCTCCGTCCGATTCGACTTCCGCCGGGATATGGTGTTGGATCCCCATCTCCAAGTCGGTCCCAATGAACCGGATTTGGCGGCCCTCCGTCTCCATGAGGAAATTCAGGAGGATCGGGAGAGTGGTGCGGCTGGAGAGGGCGGACTGTATGGTCTGAACCCCCAAGGAGAGATGTTCCTTAGTGCAATATATTTTCATCTATTCGTCCACCTTCATAGAAAGGCTTATAAGGCGAATGCCGCGATTTAACGTCGGATTTTTAGGTCCGGCGGGTGTGGATAATCCGCAAGGCTTATCCACCGTTTCCTCCCCCAGTCGGCCATGCGCGGGATTCACAAGGTTATCTACCGATTTTCCACCTGTTGGATTTCCTGCCGGATGATATTGACGTGACTTAAGAATACAAGGTCCTCCTCTAGAAGCCGCTGTATTTTTTTTCGGGCATGGAGCACGGTGGTATGGTCTTTGCCGCCGAAATGCCGTCCCACGTCCGAGTAGGACAATTCCGTCATGGTGCAGGCCAGGTACATGGCCAACTGCCGCGGCAGGACGATGGACGCGGAACGCTGGTGGCCTTTGAGATCCCGCAGATCGAGGGAGTACTTAGCGGCGACGAGGCGCTGGATGGTCTCGATGTGGATGGGTTGGGAAACCTCATGGCTGATCGCATCCCGGAGGATCTCCTTGGCGGTGTCTATCGTCAGCGGACTCCCCGTGAGCGAGGCGAAGGACTTCAGGCGGATCAGGGCGCCCTCCAACTCGCGGATATTGGTCTTGATCGACGAGGCCACAAAGACGACGACGTCATGCGGCATATCGAAGCGCTCGATCTCGGCCTTTTTCTCCAAGATCGCGATGCGGGTCTCGAGATCCGGCGGCTTGATATCGACCACCGGGCCCCAGAGGAAGCGCGATATGAGCCGCCGCTCCGCGGGCGCCATCTCTTTGGGCGAGCGGTCCGACGAGAGGACGATCTGCTTGCGCGACTCGAAAAGGGAGTTGAAGGTGTGTAAAAACTCCTCCTCGCTGCGATCCTTTCCGATCAGGAACTGGATGTCGTCCAGGAGGAAGCAATCGAGGCCGCGGTACTTCCCGCGGAACTCATCGAAGCGTCCGTCCTTGACGGCCTTGACGTAGTCGTTGACGAACTCCTCCGCCGTCGTGTAGAGGACGCGCGCGCGGGCGTGCTGTTGGCGCACCCCGTGGCCGATGGCGTGCAGGAGGTGGGTCTTTCCCAGACCTACGCCGCCGTAGAGAAAGAGCGGGTTGTATTGGGTCCCCGGGCTGCGGGCGACCGCCGTCGCGGTGGCGTGGGCAAAGCGGTTGGAGGCGCCCACGACGAAGGAGGAGAGGGTGTAGCGGGTGTCGAGCTCCCCCAGTGGAAAGTCGGATTGCGGCCCCGACTGGGAGATGGGGTCCGTCGGAGGCAGGACGCTCCGCAGGTCGACGGACACGTCGAATTCCAGCGCGATGTCGCGGCCGGAAATCTCCCGCAGGAAGTGCTCGATGCGCTTCTGGTAGCGCTCCCGTATGCCCTCGGCGTAGAACCTATTGGGGACGCGGACCGTGAGAGCGGTCTCCGAGAGGCCCACCCCTTCGAGGGGCTTGAGCCAAAGCTCCGCGTCCTCGGAGCCGACCTCCGAGCGGATCCTGTCCAAGGTGCGGGTCCAGAGGTCCTGGCAGGGGGCGGAGTTCACAGGTTATCCACAGCTGTTGAAAAAGTCAAGAATGATGAATTATGATTTAAATATATAGATTTGCCGCCGGGTCCGGATCACGGCGCGGGTAGTTTAGCTAATTTTACGGCCGGGGTCAATCGCAGGCCCCGCAACCCCGGGGGGCGATTGACAGCGCATCCGGAAAGTGGTTAAATCGCACGCAATTCCAGGACCGGGCGCGGGCGGCGGCGCCCCCATGTTATCTTTGGGGGAGCGCGGCCGCGCCGGGACCTCCAACGCAGGAGAGCGGGGAATGAAAATCCACATCACAGCCAGGCATCTTAAGGTCACGCCGGCGATCAATAATTACGTGGCGCAGAAAGTCGAGAAGGCGCAGCGGTATTTCGACCACATCGTTTGGGCGCAGGTCGTGCTCTTCATCGAGAAGCGGGCGCACAAGGCCGAGATCGTTCTCCACGCGCCGCGGCAAACCTTCCGGGTGATGGCGACCGCCGCCGACCTCTACTCGGCCGTTGATTTGGCGTCCGACAAAATCGACCACCAGCTGAAGAAATACAAGGAACGCCTGCGGGATCACCACAAGACGCCGGAGCCGCTCGTCGAAGACGCGGCCCCCGCCGCCGCGCCCCTGGCCATCCCCATCATCCGCGCGGAGGTCTCCCCGATAACGGCCGAGGAGGCCGTCACCCGCATGGAGGATTTGGGGCACGACTTTCTCATGTTCCAGGACCGCCGCACCAAGCAGATTCATGTAGTCTACCGTCGCGGGGACGACAGCTACGCCGTCCTGCAGCCGGTCCGCAAGACGTAGCGCCGTGGCCCCCCGCGCGGGCTTGACCGTCGCCGAGCTCGTCAAGGAGCAACGGGACCATCTAAAGCTCGAGCTCATCACCGGCGAGAAATCACTCGGCCGGGCGATCACCGTCAGCGAGCTCAACCGGCCGGGCCTCGCCCTAAGCGGATTCCTCGATCACTTCCGCGGCGAACGCATCCAAATTTTCGGCAACGGGGAACAGTCCTACTGCATGAAAGCCCCGGCGGCCGATGTCGAGAGCGCGCTTTCAAGGATGCTCGCCGCCCCCGAGATTCCATGCCTCATCCTGACCCATAATTTAAAGACGCCCCCGATTCTCTCCGGCGTCTGCCGGCGCCACGGAGTTCCCTTGCTGCGTTCGGGCCTCGACACCGCGGCCTTGGTCGGGGAGCTGAGCGCCGCCCTCGAGGAACAACTCGCCGACACGCTGACCGTTCACGGCGTGCTCGTCGACGTCTATGGCCTGGGCGTGCTCATTCAAGGGGAGGCCGGCATCGGGAAGTCCGAGTGCGCGCTGGAACTTCTCAAGCGCGGCCATATTCTAGTCGCGGATGATGTCGTCGATATCCAGCACCGCCGCGGAGGCGTTCTGCGCGGGAGCTGCCCGGAGCCGCTTCGCCATTACATCGAGGTCCGCGGTTTGGGCGTCATCGACGTGAAGCTTCTCTTCGGCGTGGGGGCCATCCTCGACCGCGCCCGGGTGGAGCTGGCCATCGAGCTTGAGGCGTGGAAGGCCAGCACGGAATACGACCGGGTCGGGCTGGAGACCCGGCAGAAATCCCTCCTTGGCGTTAAAGTCCCGCTGATTCGCATTCCGGTCAGCCCCGGGCGCAACCTGGCGGTTCTCATCGAGGTCGCGTCCCTCAATCAGAGGCTGCGCAGCCAAGGCTATTTCGCGGCCGAAACGTTCAATCGCCGCCTGATCGAGAAGATGCGCCGGTCGGCGGGCGGGGCGCCGGGGAATCCTTGATGAACCAGCGGTCGGCCCCCCCGACGCCGGCCGGCCCCCCCGCGGGGGGGGGCGGCCGGCAAGGCCGCAAGTTCTTCATCATCACCGGCATCTCCGGGGCGGGCAAGAGCCAGGCCCTCAAGGTTTTCGAGGACTTCGGCTTCGTTTGCGTCGACAATCTTCCCATCTCGTTGTTGGACGCTTTCGCGGACCTGGTGACGAAATCCCGCCATATGCGGCGGGTGGCCTTGGGCATCGATATCCGGGAGGGGCGCTGGATCGAGGGACTTCCCGAGGTCCTCAACAAGCTCTCTCGGCGCGGGATCGATCACCGGATTCTTTTCCTTGAGGCCACGGACGCTTCCGTGATCCAGCGGTTCTCCGAGACCCGCCACCGCCACCCCTTGGGCCGCAAGGTGGCCGAGGCGATCCGCGAGGAGCGCCGCAGGTTGGGAACGCTCAAGGAACTGGCCGACAAGGTGATCGATACCTCCGCCATGACGCTCGGCGAGCTTAAGGAGACGATCTCGGAGACCCTCGCCCTGACCAGAACCCGGGAGATGACGCTTTCCGTGGTTTCATTCGGCTACAAATACGGGTTGCCCATGGATTCCGACATCGTCATCGACGTTCGATTTCTCCCCAACCCCAATTACGTGGCGGGGCTCAAGCGCCTGACCGGCCTGCATCCCGTGGTCGGCCGCTTCATCCTGGCCGCGGAGTCGACGCGGGTTTTTCTCGACGACTACCTGCGCCTGATTCTGAGGCTCCTGCCGCATTACGTCAAGGAAGGAAAGTCCTATCTGACCATCGCCGTCGGCTGCACCGGAGGGCGGCACCGAAGCGTCTTCATCACGAGGACCTTGGCGCAGAAGCTGGCCATGAGCGGGCACCCCGTCCAGGAATTCCATCGCGATATCAATCGCGCGGCCTAAGGCCACGATCCCAACAGATGATCAATTTTCTCATCGTCACCCACGGCGAATTCGGGGCGTATCTCGTCGAGGCTGCCGAAGCGATCGTCGGCCGGCAGGCGTCGGGGGTGAGGGTTGTGTCGGCCTCGTCGCGCCTGGGCGTCTCCGAGATACGCCGGCGCATCGGCGCGGCGGTCGCGGAACTCTCCGGCCCGGGGGGCCTGGTGGTTTTCTGCGACATGCCCGCGGGAAGCCCGGTGAACCTGTCGTTTCCCCTCATCAAGGACCGGGCGGCCGTCGAGATCATCAGCGGGATCAACCTCCCGATGCTGATCTCGGCCTTCAGCCATCGGGGGGATATGAGCCTGGAGGCCCTCATCGAGAAGGTTTTGCGCGACGGCAAGAACGCCGTCAGCGACGTGCGGCGGCTGGTGATGGCGAGGATGGGCTGATGGCGCTGGCCCTGGTGCGAATCGACGACCGTCTGGTGCATGGGCAGGTCGTGGAGGGGTGGGTGCCGCATTTGAAAATCCAAGAGGTGGTCGTCGTTTCCGAGGAAGCGGCCGGCGACCCGACGCAGGTCATGCTCATGCGCCTCGCCTTGCCGGATTCGGTGGGCCTGCAGGTCGTGGGCATCGAGCCGGCCGCCTCCACTCTCAAGGGCGCGGCGGCCGGCCCCCGCCGCGTGATGGCCCTGGCCCCCGGCCCGCAGGAGATATTGGCGCTTCTGGAAAAAGGCGTGGCGATCAAGGACGTCAATATCGGCGGGCTCCACTACATGGCCGGCAAGCTCCAGCTGGGTCGGGCGGTCTACCTCAGCGCCCCGGATATGAAAGCCCTCTTGGCGATCGCCACACGCGGCGTGCAGCTGGAGGGGCGCGGCATTCCTTCGGACCCGCCCGTCGATATTGACGAACTGCTTCTGGCGCTGCCGGGGGAGGGCGGGTGAGGCGCGGTGGATCCGGAATCGGCGCAAGTGTACGCGCGTACAGTCGCAACGTGACGAGCGGCGTCCGAGTGATCCACACGACTTGGGGCGCCCCAAGTCGTGTGGATCACGCCGGAGCGCTGGTCCCGCGCGCGCCCGCGCGGGGGCCGGGGCAGTGAACTGGACCTGGGTGTGGGGGCCGCTGATCGTGGCCGCGGCACAGCTCGACGAGTGGTCGTTCGGCCAATTCATGTGGTCGAGGCCGATCGTCCTGGGGCCGGTCCTGGGATGGGCTTTGGGCCACATGGATTCCGGGGTCCTGGTGGGGGTCGTCGTGGAGGTTCTGAGCCAGGATCGTCTTCCGGTAGGGGAGGCCATGGTCCCGAGCGCTGCGGTGTCGGCCGGCCTTTCGGCGTTGCTGGCCGCCGGGGGGGGACTCCAGCTGGGAATGGCCATCCCGGCCGGTCTTCTGGCAGGTTGGCTGCACCTGCGCTTGATCGAGCTTCCCTTGCGCCGGCGGCGCGACGGCTTCGTAGGCCGACTGGAGGCGCAACTTTCCGGGGGGACCTCCGCGGGCCTGGGCCGTTGTATCAGCGGGGAGGTGGGGCTCCAGTTCGCCGCGACGGCCGGATTCTGCGCCGTTTTTCTCATCGGGGGGGGCGCGGTCTTTAGCGGGATTTGGCGGCAAGCGCCGGAGGCCCTGCGGCTGGGCCTGGAGTGGGCGGTATGGGGCGCCGGCTTTGCGGGACTCGGCATGCTGTTCCACGCATTGCGGGATCGAGGATGACCGTCAAGATGCGGGTCGCTCTTTTCTGCAGGTCCTTGTTTCTCAACGCCTGCTGGGGATTCGAGCGAATGCAGGGCCCGGGGCTGGGCTGGAGTCTGTCGCCGTGGCTGGAGCGGCGTGGCGCGCCCGGGGCGATGGGACGACACCTCGAGTACTTCAGCACCAATCCGTACCTAAGCGGCTTCGCTATCGGGATGATCGTCGCGCTCGAGGAGCGCGGAGAGTCGCCGCAACGGATTGCCGGACTGAAGAAATCGGCGGCTTCCACGCTGGCCGGCATTGGGGACGCCCTGTTCTGGGGCGCCCTGAGACCCTTCGCGGCGATTTTTGGGCTAAGCCTTGGGGCCTTGATCTTTACGGTATCCACGTCGGAGCCTGGGGTGGAAAAGGCGGCGGTCGCCGGGGCATCCGCCTTCCTGGCCGCTTTCACCGTTCCCGCTTTGGCCATGCGCTGGTTGGGCATCGGGCTCGGGTACGGATGGGGAGACAAATTGCCCGAGGGCCTCGCGAAGTTCCCGTGGCAGCGAGTGATACGAGGCGTGAGATTGTTCGGCTGCGGCCTGGTTCTGTGCTGCGCCGGTATCGGGATGTTGGCGGCGATCGGTCCCCCGGGGCGCGGGGCGGGCGCTTGGGCTCTCTTTGCGGGCTTCGCGGCCGTCGCCGCCGGATCCCTGGCAAGGGCCAAGGGCCTCTCCGTGCACCGCCTCTACGGCCTCGTGGCCGCAGCGTGCGTCGGCCTGGCGGCCCTGGGGTGGCGATGGTGACGCGGACTCTCGCCGTCACGCCGCTGCTCGGGCTGCACGCCAAGCCCGCCGGGCTCTTCGTCAACGAGGCGAACAAGTTCAAGAGCGCCGTCAAGGTTTCCAAGGACGGCCTTGATGTCAACGGCAAGTCGGTGCTGGGGCTGATGCTCTTGGCCGCGGAGAAGGGCTCCACGCTCAAGATCACGGTTTCCGGTCCCGACGAGAGGCAGGCCATGGACGCGCTGGTGAAACTCTTCGAGAGAAAGTTCGATGAGGACTGACAGGCCCGGCAAGAAATTCGGACCGGATAGAGACGGGCGCGCAGCGCTCGGTCCTATCAGATTCTTGAAGGTTTGCGGCGGGGCGGGGGGGCCAGGCGGCCGGGCGCGCCCCGGCCCCCCCGGCCCAAGATAGTCATTAAAGGCGTGGGGGCCCGCCCCGGGATTTAGATAGGCAACG
>CAYJXJ010000027.1:21005-36338 GCA_964374095.1 uncultured Elusimicrobia bacterium
ACCCACTCCCCAAACCCCCCGCACTCCCCAAATATAATCTTTTTTTTTGGGGGGGGGGGGGGCGGGGCGCGGGGGGGGCGCGCCCCCCCCCCCCCCGCCGCGGCACATGATCGTCATTAAGGGCGTGGCGGCCAGCCCCGGAATTTCGATCGGCAAGGCCTACGTCCTCGAGGACGAGGAGATCGTGGTCAACCGCGTCGAGATCGAGCGCGGCAAGCTCAAGGACGAGGTCAAGCGCTTCAAGGCCGCGCAGAAGGCGACCCACCGCGACCTCGACCTGGCCGAGGTCAAGGTACTCAAGGTTTTGGGGCGCAAGCACGCCAAGCTCATCGATGCCCACCGGCTCATCCTCAAGGACACCCTCATCACCCATGACGTGGCCGCCCGCATCATAAAAGAGGGCGTCAACGCGGAATTTGCCCTCTCGGAAGCGCTTGAGGCCGTCAATAAGCAGTTCGAAAGGATGGAGGACGAATTCTTCCGCGAGAGGCGCCACGACCTTTTCGACGTCGGCAAGCGCCTGCTGTCGCATCTCATGAAGCAGACCCGCCGCAGCCTCTCCGACATCGACCACCACTGCATCTTGATCGCCCGCAACCTCCTTCCCTCCGACACCATCAGCCTGCAGGAGTCGCGCATACTCGGTTTCGCCACGGATCTCGGGGGAAAGACCAGCCACACCGCCATCCTCGCCCAGACTTTGGAGATTCCGGCCGTGGTGGGGCTCTCCGACGTGAGCCACCGGGTCAAAACCGGCGATCACGTGATTCTTGACGGCGAGCAGGGCCTGGTCATCATCAACCCCGGGCCCGAGACCCTGGAGAAGTACCTCCAGGCCCAGGCCAAGGCCGAGGAGGATGAGAAGGCCCTGGTCTCGCTCAAGGGCCTGCCCACCACTACCGTCGACGCCCGGGCCTTCGAGCTACACGCCAACCTTGACACTCCCGAGGAGTTCAAGGCCGTCGCCAATCTCGCCCCCGACGGCGTGGGGCTGTTTCGAACCGAGTACCTCTTTCTCAACCGTCCCGCGCCGCCCACGGAAGAGGAGCAGGCCAAAGCCTACGCGGGCGTGGTCAGGGCCATGGCGCCGAGGCCGGTCGTGATTCGGACCGCGGACCTCGGCGGCGACCGGCTGACCGCCATGGGCATCGATGGCCCCAAGAACGAGACCAACCCCTTCATGGGCCTGCGCGGGGTGCGCCTGTTCATGCGCCACCTGGACCTCTTCAAGACCCAGCTGCGGGCCATCCTCCGCGCCTCGACCAAGGGTTCGGTGCGCATTCTCATCCCCATGGTCTCCTCGGTCGGCGAAATTCACAGCGTGCGCCGACTCCTCAACCTCGCTCAAACCGAGCTCCATGCGGAAGGCGTGGCCACGGCCGAGCGCATCGAATTGGGCATGATGGTCGAGATTCCAGCGGCGGCGCTGCTCTTGGACGCCTTCCTGCCGCTCTTGGATTTTATATCGATCGGGACCAACGACCTCATCCAATACACGCTCGCCGTTGACCGGCTCAACGACCACGTGGCCCACCTCTACGACCCCTTCCACCCCGCGGTGGTCCGGCTCATCGACCAGACCGTGCAGGCGGCCCGCAAGCGCGGCCGCTGGGTCAGCGTTTGCGGGGAGATGGCCTCGGACCCGCACGCCGTCCCCCTGCTCATTGGGATGGGGGTCGACAGCCTTTCGGTGACGCCGCGGATGTTCTTCCGGGTCAAGCAGGCGGTGCGCTCCCTCGACTACGCGGCCACCGCCAAGCTCGTCGGCCAGGCCCTCGGCGCCGCCGACTCCGAAGAGGTCCGCCGGCTCCTCATGGGCCCGGGCGCCTGATGGCGGATCCCGTGGAAATCGCTCGCATCCGCAATTTTTCCATCATCGCCCACATCGACCACGGCAAGTCGACCCTGGCCGACCGCTTGCTGGAGGCGACCGGGACGATTCCCCACCGGCAGATGCAGGAGCAGGTCATGGACTCGATGGAGCTTGAGCGGGAGCGCGGCATCACCATCAAGGCCAAGGCGGTTCGGATGCGCCACGCCGACCACATCCTAAACCTGATCGATACGCCGGGACACGTGGATTTCTCTTACGAAGTGTCACGGGCTCTGGCCGCCTGCGAGGGGGCCATTCTCGTCGTGGACGCCTCCCAGGGCGTGGAGGCCCAGACCCTGGCCAACGCGCATCTGGCCGGGGAACTCGGGCTTAAGATCGTGCCCGTCATCAATAAGGTGGACCTGCCGGCGGCCGATGTGGACGCGACGGCCGAGCAGCTCTTCGACGTGCTGCACATCCATGCCGACCCGATCCTCGTGAGCGCCAAGGAGGGGCGGGGAACTTCCGAGGTTCTGGCGGCCCTGATCCGCGACATCCCCGCGCCTTCCGGCAACCCCGCCGCCCCGCTGTCGGCCCTGATATTCGACTCGAACTTCTCAGTCTACCGCGGTGTCGTGATGCTGGTGCGGGTGGTTGACGGCCGCATCGCTCCCGGGTCCCGAGTGCGCTTGTTTTCCTCCGGGAGCGAGCACATCGTTGAGGAAACAGGGTACCTCACCCCGAAGCAAACCCCCTCAAAATGTCTTTCGGCCGGGGAGGTCGGTTACCTGATCTGCGGAATCAAGGATATCAAGCAAGTGCGGGTGGGAGACACGGTCACGGAAACGGCACGGCCGCTATCGCGGCCGTTGAAGGGCTACAAAGAAGCCAAGCCCGTGGTCTTTGCCGGCATATTCCCGATCAACGCCGCGGACTTCACCGCGCTCAAGGCGGCGCTCGAAAAACTCAACCTCGAAGACAGCTCATTCAGCTACCAGCCCGAGACCTCCGAAGCCCTGGGTTTCGGCTTCCGGCTGGGGTTTCTTGGACTGCTCCATATGGACATCGTGCGCGAGCGGCTCGAGCGCGAGTTTAATCTGAGCCTCATCGCGACCAGCCCCACCGTAGTCTACCGGGTCAAGGCCAAGGGGGTTTGGCGCCTCATCGACAACCCGGCCAAATTCCCGGCCTACGGGGATGTGGAGGTCGTGGAGGAGCCCTACGTCCAGGTGACGATCATGCTGCCGGCCAGGTATCAAGAGGGAGTCTTGAACCTCCTCAAAGAGCGCCGGGGCGAACATATCGCCATCGAATACATCTCCGGCGAGCGCCTGATCATCAAGTACGATCTCCCCTTGGCGGAGATGGTCATTAATTTCTACGACCGCCTTAAATCCGTGAGCAAGGGTTACGCGTCGCTCGACTACGTCGAATCCGGCGGCAAGGCGTCCCGCGTGGTCAGGCTCGAGGTCCTCATCCACGGCGAGCCCGTGGACGCCCTGAGCCAGGTGGTCCACAAGGACAAGGCCTTCACTGTGGGCCGCGCCATGTGCGAGAAGCTCAAGGAACTGATCGGGCGGCAGATGTTTGAGATCGCGATCCAAGCCGGCTGTGAGGGCCGCATCATCGCCCGCGAGACCATCGGGGCCAAGCGCAAGGACGTGATCGCGAAGTGCTACGGGGGCGACATCACGCGCAAGCGGAAACTCCTTTCCAAGCAGAAGGAAGGCAAGAAGCGCGCCAAGATGGTCGGGTCGGTTTCGGTGCCGCAGGAGGCGTTCCTGGCGGCCCTCAGGATCTCGGAGTAAACCATGGAAGAACGGCTCTTTTGGATCGGTCTGGCGATGGGAGCCTACGCCTGGCTTTCCAAGCGCTGGCGGGAGCGCGGGGCCATCAACTCCGCCGCCAAGGCGGGCCTATGGCACGGCCTGTTTTGCGCCATGGCGGGGTTTTCGATCACGATCGTGCTGGCCATGTCCATGGAGAATCGCGGTCCTCTTATTGGTTTTGCGGCCAACGCCTACTCGGCCGGGGAGGTCTACCCCTCGTTGGCGGTGGGCTTGGTCTGCGGGCTGTTGGGGTTTTGGCGGGGGCGCAAGAACGGCGGCGCGGCGGCGCGGCGGGAGCACATCCTCTCCGAGGACTGGGAGTGGGCCGAGACGGTTTTTTCGGCGGTGCTTCTGGCGGCGGTGCTCATGTACTTCGTCGTCCAGGCGTTCAAAATCCCTTCCGGCTCCATGCGCCAGACCTTCCTCGAAGGGGACCACCTCTTCGTCAATAAGTTCATTTATGGGGTGCGCGTCCCGTACTCGGGGCGCCGTTTGCTGCCTTTCCGTCCCGTCAAGCGGGGCGACATCGTGGTATTCCGATTTCCTTCCGATAATCCCAAGGAGCTGCATTGCGGCTCCATCCAGTATGGCAAGGACTTCATCAAGCGCGTCGTGGGCCTGCCGGGTGACACGGTCGATGTGCACGGCGGCCGAGTTATCATCAACGGCCAGCTTTTGGAGGAAACCTACACTCAATACACCGACCCCTTCCGCCAGCCGCCGTCGGTCCGCGCCCAAGGCATGCTGCGGGCGGCCTACCAGGATCTCTGGGTCCGCCACGTCCTGGACCGGGAGCTCGAAGGGGTGATGCGCGACCAGTTCGGGCCGGTCAAGGTCCCGCAGGGTTCCTACATGGTGATGGGCGACAACCGCGACCACTCCTGCGACTCCCGCTACTGGGGGCCGGTCGAGACCCGCTACCTCAAGGGCAAGGCCTGGTTCATCTACTGGCCGCCGTCGCGCATGGGCGCGGTGCGCTAGCGCGGCGGAGGTAGGCATAGAGCCCCGCGGCCGTGACGCGGCCGGAGCGGTCCTTGGCCCCGCCCGAAAGCCTCTTGAGCAGATAGTATGTGAAGAGGCCAAGCCCCAGCGCAAGGCCAAGCCGGCGCCCAAGCCCAAGCCCAAGCCCAAGCCCAAGCCCAAGCCCAAACCCAAGCCTAAGGTGGACGCTCCGTTAAACTAGGTTCGGGTCCCGCCCGCAGGGCTTGGCGCGCCAGTTGGGCCGCGGCCACGGTGACGGCGATGGTGGCGGCCAAGCCCAGGAGGCGCAGGGCCCACACCGCGGGACCGGCGGCTTCTTTTCCGGCGATCGCCTGCCCGGCCACGGCGCCCAGGTAGGCGTAGAGCAAGGTCCCCGGGATCATGCCCAGGCCGGAGCCGAGAACGTAATCCTTCAGGCGGACTTTCGTCAGCCCGAAGGCGTAGTTGAGCAGATTGAAAGGGAAGGCGGGGGAAAGGCGCGTTAGGAGCACGATCTTGAAGCCCTCCCTGCCGACGGCCGAATCCAAGGCCGCGAAGCGCGGGTCCTTGGAGATGCGGGCCTCGACCCAGTCGCGCGCCGCATGCCTGCCGATGACGAACGCCGCGGTGGCGCCCGCGGTCGCCGAGAGGAGCGCCAGCGCCGTCCCGCGGCCCAATCCATAGACCGCGCCCGCGGCCAGGGTGAGCGCCGAGCCCGGGATCATGAGGACGCAGGCCACGATGTAGAGGAGCATGAAGGCGGCCGCGCCCCGCGCGCCCGAGGCGGCCGCGCGTCGGGCCGCGGCTTCAAGGAGGCCCGCCAAATCCAGGCGCCGGTTCATATACAGCAGAGCCCCGAGAAAGAGCCCGGCGGCGATCCATCGCGCCGCCCGGCGCGGGGCGCTCTTGCCGGCGAGGCTCAAGGCTACAGCCGCACCAGGGCGCTCTGGAGGTGGAAGTAGGGCGGGCGTTCGCGGTAGCGCAGGATCGCCTCGCGCAGGATCTCCTCGATGAAATCCTCGTAAGAGAGCCCGACCATCTCCGCGCAGTTGGGGACGCAGTCGCCGCGGTTGATGGAGGGGTTGGGATTGATCTCGAGGATGTAGGGATTTCCCAGCTTGTCCACCCGGACCTCGATGCGGGCGTAGTCGTGGCAGTCGAAGGTGTTGTAGGCGTCGAGGCAGATCTCCGAGATGAGCGCGGCCAGTTTTTGGGAGTACTTGGCCGGGCGCTCCACGCGGATTTTGTCGTAGACCGACTCCTGGCTCCACTTGGCCTTGAAGGGATAGATGTGCCAGACCCCCTGGGGCAGGTCGTCGAAGATGGAGCGCGAGAGGGGGAGGACTTTCACGCGCTCCTCGTTGCCGAGTATGCTCACGTCGACCTCATCGCCCTCGATGTACTCCTCGATGAGGACCGGGCGTTTGTATTTTTCAAGGAGTTCGGTCACGAGGTCCTTCAAGCCCTTGAGGCTGGTCACCACGGACTTGTTGGAAATGCCGATCGAATTGTCGGTGTTGGCAAGCTTGACCATCAGCGGATAGCGCAGGTCCTCCCGGATGCGGTCATCCTTATCAAAGACATAATCGAACTTGGGGGTGGGCAGGCCGTGGTACTCGAGAATTTTCTTGACCTTGATCTTGTCGATGCACAGGGCCAGGGACAGGGGATTGGAGCCCGTGTAGGGTATGCCCAGGCAGTCGAGCACGGCCGCGCCGTGGGGTTCGAGCAGGGATGAGTTGTTCACGCGCTCGCAGACATTGAAGATGACGTCGGCGTTTCCTTCCGCGATCTTGTCGAAGGGAAGGGGCGTCTCGTTCATGTCGAAGAAGCTCACCCGATGGCCGCGGGATTCCAAGGCTTTCTGGATATTGAGCCCCACCGAGGTCAGGTCCGAGTGCACGGCGGCCTCGGACTCGCCTCCGGCAAGGGAGGCGGTCTCCTCGTAGCGGTTGCAGAGTATGCCGACGTGCAGCGGCTTGGCTTTTAGGTCGATGACGCCGCGGAGCTTCTCCATGCGGGCCGACTGGATGATGCGGCGGCGCTCGACGTGCGCCGCCCCGAAGCGGTTGCGGCGGCGGGTCTTGCCGATGGTCGAGGTCGAGTCGAAGCGCGCGATATTGACCACCACCGAGCGCATGGCCGAGGTCAGGTTCTCCTCGGCCTCGACGTAGGTCCCGCCCTTGCCCACCACCCAGCCGACGGTTTCAAAGCCTTCCGGCGGCACGAGGACCGGATCGCCCGGCTCCTTGAGCAGGGTCACGTCGTGGACGCGCGCGGGGTCTTTCTCCGGGGCCGTCAGGCCGCTCACCACGCCCGAGGAGGGCGCGACGAGGTAGCGGCCCACCAGATGCACCTTGGCCTCGGCGGCTTTGGCCGGCCGGCAGGGGAGTCCCACCGCGATGCGGGCGGCTTCCTCGATTAGATCGACGTCCCAGACCGTGCGGACCCAATCGTAGACATAATCGCCGCCCATGCGGGCGTTGGCTTCCAGAAGTTTATGCCCCTCGGCGCCGATCTTGGCCTCGAAATGAAGCGCGCCGTTGGTCAGCCCCAGGGCCCGCAGGGTGTCCTTGGCCATGGCGAGGACCGCGTCGAGGTCTTGGTCCTCGTGGCGCGAGGGCATGGCGTCTCCGGTTTCGACGAAGAACGGCTCCTTGGTGGGAAAGTTGTCGGTGAAGGCGTGGAAGCGAATCTCCCCGTCCTGCACCAGGAGGTCCACGTCGACCTCGGCGCCCGGCATGTAGGCCTCGGCGATCATCTCCGTGCCGTAGGTGTAGATGTGGTCGAACTTGGGCGTCATGTTGGCCTTCAAGTACTCGAAGGCGTCCTTGGCCTCGGCGGCGTCGTCAAGCCGCACCACGAATTGCGAGCGCTCCCCCCAGGCGGGCTTGAGGACCAGGGGGAATCCGATGCGCTTGCCCTCGCGCTCGAGGTCCTTAAGGCTTTTGATTTGGGCCCAAGGGGGGGAGTGGCGCCCGAGCCCCGCTGCCTCCAGGGCCTTGCGGGTCAGGAGTTTGTTGCGGGCGTTTAAGGCCGCGGCCAGGGGATGCCCCCGCCAGTTGAAGCGCTCGGCCAAGGTCGCGCAGAGCGGCACCGCTTCTTCCCAGAAGGTGAGCACCCCGTCGACCGGATGGTCCTTGAGCGCCTCCTCAACGCGGGCGATCGACTCGGCGTGATCGAGCGTGTCGGCCTGGATCACCGCGTCGGCGTAGCGCGAGACCCAGGTGGATTCCGGGGAGAGCAGCACGATGCGCACCCCGAGGTTTTTTAGGCGCTGGTAGATGAAGCGCTTCGTGGGGTTGGCCGAGCTGATGAGCAGGAGCGAACGTCCCTTCAGGTCCAGGCTGGTCTCGGCGACCGCGGCTTCGGAGGACTGCATCTAGGACTATTATATCCTACGAATTGACCAGCGCGTCTCCCGTATAGAGCTCGGGGAGGATTCCTCCCGGCCTGCCGAAGTGGGCGGCCGTGTCTTTGGGAGCGCCGGGGCCCGGCATCAGGAACGCGCTGCGGTTCGACGAGTAGTAGAGACAGCCCGCCTCTTCGACGGGGCGGTTGTGAATGAAAGACGCCGTCTCTTCCAGCGCGGCGAGCCACTGGGTCTTGAGCGCCGCGGGCTCCACGGGTTGGGCCAGGCGCAGCCGCTCGAAATCCACGGGCTGGTAGCGTCCCCGGCGCCGGATGAGCTCGAGCAAGGACATCGGCGTGAACCCCGGGTCCTTGCCCACCGCCGCCCATAACAACGCTCCGAAGGGGAGGATGGCCTCGTGGGCGTAGAGCGCGTCGAGAAAATCGCGGGCCTCATCCCGGCCCGCCAGGGCGAGGACCTTATTGACGGCGAGGTCGATGGGATGCAGGACGTAGCCCGCGTCCGGCAGGCGCAGGGGCGGCATGAACCGCCACGCCGAGTCGTGCGCCCACTCGATCTTGGTGGCATCATCCCCCGCCTCGGCGAGCGCGCGGACATAGCCGGGCTGCGCGACTTGGACCGCGACGCGGATGCCGTTCTTTTCTAAGAGGGCCCGATCATCCGCGAAGGCTTGGGCCACGCGCTCCTCGGAATCATGGAAGAAGTCCAGGTCGTTGCTGTAGCGCTTGGACTCCGGCCGAATATGCAAGGCGGCTCCCCCGGCCAGGTGGCTGTCGGGTGTCCGGTTGACGGCCAGCAGGCGGGAGACCTTCGCTTGAAAGGGCGTTAAGGGCATAATCGCCGGGCCGCCTCCCACGCGGCTCGGCCGCCGTTCTTTCTCAACTGCTCCGCGACCCAGGGGATGTCCTGGGCCGTGACGCGCCGATGCGGATCGTAGGACCAGAAGCAGGAAACCTGGAAGGTCCGGAACGCTCGGCGCGCCTCGCGCAGGCGAACCATGTCCCGAGCGGTCTGGGAGGGCAGGGCGCGGCGGCTCTTGGCGCCTCCGCGGCGGCCGATCTCGGCTAAGTAGCGACGCACTGCCGCTTGCATTTACATATTATAAGCTGCTTATGATAATAAGTCAATATTATTAAACTTAATAAATGTGTTATATGGGTTTACTACCGCCGCAGTCCGGGAATTCATCGGGGAGCTGAGGGCGGGACCGCAAGCCTCAGGGCGCGCTCGCGCGCCGCTTGGTAGAGCCGGCCGAGCGCGACCGGGAAGTCCTCCTCCCCGCGCCAGAATGGCGGCGCGCCCAGCTCCCGCGCCGGCGCGCCGGGTTTGGGGAGAGCGGCCAGGCTCTCGGCGCCGGCCCCGCAGCACGGAATCTCCGCGGGGCTGCTGAAGAAGTCCTGCGGCCGGACGGGGAGGGCGGTCTTTGGATGGTGTTTTGATCCCGCGGCGGGCGCCGCCTCGGCCTCCGGTCTCCAGGAGTCCGGCTCCGGGTCGGGATCTCCGGAGGCGCGTCGGCCGCGAATATCGGCGAGCAGGTTCTCCCGGGATATCCCCCTCAAAGTGAACAAGAGGAACGGATCGCGATCGAATTCCTGGGCGAGGAGGTAGTAGGCGGCCGCGACGTGCTTGCATGGGTTCATCGCATCCGGGCACGTGCAGTCCGTAACGAGGTCCCGGCGGGATTTGGGGAAAAGCGGCAGGCCCGACCGGCGCAGCGCCTCCGAAATTCCCTCCGGCATTTCGCCGGCCAGGAGCTTGGCCGTGAACACCGCCCGCTTGGCGAGCGCGCCCGCGGCCTTCGACCAGTCCTTGCGGGAGAACGCGTGCAGGCGTATGCTCACCTCGTAGGGCTTGGCGCGCGAACCTTGGACGCGGGCGCTGACGAGTCCCGGGTCCACGCGCAGGGAGGCGACCTGGCCCCGGCGCGCGTAGCGTCGTCCGCGCTCCAATCGGGTATGCCAGCCAAAGGAATCCAAGACTTCTATCCACTTCTTACCCCACCAGCTCTCGGCGATGTCCCCGCGCGCTTTGCGCAGCTTGAGCCCGCCCGCCACTCGGCGTGGCGGCTTGAAGTCGTAGGAGCGCCACGCCCACGCGCGCCTCATTCCAGAGCCTCCCGGCGCAGACTGATGAGGTCGCGCAGGGCCGCGGTGGAGAGCTCGGTGAGCCAGCCCTCGCCCGCGCCCAGGACCTTCTCGGCCAGGGCCTTCTTGGATTCGATAAGCGCGTCGATCCTATCCTCCAGGGTCCCGGCGCACACGAACTTGTGGACCTCGACCCGCTTGGTTTGGCCGATACGAAAGGCGCGGTCCGTGGCCTGGTTCTCCACAGCCGGATTCCACCAGCGGTCGTAGTGGAAAACGTGGCTGGCGCGGGTCAGATTCAGGCCCACGCCGCCCGCCTTGAGCGTCAGAACCATGACGCGCGGCGCCCCGGCCTGGAAGCGGCTGACTATCTCGTCGCGCTTGGGAGCGGGGACCCCGCCATGCAGGAACAGCGCCTCCTCGAGGCGGGTCTGCTGGAGGTGGCGTTTGAGCAGGGCGCCCATTTCGGCGTATTGGGTGAAGACCAGGGCCGAGTCGCCGCCGGAGAGCGCCTCTTCGAGCATCTCGGTCAGCCGCTCGAGCTTGCCCGAGCGGCCGGGGAGGGCGCTTCTGTCCTTCATGAATTGGGCCGGGTGGTTGAGGACCTGCTTGAGCTGGGTGAGCGCCGAGAGCACGAGGCCCCTCCGTTCGATTCCCGCGGAGGAGGCGATCTTGGCGAGCATGTCGTCAACCACGGCCTGATAGAGCGTGACCTGCTCGCGCGTCAGGGCGCAGAAGTCCTTGGTCTCGATCTTCTCAGGCAGATCCGGGACGATGGCGGGGTCGGTCTTGAGCCTACGGAGCACGAAGGGTTGGGTCACGCGGCGCAGCGTGCGGGCCGCGGCTTCGTCCCCCAGACGCTCGATGGGCAGGGCGAAGCGTCCCTCGAAATCCGAGAAGCTCCCCAGAAAACCGGGGTTCAAGAACTCCATGATGGACCACAGCTCCGCGAGCCGGTTCTCGACCGGGGTGCCGGTGAGCGCGATCCGAAACCGCCCGCGCAGCGCGCGCGCGGCGCGGCTCTGAGCGGCCGCGGGGTTCTTGATGTTCTGGGCCTCGTCGAGGATCACGCCGCTCCACTCTTGCTTGCCGAGGAGTTCGTGGTCCCGGCGCGCGAGCGCGTAGGTGCTGATCACGAGGTCCTGCCGCCGGACCTGACGCCGGAAGGACGCGGCGGACCTGCGGCGGTCCGCGCCGTGGTGGACCAGGACCTTCAAGCCCGGCGCGAAACGCGCGGCCTCCCGCTCCCAGTTGGTGGCGACCGAGGTCGGACATAAGAGGAGCGCCGGCCCTTCCAGAAGGCCCGCGGCCTTCCTGTGCAGGAGAAATACCAAGGTCTGGATGGTCTTGCCCAGGCCCATGTCGTCGGCCAGGCAGGCCCCGAGGCCGCAGCCGCTCAGAAATGAAATCCACGACCAGCCGCGCTCCTGGTAGGGCCGGAGCTTCCCGGCAAAATCCGCGGGCGTCGGCAGCGTTTTGAAAGCCGCCGGGCCGCCCAGCAAGTCCTTGAGCCAGCCGTGCGCCGAAACCTCCGCAACACACACTCCTCCCGCGCTCTCGGCCTCGCGCATGCGGCGGAACACCTCTCCCAGGGTGAGCCCCGCTCCCTGATGCGCTTTCCAGAAGGCGAGGGCCTTGCGGACGGCCTCGGGGTCGGCCTCCACCCACTGCCCGCGCACACGTACGAGCCCCTCCTTCATACCCGCCAGGGACTCCAATTCCGCGGCGGTGAGGACCTGGTCTCCCAGGGCGAGCTTCCAGTTAAAGTCGAGGATGGCTTCAAGCCCCATCATCCCGCCGGATTTCCGGGGGCTGAGATCCAGCAGCACCCCGAGCTTGGGGGCTTGGGCGTTCTTCCACCACTGGGGCAGGAGCAAGCAGAAGCCCGACTCCGCGAGCGCGGGCGCCGCCTCGCGCAGGAACTTGTGCGCCTGGGCCGTGTCGAGCGCGACCGCCTCCGGCCGGGCGCGCTTCAAGGCCGCCTCGATGGGCGCAAAGACGCGGCCCGCCAATGCCAGCGCCGCCAGCAGCCTTTCTTCAGGAGCGCCCCCCAGTTCGGCGAGCTTGCGGCTCGCGGGCGAGCCCACCCATACGTCGCTTGCGGGCACCAACAGGCTGGGATCGGCCAGGGGTTGGAGCAGGAACTCGAGCGTCCACTTTTTGACGCCGTGTTCCGGATCCTTGAGCCGCAAGGCCGCGCGCAACCCTCCCCCGCAGGCGGCCTGCCGGCGGCTCTCCCAGGAGGCCAGGGTCTGTTCGAGAGCGGAGGATTCCTCCTTAGGGAGTCGAAGCTCCGGATCCTGCCGGGTCAGGGCGGCCAGCCAGGCGTCGTGCGGGTTCTGTTCGCGCCCGGCCGCCGCGACCTGCCGCTGGGCGAGCCGTGCCTCGGCGTCTACAACTTCGGAGAGAAAGTTCGCGACCGATTCCTCGCGGGAGATGCCCGCCCGGCCGTTCACGGCATCGAGGCTCGCGGCCAAGCACGCGGCGGGCATGGCCGCCGCTAGCCGCGCGACTCTCTCGCCGACGCCGGGGGCGTCGAGAAGGGGTTTGAACGCGGCGCGGGCCGGCGCGCCGTCTTGCGGCACGACCACGCCGGGCAGAAAGTGTTCGCCCAGAAGCATATCCCAGGCCAGCCCCGCCGCGGCGCGCCAGAAGCCGATGTCGGCGCCCAGCAGGACCCCCGAGGCGCGAAGCTCGTCGGGACCCGGCAGGCCCAGCAGCCAGGAGAGGACCCGCGGGGACTCCAGCAGCAGCCCGGGGACCTCCCATGCGGCCAACCCCAGCTCGCGGTCTGAGTCCCCGCCCTTGCCGATATCCCCATCGAGGGCGTCTTGCAGGAGCGGATGGGACGGCCGCGGCCGGCCGGGCACTCCAGGCCGGGCGCCGACGGCGGGCAAAGTCAGGGGGCGATGGACCGCGGGGCAGCCGGCGAGCGCGGGGATCGCCTCGGCTATTTCGTCGGGGGAGGCGTGGAACGGGTGGAGCCGGCCGCGGCCGCGCCAGACCGCGCCTTCGGCCCACAGCATGAGGCCGGGTCCCCCGCTGCCTTCGCGCGCCAGCCACAGGCCGTGCAGCACCAGAACTTTGAGCGCGGGACCGGCCGGGTCTTGCGTGGCCGGGACGGGGGAGGGGGCCGTAGGCGGCACGGCCGCATTATACCAATCCCGCCGCGCTTTGGCCGCGGCCGCCCGGGCGCTAAAGGAGCGACCGGACCGGCATCCCCTCGGCAAGCAGCCCGCCCGTCTTGCGAAGATGCCTCAACTCGGCGATATGGCGTCGCCAGTACCGCACATCCCGCTCCTGAAGACCGGCGATTTCCCGGGCGATTTCGCGCCGGCAGGGCTCGAGCCCTTTGCGTCTGCCCAGCCGGGCGAGGAATGCGACTCGGTCCTCGGCCCGGAATGACAACTTCGCCGCCCATCTCAGCAGGGCGGGGCGGGGCGCGGTTTCGGCGGAGACCCTGGCCTGCGTCAGATTCGAGATGACCTCATAATCCACGAGCCTGCGGGTCATCTTCAAGTGGATCAAATCCTCGATGGAGACCACCGGCACCCGTCCCCAGTCCGTGTCCATGACCTGGGCCCGCCGCCGCGCGCGGGCGAAAGAGCCCGAGCGGGGCGGACGGCCCATGACATCGATGTAGACGGGACCCTGGGGGGCGGGGATCAAGAAATGAAAGCCGTGGCCCGCGCGCATATAACGCAAGGTCAAAGGAGGAGTGAGCTTATGAATACGCGCCCCGCAGGAAGCCAGGGCCCGGAGGAGGCGTCGGATGTTCTCCGTTGATGGGCGGATCCAGAGATCTATGTCCTCGGAAAAGGTGGCCGCCCCGTATAGGACCGAAGCCTGCCCGCTGATCAGCAGGTAGTCGAGCCGGCGGCGCTCAAAGCTCCGGAAAAGTCTTGGCGTCGTGGACGGCCCCAAGGTCCTTGATCCGGCTGCGAAGACGCCAGGAACGCCTCAGCCGCTCGGCCGGGGAGAGCGACAGCCATTCGGCCCGGTAGGGATCCAGGGGATGGGCGCCTTCCTGCGCGTCGGGTTTCGTTCGCCTCATAGGCCGGCCTCATCTGAGTTTAACCCCGGGCGGCGACGTCTGTCAAGGCCGATTCGCCGCAGGGCTCTACCACGGCGAGGAGTTCACGCGATGGCTTCGGGAGAGCCTCCTCGCTGGGAGCGGGGCCGATGGAATCGCGCTCCGGGACTGCCGCGATATGCTGCGGGTCACGGTGGTAAACGCGGCAACCGAGAAGACCGTTGTCCTGGACGGGACCGGGTTCGGAGAGGTCGCCCTCTTTGCTGCGGTTCGAGGCAGCGCATCGATACCTTGCGTTTTCCAGGAGTTCTCCCTCACGCTGCCCGCGGGCCTGATCGTTTGTTGGGATGGGGGACTGACCGGCAATTGCCGCTTCGATCTGGCGTTGGCCGGGAAGGCCGAGAATGCCCCGGTTGTGGCGGCATCATCCCTCACCTATTCCAAGGCGTCCGCCCCTCCGCGGTGGTACCAGTTCTACAAGAAGCCGGTTTTGAAGGGAATGGGGACCATACACGCCGCGATGGCTGCGCTGGAAGAAGAACGGTATAAACAATATGGCAACCGCCCGGATTTCATATATATTCGAGCCGACACTCCGGCCGACATAGAGACCCATCGGTTCGGGCTCAGCCCCGAAAAGAAGATGCGGCTGATCGATCTGGGATGGGCCGCCGCGACGGGGAAGTTGTCGCCTCCCGCGGGCGCTGCTCTTCCAGCTTGGCCGCGTACGCGGCAACCCTTGGAGCTGCTGCGAGATTGCGCCAATGGGGATGACGACGCCCGGGAAGAATTCTCCGTGCGGTACTTCAACGTCGCTTTGTTCCAGGTGCATGATATCTTGCGGTCGTCGCGCCGCTCCGCCGAATTTTCCGAAGAGCGAATCCGGGAAATCACGAAAGACTGCTGCCGCGTCATCTGTCGTGAATACAGTTCGATGGGGTATTGGCCCGACCTCAGGTCCTGGGTCCGGGTGCGGAGCCGAGTGCTTGCCAAGGAGTTCGTGAAAGACGAGTACTGGTTCTAGATGGGCGAGCGTGATTCCGCGGATCGGCGGCTCACAGAGCTTGCCGATAGGTATCGCGAGTTGTGGCCGCGCATTTCCGTGATCCTGAGCCGCCGGTATCGATTTGATCCTCCGATCGTGGAAGACGCCATCCAAGACGTCTACCTCAATCTGGTGCGGTATCCCATGTTTTAGGCTTCATGGTCACTATGCAAGAACCGCTGCGCTCCGACGGACT
>CAYJXJ010000028.1:0-36233 GCA_964374095.1 uncultured Elusimicrobia bacterium
CGGCCCATCCGCGGGATCGAGTTCGACGGGCTCGGCGAACTCGGCGATGGCCTCCGAGCCTCGCGCGGCCCAGAGCCTGGACAGCAGCGGGGATTGGGAAAGCTTCCAGGCCAGGGCGTGCTCCCGGCCGCCCGAGCCCAGCAGGAGGACCTTGAGCGGCTTCATGCTTTGCGCGGCTCCGGGGTCTGATAGTCCGGGATGGGGGTCGGGTAGACCTTGGTGAAGCAGGCGGTGCAATAGCCCTCGCCGCCGCCGCCGGAGGCGGCGGCCAGCATGGCATCGAGTGACAGATAATGGAGACTGTCCACCTCCAAGTACTTCCTGATCTCCTCAAGAGACAGTCTGTTGGCCACGAGTTCTCCCGCGCGCGGCGTGTCGATGCCGTAATAACAAGGCGACACGATGGGCGGGCTGGAGATCGCCATGTGGACTTCGCGCGCCCCCGCGGAGCGCAAGCTCCGGGTGATCTTTTGCGAGGTCGTCCCCCTCACGATCGAGTCATCCACGAGGATGACGCGCTTGCCTTGGAGGGTCTCCGGCACCGGGGCGAGCTTGAGGCTCGTGGCGATCTCCCGCAGCTCCTGCGTGGGCTTGATGAAGGTGCGGCTGACGTAGTGGCTGCGCACCAGGCCCATCTCGAAAGGGATCTTGGACTCGTCGGAAAAGCCCAGGGCCGCCGAGACCCCGGAGTCGGGCACCGGGACCACGATGTCGGCGGCGAGGCCCCGCATCTCCCGCGCCAGGGCGCGGCCGAGCTCGCGGCGCGCGGCCTGGACATTGCGGCCGAAGATGGAGGAATCCGGCCGCGCGAAGTAGACCTGCTCGAAGACGCAGCGCGCGAGGCGCGGGGGGGCCTTGAAGGGCCGCAGGGACTTCAGGCGTTTGCCCTCGATGACCAGGATCTCGCCGGGCTCGACCTCGCGCACCGCCTTGGCCTTGACCAGGTTGAGGGCCGAGGTCTCGGAGGCCAGGACGTGGCAGCCGTCGAGCTGGCCCAAGATGAGGGGCCTGAAGCCATAGGGGTCGCGCGCCGCGATGATCCGGTCGGGGGTCATGAAGAGCAGGGAGTAGGCGCCCTCGACCTGCCGGAGGCTCTCGATGATGGCGTCCTCGAGGGGCCCCTGGTGG
The DNA here is from genome assembly GCA_964374095.1 of uncultured Elusimicrobia bacterium. Lineage (GTDB taxonomy): Bacteria > Elusimicrobiota > Elusimicrobia > UBA1565 > UBA9628 > CAYJXJ01. The sequence goes on from CAYJXJ010000028.1 coordinate 1,129, forward strand.
CGGGCCAGCAGATGCACGATCACTTCCGAATCCGTGGAGGACTGAAAGATCGCCCCCCGCTTCTCCAAGCGCCCGCGCGTCTCCATGGCGTTGGTGAGATTGCCGTTGTGAGCGATCGCGACGGGCCCATGGATGTTCTTGAAGACCAGGGGTTGGGCGTTCTTGATGTGGCTGGCCCCGGTGGTCGAGTAGCGCACGTGCCCGATGGCCGCGCGGCCCGGCAGAAGGGCCAGGGCCTGGCGGTTGAAGACTTCGGCGACCAGGCCCATGCCGATGTGGGCGGAGATCTCGCCCTTGTGGCTGGTGACGATGCCCGCGGACTCCTGCCCCCGGTGCTGCAGGGCGAAGAGGCCCAGGTAGGCGAGCTCGGCCGCCTCAGGATGATCGGAGATCGCGAATATGCCGCACATCGGTAAACGGGGGGAAGGGACCCCCCCTGACTCCATTCTAGGATATTCCCGGGCGGCAAGCACCAGGTTATCCACACGACTTGGGTCGTTCCCAGCGCGGTGGATGACTGCGGCGGCGGGGCCGCTCAGTTGACGTGCTTGACGGCGTTGCGGAACATCTCCAGCCCGATGCCTTCCTTCATGAAGGTCTGGCGGGTCCAGTTGGGGTGGTGCCAGCGGGAGACGAAGCGCTCGGGGTGGGGCATGAGGCCCAGGCAGTTGCCCTCGGGATTGGTCAGGGCCGCCACGTTGAAGATCGAGCCGTTGGGGTTGTGGGGGTAGCCCAGGAGCTTGCCGTCGTCGGAGACGTACTGCATGGCGATGGACTTGTTCTTCTTCAAGTCCTCGAGGTGGCGCGGGGACTTGAAGACGAGCTTGCCCTCGCCGTGGGCGACGGGGAGCTCGATCATCTCGGGCAGGCCCGCGGTCCAGAGGCAGGAACTCTGGGTGTTGAGCCGAAGGTGGACCCACCGGGCCTCGAAGCGGCCCGAGTCGTTGAAGGTGAAGCTCGCGGTCTGTTCGCCGGAAGCCGAGGCCGGGAGCAGGCCCGCCTTGACCAAGGTCTGGAAGCCGTTGCAGATGCCGATGACCGGGCGCTTGGTCCGGATGAAAGTGCGCAGATCCCGCAGGTGCAGGCGCACCTGGTTGGCGAGCACCCGGCCGGCGCCGACGTCGTCGCCGTAGGAAAAACCGCCGGGGATGGCCGCGATGGCGTAGTCCAGAAGCCGGGCCCGCCCGGCGCGCAGGTCGGCCATGCGCACGAGTTCGGGGGCCGCCCCGACCTGCCGGAAGGCGTTGGCGGTCTCGAGGTCGCAGTTGGTCCCGGGAGCCCGGAGGATGAGCACCCGCGCCTTGCGCCCCGTTTTCACCGCAGCAGCTCCGGGAGGGTCTTCTGCCAGGCGGCCTTGAGGCTGGCCAGGGGCTCCTCGAGCACCACCGCCCCGTCGAGGCCCTTGACGCGGACGAGGGGGTTGGCGATCGTGGCGCCGATCCGGTGGGCCCCGATGCCCTTGAGGAGGCGCAGGACCGCGGGCTCGTTTTTCGGCGAGACTTCAAGGAGTATGCGGCTCGCGCTCTCGGAGAAAAGGATGGTCTCGCTCGAGTACATCCGCGGGTCGCGCGGGACCGCGTCGAGTTCGAGGGCGGCCCCGAACTCGCCCGAGAACGCCATCTCGGCCACGGTGACGGCGAGCCCCCCTTCGGAAAGGTCATGGGCCGAGAGCGCCAGGCGCTTGGCGAGGACGGTTTGGACCGCCCGGAAAGATTTCATCGCGGACTTGGGGTCGGGCTGGGGCGCGGCGCCGTTTCGGCCCGAGAGCTGGTGGAGCAGGGAGCCCCCGAGCTCCTCGGAGGTCCGCCCCACGAGGATCAAGGCGTTGCCGGGGCCCTTGAAATCCATGGTCACGGCGTGGCGGACGTCGGTCAGCGGCGCCACCGCGGTCACGAGCAGAGTTCCGGGAATCGCCAAATCCCGGGACCCCGCGTCCCGCGACTGATTGTACAGGCTGTCCTTGCCCGAGATGAAAGGGACGCCGTAGCCGCGGACCGCGTCCCGGCAGCCCAGGGCGGCCCGCACCAGGCCCCCGAGGCGCGCGGGGTCGTCGGGGCTTCCCCAGCAGAAGTTGTCGAGCAGGCCCGCCCGGGAGATGTCGGCGCCCACGCACAGGAGGTTGCGCAGGGCCTCGTCGACCGCGCACAGGGCCATGCGGTAGGGGTCGTTGCGGCCGTAGGCGGGGTTGAGGCCGTGGCCGACGGCGAACCCGGACCAGTCCTCCCAATCGCCGGTCGCGGCTTGGGGCCAGATCACGCAGGCGTCGCCCGGACCGTCATGCCGCAGCCCCTGGAGGGGCTTGACCACGGTCCCGCCCTGGACCTCGTGGTCGTACTGGCGGATGACCCACTCGCGGCTGCAAACGTTGAGATGGGCGAGCATCGCGTGGAGGGTGTCGCCGAGCTTGCCCTTGGCCCCGTTGCGGACCTTGAAGATGTCGGCGGCCGAACCCGCGGACTTGGAGGAGGGCTGGGGCTGCGGGTTCCAAGCGGCGGCACGCGTCGCGCGCGGCATCCCCTCGTGGAGAGCGGCCATCGGCAGGTCCGCCACGGGCCGGCCCTGATGCGTCACGACCAGCCTGCCGGTGTTGGTGAAGCGGCCGATCACCGCCAAGGGGCAGCCTTCGAGCCTGAAGACTTCCTCGAGCGCCTTGAGCGAGGAGGGAGGAACGGCCAAGACCATGCGCTCCTGCGACTCGGAGAGCCAGATTTCCCAAGGCTCGAGCCCCGAGGTCTTGAGCGGGGCTTTCTCGAGTTCCACCCGCGCGCCGCGCGTGGCGCCCATCTCGCCGATCGCCGAGGAGAAGCCCCCGGCCCCGCAGTCCGTGACGCTCCGGTAGAGCCGCCTGTCGCGGGCCGCGAGCAGGGCGTCGAGCAGGCGCTTCTCGTTGATGGCGTGGCCGATTTGGACCGCGGACCGGTCGCTCTCCCGAGCGGGGTCATCGGCCGCTCCGATGGCGGCGGAAGAGAAGGTCGCCCCCCGCAGGCCGTCGCGTCCCGTGGGGCCGCCCACCGCGACGATGAGGTCGCCCGGGCAAACGTCCTTGCGAACCGCTGAAGCCGGCATGACGCCCACGCTGCCGCAGAAAACCAGGGGATTCAAGCGGTAGTCGTCGTCGAAGAAGAGCCCTCCCGCCGCCGTCGGGATGCCCATGCGGTTGCCGTAGTCCCGGACGCCCGCCACGACCCCCCGCAGGGTGCGTCCGGGGTGCAGGGCCCCCTCGGGCAGGGGGCCGTTGTAATCGGGCCGGGCCAGACAGAAGGTGTCGGTGTTGAGGACGGGTTTGGCGCCCAGGCCCGCCCCGAGGACGTCCCGGATCACCCCGCCGACCCCGGTCTCCGCGCCGCCGTAGGGCTCGATGGCGCAGGGATGGTTGTGAGTCTCGACCTTGACGGCCAGGGCCCACCGGCCGCCTTTCCCGAAGCGGACGATCCCCGCGTTGTCCTTGAAGGCCGAGAGGACCCAGGGTCTGCCCAGGCTCAGGCTCGGCCTGAAGATGGTCTCCTGGAGCAGGTTCTTGATCAGCCGGGTCTTCTTTCCCTCGGAATAGCGGATCGGCCCGGTGAGGGTCTTATGCTTGCAGTGCTCGGACCAGGTCTGGGCGATGGTCTCCAGCTCGGCGCGGCTGGGCTCCCGCCCTTCCTTGCGGAAGAAAGCTTGTATGGCTCCGAGCTCGAGTTCGCTGAGGCTCCAGCCGTTGGCGGCCCCCAAGGCGCGCAGTTCCTTGGGGGAGAGGCCCCGGATATTCAGGCCGGTGTCCGGCGCGGCGGGAGCGGGGGCGCGCTCAGGCACCTGGCGCGGTAGCGCATGGTGCCTGACGCGATGGGGAGATGCTTGAGCGTCAGGCATGGGTCTCCCGGACGATGAATCGGTGGATGACGGGGTTGGCCAGGGTGCGGGACACGGCCTTCTCGAGCTGCACGCGGTGGCATTTGCCCTCGATGCGCCAGGCGCGGCCGGCGCGGACCGAGAGCGGGGCCGGCAGGCCGAGGTCCCCGATCGCCTCGCGCACGGAATCGCCGACCGGATCGCTGACCGCGTCCTTGAGCCACACCTCGACGCGCCACTGGTTCATGCCGTTGAGAGCCGCGATCGGCGCCGGGGCCGCCAGGCGGAACTCCTGCGTCACGGGGTCGGCCAGGAGCTCGCGGGCCGCCTGCTGAAGGTGAATCGCGGAGAGCGGTCCCCGCACGTCGTAGAGCAGGCTCTCGCGCACCTCCCGGGCCGTCATCACGCCCGCCTGGCGCAGCAAGGAGAGGGCCGAGGCCCCCGCGGGGTCCGGGAACTCGCGCCGCAGCATCACCTCGATGACGGCCTGGGACGCGGGCAGGGGGGGCGGGCTCATGAGGTGATCCGCTCCAGGGCGCGGCGGTAGCGGGCGGACAGCTCCGAAACGATCGCATCCGGCAGGGCCGGCGCGGGCGGATTCTTATCCCAGCCGCTCTGCTCGAGATGGTCCCGGAGGAATTGCTTGTCGAAGTTGGGCGGGGCGCCTCCGGGCCGCCACGCCGAGGCTTCCCAGATCCGCGAGGAATCCGGGGTGAGCGCCTCGTCGATGAGGGCGACGCGGCCGTCGATCAAGCCGAACTCAAACTTGGTGTCGGCGAGGATCAAGCCGGCGTTGGCCAGCCGCAGGCTGGCGAATTCGTAGAGAGCCAGGGTCAGGCGCTCGAGTTCGGCCGCGCGCTCGCCGCCGATGAGCTCGGCGAGCCGCTCCCGGGGGATGTTGAGGTCGTGCCCCGCGTCGGCCTTGGCGGCGGGGGTGAACAGGGGCTGGCGCAGCCGGGCCGACTGGGTGAGCCCCGACGGCAGGCGGTGGCCGCAGACTTGGCCGGAGGCCTGGTATTCCCCCCAGCCCGACCCGGCCAGGTAGCCCCGCGCGACGCACTCGGCGTCGAACCGCTGGGCCTTGCGGACCAGCATGCTGCGGCCCGCGAAATCCCCGGGGGGGAGGGTCTTGAGCTCGGGGCGGCGCGCCGTGATGTCGTCCCAGTCCCAGGCGATCATGTGGTTGGAGACGATGCCCGCCGTCTCCTTGAACCAGAACCCGGAAAGGCGCGTGAGGATCTCGCCCTTCCCCGGGATGGGGGTGGGCAGGACGTGGTCGAAGGCCGAGACCCGGTCCGAGGCCACGAGGAGCAGCTCCGTCCCCAGGTCGTAGACGTCGCGGACCTTGCCGCGGCGCAGAAGCTTCAGGCCGTTCTCCTCCGTCTTGGGAGCCTCGGGCATCGTCACTCCCATTCGATCGTGGCCGGGGGCTTGGAGCTGATGTCGTAGACCACCCGGTTGACCCCGCGCACCTCGCCGATGACCCGGCCCGCGATCCGCTGCAGAACGTCGGCGGGGAGGCGCGCCCAGTCCGCGGTCATCCCATCGACGCTCTCGACGGCCCGGACGGCCAGGACGTTTTCGTAGCTGCGCTCGTCGCCCATCACCCCGACGGATTTGACCGGCAGGAGCACCGCGAAAGCCTGCCAGAGCCGCGCGTGGAGACCCGCGCGGCGGATTTCCTCGCGCACGATCCAGTCGGCCTTGCGAAGCGTCTCGAGCCTTTCGGCCGTGACGGCGCCGAGTATGCGGATCGCCAGCCCGGGGCCCGGGAAGGGATGGGCCCCGAGTATGTCCGGGGCCAGGCCCAGCTCGGTCCCCAGGCGGCGCACCTCGTCCTTGAAGAACCAGCGCAGGGGCTCGACGAGCTTCAGACGCATCCTCTTGGGCAGGCCGCCGACGTTGTGGTGGCTCTTGATGACGGCCGAGGGTCCCTTGACCGAAACCGATTCGATCACGTCGGGGTAAAGCGTGCCTTGACCGAGGAAGCCGCAGCCCGAACGCCGGGCCTCGCGCTCGAAGACCGCGATGAAGGTCCGGCCGATGATCTTGCGCGTGCGCTCCGGCGCCGCGACGCCCGCCAGTCGCCGGTGGAAGAGATCACGGGCGTCGCGGATCTTGAGTGAAAGCCCCAGTTTGCGACCCAGGGTCCTGACGGTTTCCCGGTCCCCCCGGCGCTGAAGCCCCGTGTCCACATAGACGCACCGGAGTCGTTTTCCGATCGCTTTTTGGATGATCGCCGCGGCCACCGAACTGTCGACCCCCCCGGAAAGGGCCAGCACCACGGATCCGCCGCCGACCGTTTCACGCACCGAAGCGAGGCAGCGCTCGAGCATCGAGGACACGGTCCAGCGCTCCTTCAAGCCGCAGATGCGGCGCGCGAAATTTTCGAGGAGCTTCGCCCCCTGCGGGGTGTGGGCGACCTCGGGATGGAACTGGACCCCGTAGCAGGACTTATCTTCGTCGGCGATGGCGGCATAGGGCGCTGAGCGGGTCTTGGCCAGGATCTGGAATCCGTTGCCGAGGTTTTCGGCCCCGTCGCCGTGGCTCATCCAGACCGGGAGCTGGGCGGGGAGTCCGTCGAAGAGGGGATGGGGACGAAGTATGTCGAGGTCGGCGTGGCCGTATTCACGCCGGCGGGAAGGTGAAACCTTCCCGCCATGCAGCGCGACGAGCAGTTGCATCCCATAGCAAATGCCGAGGATGGGAAGTTCAAGTGCGAAGATGGCCGGGTCAGGGCGCGGGGAGCCCTTCTTGTGCACGCTGTCGGGGCCGCCCGAAAGGATCAATCCCGACGGCATGCGCCGGCGGATTTCATCCGCCGGCGCGGAGTAGGGGATGATCTCCGCGTAGACCTCGAGCTCCCGCAGCCTTCGGGCGATGAGCTGGGTGTACTGGGAGCCGAAGTCCAACACCAACAGTCCCCCCCCGACGCGGGGGGACTGTTGGTGAGGGGAAACAGCGCCGAAGGCGCTCACCCCTTCCCCATCCCGATCCGTTGCGCCTTCTGAAAAAGTTTGCCTTCGGTTTGTATCGAGGGAGCGATGATAATCTCGGTCATCTGCATTTCGCGGATGCTGGCCGCGCCGACCGAGCCCATGCAGGTCTTGAGCGCTCCGACGAGGTTTTGCGTGCCGTCGTCGGTCCGGGAGGGGCCGTAGAGGATCTCCTCCAGGGTGCCGGTGATCCCGACGTGGATGCGGGTGCCGCGGGGAAGGTTTTGATGGGGAGTCGCCATGCCCCAGTGGAAGCCCTGCCCGGGCGCCTCCTTGGTGCGGGCGAAGGCCGAGCCGACCATCACGCCGTCGGCGCCGCAGGCGATGGCCTTGCAGATGTCGCCGCCCATGCTCATGCCGCCGTCGGTGATGATGGGGACGTAGCGGCCGGTCTTCTTGAAATAGGTGTCGCGGGCGGCCGCGCAGTCGACCGTGGCCGTGACCTGGGGGACCCCCAGGCCGAGGACCCCGCGCGTCGTGCAGGCGGCGCCGGGGCCCACGCCCACCAGGAGCCCCGCGATGCCTTGCTCCATGAGCTCCAGGGCCACGGAGCGGGTCACGCAGTTGCCCACCACGATCGGAATGCCGGCGCTCTTGCACAGGCGGGGGATGTCGAGGCTCTGGTAGCGCCGGGAGCGGTGGCGTGCGGTGATCACCGTCGCCTGGATGAAGAAGAGATCGCAGCCCGCCTCGGCCACCAGCGGGCCGTAGCGCTCCGCGTTCTGCGGGATGGTCGAGACCGCGCAGGGGATTCCGGACTCCTTGATCTCCTTGATGCGGCGGCCGATGAGCTCCTCGCGGATGGGCTTGCGGTAGAGGTCCTGGACGAGCTGGGTCGCCTTCTCGGGGCCGGCGCCGGCGATCTGGGAGACGACCTCGCGGGGCTTGTCGTAGCGGGTGTTGATCCCGTCGAGGTTGAGCACGCCCAGGCCCCCCATCTTGCCCATGGCGACGGCGAAGGGGACGTCGACCACGCCGTCCATGGCCGAGGCCAGGAAGGGGATGTCGAGGGTGACGCGCCCCAGGGTCAGGCGGGTGTCGGTCTCCTCGGGGTCGACCGTCACGCTCCCGGGGACCAGCGCTATCTCGTCGAATCCGTAGGCCCTGCGGGCCTCGCGGTCACGTCCGATGAAGAACGCCAGGGGTGCACCTCCGTGGGCCGGATTCCCCTATAAGTTAGCAAATTAGGAGCAGGCGGGCAATCGCCGGAGCCGGGCGATGAAAGCGAGGGCAAACGCGATCGAACCGAAGATCAAGATGAGAACCCACTTCCTCATTTCGCTCGCAGCGCGGCCATCTCCTCAGTGGCCTTCCACGGGCGCGTCGGTCTGGAGGACGCCGGAGGGCGTGGCGGTGAACAGATGCGCCTCATGGTGTTGGGTCTTCAGTTCGACCTTGAAGGCGCGCCGCCGCCGCGCCGGGTCCGAGACGCGCAGGCGCCCTTAGCACAGTCACAGGTAAGTCACGTCCAGGCCGCGCGCCTCGGCGTAAAACTCGGTCCCCGGCGCGGCCGCGGTGACCGTGGGGGTCGTGAGGGCCCAGCGCACGCCGGAGAGGGAGGCCAGCAGCCCGCCGAGCAGAAGGCTCCCGCTCTTGGCGTGGGGGACGAAACTGGCCGGGCCTTTCAACAGGAGACGTCCGCCGTTGATGGCGAGGGTGGCGGTCCCGGCGCTCAAGTGGAGTTTGGTGCCGGGCGCGATTTCATCGCCCGGGCGCAGGACCTTGGAGCCGGCGGTCAGCTCCCCGCCCTTGACCAGGATGACTTCGGCGGCCATGGGGCCGCCGTCCCCGGAGGGCGGTCGTCCTCCCTTCCCGGAGGGGGCGGCGACGCACGTGGAGGCGAGCCAGATGGCCGCGACACAACCTGCCGCGCGTACCGTGGGAAGCGTCACCCGCGGGTCCGCTTCCACGCGTGCGCCCGCAGTGAGCGCAGGACCGGCTCGGGATAGGGCGCGCCGCTCGCGGCGGCGACGTTGGCCTCGACATGGGCCGGCCGCCGCATGCCCGGGATGACGGTCGAAACGTCGGGGCTGCTCAGCGTGAAGCGCAGGGCCGCGTGGGCCAGGTCCGGGGAATCCGCGCCGACCAGGACCGGCTCCAGGGCCCGGGCCCGCCGCACCGTCTCGGCCAGCCGCCCCTCCGCGAAGTAGGAGTTCCGGAAATCCCCGTCCGGGAACCGGGTCGCCTCGGTGAGATTGCCCGTCAGGCCCCCTTCATCAAGCGGCACGCGGGCGAGTATCCCGACCCCGCGCTCCCGGCAGGCGGGGAAGAGCTCCTCCTGAGGCGCCTGCTCGAACAGGTTGAAGATGACCTGGATGGTGTCGGCCAGGCCCGAGCCCGCCAGGCGCAGCGCCCCGCCCGGGTCAAAATCGTTGATCGAGGCGCCCCAGAAGCGGATCTTGCCCTGGCGCTTGAGGGTCTCCACCGCCTTCCAGGTGTCTCCCCAGGCCGGATCGTCGAGCCAGGCGTCGCGCCAGACATGGAATTGCTGGACGTCCACGCAGTCCCTCCGGAGGTTGCGCAGGCTGCGTTCGGTGCAATGGATCACCCAGTCGGGAGGAAAGGTCTCGGAGAGTTTCCCGGCGCCGGGCCAGCGGAAATTCTTGGGGGGAACCTTGGTCGCGACGAGGGCGCCCCGCCCGGCGGCCTCGAAGGCGCGGGCCAGCAGTTTTTCCGAGTGGCCGTCGCCATAGACGTAAGCCGTGTCGAAGAGGTTGATGCCCAGCGCCAGGGCCCGGGCCAGCGCGGCCAGAGACTCCGCGTCATCGCCGCCCTGCCACATGGCTCCCCCGATGCCCCAGGCCCCGAAGCCGATTGTCGAGACATTCAGTCCCGTGCGGCCGAGCGGACGAAGCCTCAAGGCGAGCCCTTCGCGGACTCCATTTTGAAGACGCGGGCGGCGTTGTCGCGGAAGACCGCCTTCCAATGCTCCGCCGGGATGGCGCGCTGGGTGGCGCGCACGGTGGAGCGGATGTCGGCCAGGGGCCAGTCCGAGCCGAACATCAGCTTGGAAGGGTCTTCGATGTAGCCGAACAGCCAGGCGATGGGATCGACCATGTAGATTTCGACCTGTTCTGCCGGCAGCTTGTCGAGGTTGCCGAGCATCATGGCCGAGCATTCCAGGACCACGTTGGGGTTCTTGTAGGCCACCTCGGCGGCGGATTGAATCCACGGGTTGCCGCAGTGGGCGATGACGAAGGTGACGCTCGAGAAGTCCACCGCGACCTCGTCGATGGTGAGGGGGTCGGCGAACTTGAGCTTGGCGCGCGTGGAGGTGGGGTCTCCGGTGTGGAACACCACCGGCGCCTGGTAGCGCTGGGCGAGCTTGTAGACCGGCCGGTAGGCCCGGTCGTAGGCGAAGCGGTGGGCATAGCCCAGGTAGATCTTGATGCAGCGGTAGCGCCCCGACTTGAGTCCGGCTTCGATGGCGCCTAGATTGGGCTTTTCCATGACCCCGGCGCAGAAGACCACCCCTTTGCGCCGCAGTTCGTCGTCGTATCCCGCGCCGTTCTCATCGGTGTGGGAGACCGCGCCGATGGCGCCCACGGATTCGAGCTCCTCCAGATACCGCTCGCGGGAGTCGAGTATGCCCGTGAAGGGTTCGGGCCGGCCCGTGAAGTCGGTGTGGGTATGAGCGTCGATGATCCCGCCCGGAACCCGGACGGAGGCCTCCCCGGCGCGGGCGACCTCCTCCCAGTCCTTCGTGGTCTGTCCGGCCGACTCGGCCGCGAGCTTGAACCAGCGGTTGGCTTCCGCTTTGTCTTGTAGAACCCCGTCTCCGGCTTGATAGAGGGTCGCCAGGTTGTAGCGCGCGCCCCGGTGGCCCTGCGCCGCGGCCAGGCGGTACCACTTGAGGGCTTGGGGACTGTTGCGCGGCACCCCGTGGCCGAAACGGTAGAAGGTGGCCAGGGCGTTTTGCGCCTCGGCGTGGCCCTTGTCGGCGGCCTTCAGAAACCACAGGACCGCCGCGGCGTAGTCGCGCGGGACGCCCGAACCCTTGGCATGGATCACCCCGAGGTTGTAGCAGGCCCCGGGGTTCCCGGTCCGCGCGAAGTAGAGGAGCCGCCTGAGGCGGACCGGGCGCCCGTCCGCGCCTCGGGCCGGGGCGTCGACCGCGGCGCTTGGGGTCTCCCTGGCCGAGGAGGCTTGTCCGACCGCGGCGCCGAACTCGACCAGCATCTTCAAGGCCGAGACAAAGGCCTCGAAGGTCTCGACGGCCCCCTTGATGCCGTCGGCCTTGGAACCGGCGTGCGCCGGCGCGGCGGCGAGGAGCAAGACGAGGAGGGGGGCGCGCATGGGAGCGAGAGTTTATCAAAAAGCCGCTTGCCAGGAGGCTGTTCCAGCGCTATAGTAATGGGGGCCCGATCTCGGCCCGGATATTACAGGAGGACACATGTTCAAGACTTACGCGGCCGTTCTGACGATCGCTCTCGCAAACGCCGGGACCGCCTTCGGCGAGCCGCCCATGGGCCGCAAATCGAGCGAGGCCGTCTCCCTCGCGGAGCAGGCCCGGTCACAGCTGAACTCGCTGGGCGAGCGCGCCGGGAGCGGCGTCACCGCCCGCGAGGTGGCCGACGAGGTCAAGGCCATCGTGAAGGTCCTGCGCAAGTCCCGGCGCCTGATCGAGTCCGCGGCCTTCGCCAATGAGAGCGGGGCCAAGGCGGCGGCTGAAAAAATTTCCGAGATGTCGGCGCGCTGGAGCGAAGGAATCGTCGCGCTCAAGGAGCGGGTCCCCGCGGAGGCCCGCAAGGACCTCGACAAAGGGCTGAAGGAAACCCGCCGCACCCGAGAGACCTGCGCCGAGGCCGTTAAGATCCTGGCCGGGGGGGGCCGGCCCGAGGATCCCTTCGCGGACTACCGGGGCGGGTCCCAACAGCCGGGGTCCAAGACCGGCGAGCTCTCCCGGGACGCCAAGATCGACGCCGCGGGCAAGAAGCCCTAGCGGCCGCGGTTCAGAAAATCCCGGGCGAAGGCCAGGGCCTGCGGTCCGAGGGCGAGGCCCACGGGCGCTAAGGCCGCGGCCGCGATCGCCGCGCCCGCCAGGAATATCCCGGCCGGAGTCAGGCCCGCCCACGCCGTCAGCGCGAAGTAGAGCCCGGCGCTCAGGAGTATGGCTCCGTAGCTGAGGAAATTCGAGGCGCCCAGAATGCGGCCGCGCGCCTCGGGCGGGCTCTGCTGCTGGATGTAGGAATTGAGAGGGATGTAAAAGAGCCCCGCGCTCACGCTCAGGCCCGCCAGATCGACGGCGGCCCGGACCCAGGAGCCCGCGCCGAAAAGGGCCAGGTCGAGCATGAAGGCGGTCAGTCCCAGGAGCCCCCACGGGGCAAGGCCCAATTGGACCTTCCCCTGGGACAGTTTCCCGGCCAGGAAGGAGCCGATCCCCATGGCGACTCCCGCTCCGGCCAGGAGCCCCGTGGTGGCCCCTTCGCCGATCTTGAGCGTGTGCTGTCCGAAGAGGAAGATGTTCATCTGCAGCAGCGAGGTGAGAAACCAGAATAGGCCGACTCCCGCCGCGGGTCCCCAGAGACCCTTGGGCAGCCAAGGCCGCGCGGGCGAAAGCGCCGCGGCGGGCGCCGCGCTGACGGCGCGGCCCGCGCCGCGCAGGGTCAAGCTCGCCAGTATGCCGGCCACCGCTACCGCGCCGAACACCGCGCTCGTCAGGGGCAGGGCCGAGGCCATGGCCATATAAAGGAGGCCTCCGGCCGCCGTGCCTCCCATGAAGGCCACGAAGGAACCGAGTTCCATGGTTCCGTTGGCCTCCGAGAGGTCCGCGGGGCGAACGCGTTCGGGAAGCAGGGCGTACTTGGCGGGCCCCATGAGCGCGGTGTGGGTCCCCATGAGAAAGAGCAGGCCCAGCATCGCCCAAACGCTGTGGAAGGCCAGGGCCGCCCCGGCCAGGGCCGCCAGGCCCAGCTCCACGACCTTGAGGCCGATCACGAGCTTGCCTTTGTCCACGCGGTCCGTGAGCCGGCCGGCGAAGAAGGAGAAGAACAGGAAGGGCGCGATGAGAAGGGCCGTTCCCAGGCTGATCATCACGCCGGCCTGGGCCGCGGGCAGGGTCGCGGCCACCCAGAGGGCGAAAAGCGATTTAAGGGCCGCGTCGTTGAAGATGCCCAAGGAATGCGCGGCCACCAGGCCCTTGATGCCGGACGGAGCGGGGGGCTTCTCCTCGGGGCGGGAGGGGGGAGCCGCGCTGGGTTGCGTCGGCCCGGCGTCGTACCGGGGGGACGCCATGGCCCCGGCCGGAAGGGGCTGATCCCCGGAGCGGATGCGTCCGCCGCGCCGCAGGAGCCGGAAGGCGAGCTCGAAGTGGCGGGGTTGGACCACGCCGGAGTTGGAGCCCATCAGGCTGCCCGCGAGCTGGGTTTCCACGCCGACGCGGCGCTCCGTGTCGAAAGTCTCGTCGTACTCGTCCGGCAGGCCCAAGATATGGCCGAACTCGTGGGCGGGCATGGCGTAGGGCAGATGCCTTCGGCCCAACGCCAGTACGCGGCCCCGGGCGTGGCTGTAGGTGACGCCGCCGTCGCGCAACTCGAGAGCGTCGGCGGGAAAGGGCGCGCCCTCGGCAAGCTCCGTGATCGAGACCCTCGTGCGCCACCGGAGAGTCCGACCGTGCATCGAGAAAGTCCCCTTCCAGTAGCTCTCGATGGAGTCCTTGGCCACCTGGAGGACGGCCGGTTCGCGGATGTCGGTGTAGAAGCGGACCTCCAGGCGGTAGCCCCCGGGCTCCGAAATGAGCTCGAGGCCCTGATGCCGCGGGATTTGCACCAGGCGCCGGTGCGCCGGAGGCGCCAGCCCGCGGTTTAGGGTCAGCCAGGCGATGCGGTAGAGTTCGCCGCGGTAGCGCTCCGCGGCGTTGCGGATCTGGGGCAGCAGTCCTTCAAGGTGGGTCCGGTAGCGCTGACGGAAGCCCTTGGAAAAGGGGGGCTGCTCGATGATGCGGGCCTGAGTCTCCACCCGTTCGACCAGGAACTCCAGGTGCTTGAGCTGGCGCGCGGCCTCGCGGGGATTGGTCAAGAGGGTGCCGACCTGGTTCTCATCCGTCACCCGGCGGCTTTCGGGGAAGGGCTCGGGGATGGACCACTCCGGCAGCGACGCCTCCTCGGCTCCCTGGACCGGCGCGGGCTCATGGCGGCGCAGGACCGCATCGACCCGCAGGTAGGTCAGGGAGGCCTGGCGGGCGAGGGAGAGCTCTTCCACCATCAGGCGCGTGTCGAGGTAGGAGGCCCGGGCCCGCGCCGCCAGGCGGCGTCCCTCCGCGTGCAGGGAGGGATTCTGCTCGGCCCTCCTCAAGAGGGAGGTGAAGCGGCTGGTGAGCGCCAAGGCGATCGCGGCGCGGTCATCCCCGGGTTCCAGGCGGTTGATGACCGCGGCCAAAGTCTGGTGCATGGCCGAGAGCCACTGGGAGACTTCCTTGGCACGGCGGAAATCCGGCTCGACCGTGCCCTCGACCAGCGCCTGGAAGCCCCCGGGACTGAGCACCGGTTGGGCGGAGTCGAGAAGAAGGGGGCGCAGGCGCTCGATCGTCTCGGGAGTCATCGTCAGTTCGGGGCCCGCGGGCGAGAGATCGGGGGACGGGGCCGCGGCCTGGCTTCCGGCCAAGCCGGCGAGTTCGCCGAGAGATTCCCGCATGCCCGGCTCGGAGGACGGGGCGGCCGGGGCCGGGGAGGCCAACTCGGGCAGGGGCGCGGGCGCGGCCAGCCGCGCGGGGTCCGACGGAGCGGCTAGGCGCGCGGCGGAGGAGGTCCCGGCCGGGGGGCTCCAGCGCACGGCCTGGGGACGCGAGCGCGCGGCGCCGGAGGCCGCCCCGCGGGTCTGGGCCGCGGCCGGGGGCCCGCCCGCCAGAGCGGCGCAGACGCATAGGAACCATGCCCAAAGCATGGGTCGGCGCATGGCATATATTAACAGGGGGAGGCGGATCGGCGCCTGGGCCGAGGGTCGCGGCCGGCGGGGTCTTAGGTCCCGGGTCCGGGGGGCCCTCAGGGCCCCCGGACGACCTAGGTCTGGCGAAGCGGCCTGAGGCCTGCTAAAATCGGGGTATGTCGTTCCAGGGTGATATCCGGGCCCAGTGCCCGGCCGGCTGCGAGGAGTTCGACGCCAGGGTCTGGACTTTCATCAACGGCGATGCCAGCCCCGAACTCAGGGACATCCTTCTCGCCCGCGAGTGCAATCTCCTGCTCTGCGAATTCTGCGACAAGCCCTTCTTTCCTGAGGAATCCTACGTCTACCTCGAGGCTTCCGCCGAGCTCCTCGTCTTTGTCTTCCCGGAGTCGTTCCGCAAGCTCAAGTCCCATTGGGAGTCCAAAATGAAGGCTGATTTCGCCCTGATGCACACCGTCTTGGGAGGGCGCCTGCCGGTGGATATCGAGCCGCAAATCGCCTTCGGCACGGCCGAACTGGCCGATCTTCTGCAGGCCGAGGACTTCCGCTCCGAGGAGCGCGAGGTCATGGAGGCCGTGGCGGCCGGGTTGGGATTGGGGCTCTACCGGGTCCGTCCCGAATTCGCGCGCCGCAACGGCGTGCCCCGCTGCCTGCCCATCGCGCTGGACGGCGGGGGGGCCCCCAACCGCGAGCGGGTGCTCGCCGGACTCAAGCGCGTGGTCGCGGCCAACGAGAAGCTGGAGACCTACGCCCGTTATTTGGTGGAATTCTCCGCTTCCGCCGATGGCGCCTTGCCCCCGGCCGAACTTTCCAAGCCCTGACCCTGGCCGGGGACCGGAGGGATTTGTTAGAATTAGGTCTCAGCCGCTCGACCCGTTGATTTATTGCGGGATGGTGAAACGGTATCACGGCAGACTCTGAATCTGCTTTTCTAGGTTCGAATCCTAGTCCCGCAGCCAAGTTTGACGCTCATCAAAACTGACCTTGTCGCCTTGGACCTGGAAGCCGAGTTCCGGGAGAGGCCGCAGGGTCAGTTTCATTTTGCTCGCCTGGGTGTCGTAGATGATCTCCTCGATGAGCATAGCCAGCAATTCCTTCTGGTGCTGGGGCGTGAGCTGGGGGAATGAGCGCGAGAAGTTCTCCAGGTTGCGCCGGATGATCTCGGCGTCGATCTGGCGCGTCTCCAGCTCGACGACTTCGCAGTCCAGCTTCTGGACCCTCTTCTCCAGTTCCTCGCGCCGTCCCTGCACCTCGCCCAGCTTATCCATGAGGGCGCGGTACTGCGGCGCTGCCTGGCCTTGCGCGGCGAGAATGGCCGTGATGTTGCCGACCTCGGACTCCTGACGCCCGATCTCCGCGATGAGGCGCACGCGCTCCTTCTGCTTGGCTGGAAGCTCGGAGCCCGTCCTCTGCCGCGCGCGCTCGACGACCTGCTCCACGACGCTCTTGTTCTTGCCGAGGAACGCCAGCCGGTCTAGGACCAGGCGCTCCAGCTCCCGCGCCGGCGCGCTCTTGGTCGGGCAGGCCGACTTGTCGAGCTTATTGACCGAGACGCACTTGTAGTAGAAATACTTGCGGCCCTTCGAGTAGGCGAAGTTCGGCGTCATCTGCTGGCCGCAGGCCCCGCAGCGCACGAGGCTTCGCAGCAGGAAGTTGTGCTTGTCCTGGTTCGGGGACGTGTTCTTCTGGCCGTTGGCGGCAAGCTGCCGGACGACTCTCTCGAAGGTCGCCACTTCAACGATGGCCTTGTGCTCGCCCTCGTGAACGTCCTTCTTGTGGCGAATCTTGCCGATGTAGACCGGATTGCGAAGCACGTAGTCCAGGTTCGACTTGTTGAAGCGCCGCCCGCCGCGCACGTTTCCCTCGCGCGTCGTCCACTTCTTCATCCGGAATCCCTGCTTATTGAGGAGGATGGCGGTCTGGCTGAGCGACTTGGTCTTGAGGTAGGTCTCGTATAGGAGCCTGACCAGCTTGGCCTCGGCCGCGTTCGCGTGGAGCTTCTTGCTCTCCACGTCTACATCGTAGCCGAGGACCGGCTGTCCGCCCGGCCATTTGCCTTTCTTCGCCATGGCCGCCCGCTTGTCGCGGGTGCGCTCGCTGATCAGCTCGCGCTCGAACTGCGAGAACTCCACCAGGATCGAGCGCATGAGCCTGCCGACCGACGAACTGGTGTCGATGGGCTGGGTGACCGAGATATACACGATGCCATGCCGGTCGAAGGCTTCGAGGATGTGAATGAAGTCCTTCGTGTTCCGGCTCAGCCGGTCGTACTTGTAGCTGACGACCGCCTGGAACTTCCCCTGTTTGGCGTCGGCCAGCAGCTTCTTCAAGCCCGGCCGGTCCGCGTTACCACCCGTGAAGCCGGGGTCGTTGTATTCGACGGGGAACACCCGCCAGCCTTCTGCCTCGCGGCTCTTGATGAAGGCCTCGCAATACTCGCGCTGGGAGTCCAGGGACGTGAAGTCTCCGTGCAGGTTCTCGTCCGTGGACTTGCGCGTGTAGATCGCGACCCACTTCACCGGCTTCTTTTCGTTGGCCATAGCGGCTAGCCTATCATTTTCAAGCGCCGCTTTCATCTATCAAAACCTCCTTCTCGGGACCCGGAACGGCGGGAGCTTCTGGCAACGTCATCAATGCCAGAAGCTCCACGATCCGGTCCCAGCGTTCGTCCGGCGTCATCTCGTCCGGCTCCATCAGGTGATGGTTCGGACGCAGGCGCGGCTTGCGGCGCCTCTTTCCCAGCGGCTTATGCGACGACTCGTTGATTTCAGTTTTCTTGAGCAATGACCTCCCATGCAGGCCGGGCCTCGCCGGCCTTTATTTTAGGGGAATCCAGTACCCCGGTTTAACGATGGGCTAACGGCCGCCCACCGGCACGACGGCCCCGCTACTCGAATCGGACCAGGAACCTCTCGCCTCGCCCTGTCTTATCGCAACTGAACAGACCCTCGGAGACGACCACGAAGAATCTGTCCATCGACCGAGACCCCTGAAACTCAAACGACAGATCAGGATCGATCCTGTACCCCTGCTTGATCGTCACGTCTTTCCACGAACTGCTCGCCAGCCTGCGGTCGCGAACGTCGAAGATCGCTGCGCCGCAGACCGTGCGCTGCCACTGGTCGCTCACGAGCTCAGCCTTGAAGCGGTATCTGCCGGCCGCCGAGCTCAACGCGGCCGGATAGAGGGTCCAATTCGGCCCCTGCACGGCGTAGTCGCGCAGCTTTCGCTTGCGCCAGGTCGGCGGCGGAGGCGGCGGGTCCAGCCGCTTGAGGATCGCCGGCCAGTGCCGATAGACGGCGAGTCCGACCACCAGCGCGCCGGCAGCGCAGACATGCGGCCAACGGTGGAACTTCAGCTCGAAGCCCCAGCGGTTGTAGCGGTAGACGGTCCACGAGTCGCAGAGCCATTCCCAGCCCCACTTGAGGAGGCGCAGCGCTAAGGAGCCAAACCAGGAGAGAAGCATCCAAGCGAGGCCGGGCTCGGCTTCCACCACGGGCGCAGGCTCCGGCGGCCTGGGGACCTCCGCCCGCGCCTCCACGACCGGCTTCGGAACCGAGGCCGGCGGGGATGCTGGCGGCGGCGGCTCCGGCGGGACGGGCGGCCGAGGCCGAAGCGTCGGCTGAGCAGGGTCAATCGTCAGCAGGTCCCCGCGAGGCTCCATCAACTCGGCCTTGTCCTTGGCCGCCAGGAACTCGTGCAGGAGCGCTAGGAAGTGTCGCTGCGGCTCAAGGCTGGGCCAATTCAGCACTTCGCGCCGCAGGGCTCGCCGGATATTCTCGTCCGCGCAGATCCACCAGACTTGGTCCAGGTCACGGCGGCGGTGGAACTGCCGGAAGGACTCGTCCCGCTTATCGTGGTTCTTCAGGTTCAGCTCGACCTCCAGGCCGACCCGCTCACCCCGCTCCTCGCCCGGAAGCCGGTAGCAAAACTCGCCGTCGCAGAGCTTGTCGGTGTCCTTCGTGCGCCGTTTCCAGAGCCGGCTTTCCGGCAGGAACTGGTGGACCAGCGGGTGCTTTTCCAGCAGTAATCCGACCTTGGCGCAGGCCATCCGGTGTCTGAAAATGAAGAGGTTATAGCGCTCCGGAGCGAAGCGCGAGCCGACCTTGAGCCGCCCGAACTTGCCCAAGACCCGGTAGCCTTTCGCCGTCAAATGGTGGCCTGTCCGAGGGCTCATGAGCGTCTCGAAGTCCGCGACCAGCCCCAGCTCCCGCAGCCCCTTCACGACCTTGTACGCCCAGGTCTTGTTGCCGAATATGAAGTGGACTTCATGCATGGTCAGGTACCCGTACTCGGATATCCTCTCCATGAGATCGAGCGCCTTCGGAGTCAAGACCTTCCGGCTGGTTTCGGTCTCCTCCAGCTCTACTCCAGGCCGGTCCGTCCCCAATTCTTCAGGGCTTCCTTCCGTCCAGTCAGACAGTTTCGTTTCCAAATCTCCTCCCACCTCCTTTGCCATTCCCCGCCTCTCCTACCTACCACCCCGTTTCGAGTCCCTTGCAACCAGGATGATTCATCATCATGGTTGGGGGAGTGGGGGGGGGGGCAGCGCCCGCGGGTGCCGCCCCCCCCCCCCCCCGCGGGCCGGGGGGAATAAGGGGGGAGGCGGGGGATGGCGCGTTTAAATGCGCTTTTCGCCGCTGTGCCAGTGTCCAACCGCCCCTCCGACCCGCTTACCAGTGTTTGTACCAGTGGACGCACCACTGGCAGCCTCAATCGAGGCCCCCGCACTCTATATAACGTTCGAGCCGGCGGCTTTAGACAGGGGCCTAGGTCTCTAAGCCGTGCTTTTGGAAGTGCTCGCGGATGCGAGCGAGGTGGCGGGACATCTGCCGCTGGGGGATGCCCAGATGGCGGGCCAGCTTGGAGGCGTTCCCTTTCGCCAAGGGCAGCAGATGGACGATTACGGCCAGCAAGATCGGCAGTTCGAGGATGGCTTGCTTGAGCTTGGCCTTAAGCTCGTTCAGCTCGGGATTGTCGGACGTGGAGGGCAGCCTCGGGCCGGCGGGCTTCGAGTCTTCGGCCGCTCCCTCCGCCCGGTCTTGAAGTTCGTTAAATGAAGTGAAAAGCCTCTCCTCGACCTTCTTCCTTCGCTTCAAGTCGAGGCAGCGATTCTTGAGCGCCCAGTAGTAGATCCTCTGCCGGTCCTCGTCCGTCTCGGCTGCCCACCATTTCTCGACCCAAGCCTTTGGCCGGAGCTGCTTAGCCGTCTGTTTCCAGGACTCGCGGACGACGCTTTGGACGACCTGCCGGAGCGCCGGTTGGACCTCGGGGTGCAGGTCCGCCAGAGGCTTGAACACGACATCTATCGCCTCGTCGATCATGGCTTCCGTCTTCGTCAGCCAATCCCGAGTGACGATGGCGTCGGACGGGCTTCGCCTCCTCTCAAGCTCTTCGATTACCTGGCTTACGATCTCCTCGATCACCGGATCGAAGGCGGGGTCGAAGCGTACCTCTTTTTCCATCGGATTGAGCGTGAATTATACCCTTTCTCCGCTGCCCGAGGCACCAGATTTCGGGACAAGTAACGGCGATTTTGCTAGACTTGTTCGTCGTTTTCTTACAACGACGCGCCCGTGGGCGCAGTCCGCCTGTAGGGTTGTATTTTTATTGGGGAAGCCCGAGCCGACGCGATTTGGCCGCCGGCTTTGGCCGAATGCTTTGTACGTAAAATGAAGACAACTGAAGATCGATTGTCGGACTGGGTGGCTCGCGGCGAGTCCGAGACCCAGGAATTCAAGGCCAGCACGGGCCAGCGCGGCCTGGGTGCCAAGGCCGCGTGCGCCATGCTCAATCACAAGGGCGGCCGAGTGATCTTCGGAGTGGACGCGAAGGGCCGGGTCGTCGGCCAGGTCGTGACCGATAAGACGGTCGATGATGTGGCCGCATACCTGCGAATGATCGAGCCGCCGGTCTTCCCGACCGTCGAGCGAATCCCGGTCGGCAATGGCCGCGAGGCCATCGTCGTTTCTGTCGAACGAGGTTCGAGGCGTCCGTACACCTTCAAGACTAAAGGCTACCGCCGGGTCGGCACGACTAACGTCGAGATGACGCGCGAAGATTACAACCGGATGCTGCTTGAGGAACTCCACGCCACCTCGCGTTGGGAAAACCAGCCCGCCGAGGGCTGGACCGTGAAAGACTTGGATGAGGCCGAGATCGTCCGAACGGTGGAGGAAGCGATCCGCCGGGGGCGCTCTGAAGACCCCGGCACGCGCGCGCCGGACGACCTCCTGCGTGGCCTTATGCTCACCAAGGACGGCCAGTTGCTACGAGCGGCGGCTGTCCTGTTCGCGCGCCCCGAGCGGCTGCAGCCGGAGTATTCCCAGTGCTTGCTTCGGCTCGCGCGCTTCAAGGGCACGGACAAGACCGAGTTCATCGACAATCGACAGTATCATGGGAACGCATTCGATCTTCTTGTAAGAGCCGAGCGCTTTTTCCGGGATCACCTCCCCGTGGCCGGACGCGTGGTCCCGAATCTATTCGAGCGCGAAGACGACCCGCTCTACCCTCCGCTCGCTCTCCGCGAGGCTCTTGCGAACGCCTTCTGCCACCGGGACTACTCCATCGGCGGCGGTTCTGTCGGTGTCGCGATCTACGATGACCGCTTGGAGATCAGCTCATCCGGCTCCCTGCACTTCGGCCTCACGGTCCAGGACCTCTACAAGCCGCACGAATCCTTGCCTTGGAACCCCATCATCGCGGGCGTTTTCTACAGGCGCGGGATCATCGAGACCTGGGGCCGCGGCACGATTAAGATGGCCGAGATGATGGATCGCGCCGGCCTTCCACGACCGGAGATCGAGGAAATCGCGGGAGCGGTTATCGTCCGCTTCCGCGCGACCCGTTATCAGCCTCCTACTAGGATCGGCCATGACCTCACGGATCGGCAACGCGAGTTGCTTGACGTACTCGCCTCGGCTGGCGCGCTCCGATTAGCTGAAATGCTCCCCCTATTGAAGCCGGGCGCGACGGCAAGAGGTCTCCGCGAAGACCTCTATCTACTCCGACGCTTGAAGCTTGTGGAACTTAAGGGCCGAGCGCGCGGCTCACGGTGGCATCTGAAGAGGGCCGGATGAGGCGCCAATTCTGTCCCATTCTGGCTCAATCTGGCTCAATCTGGCTCAATCGACGAAAAATCCATATTTTTACAGCGCTATTAACGGCCACCTAATGCTCAACGCCCCGAAAACCGGAGAAAGTGAATGAAGACTCTTAAGGCTGCCTGCACCCCTCGGGAAAGCGTGTTCGACGCGTCAAAGCGCGATACGGTCCTCAACCTCACCCACCTCGTTGAGGAAAAGATCAACGCGAAGGAATTCATCGAAGAAAACTTTGTCACCGAAGGGATGCGGGTGCTACTCCTTGAGTCCTTTCGCCGGCTCCAAGGGAACTCCGACCAGGCCCTCTTCAAACTCACCCAGGCGATGGGCGGCGGAAAGACGCACAATTTGGTTGCTCTCGGCATGCTCGCCAGGCACCCCGAGCTTCGTTCGCAGATTCTCAAGGACTTGCCGTCCGCAAAAGAGCTCCCACCGGTCCGCGTCATCGCGTTCTCGGGCCGCGAGACCGACGTTCCTCACGGGATTTGGGGCGAGGTTGCCCGCCAGCTTGGTCGATTCGACGCCTTCAAAGACTACTACGCCCCGCTCAAGGCGCCCGGGCGCACGGCATGGGTGAATCTCCTTAAGGGTGAGCCCACGCTCATTCTCTTGGATGAATTGCCCCCCTACCTGGACAATGCCAAGTCGGTAGCCATCGGGAATTCTGACCTGTCAAAGGTGACGGCGACGGCGCTGACCAATCTGTTCGAGGCGGCCGCGGAGAAGGAACTTTCCAACGTCTGCGTTGTAATCACCGACCTAGTCGGAACCTACGCCGAGGCCAGCGCCCAGATACAAGGCCTTCTACAGCAGCTTCAGAGCGAGGCCCAACGCCACGCGATGAACCTGACGCCGGTGCAGATGAACACCGATGAGTTCTATCACATCCTCCGCAAGAGGCTCTTCAAGGCTTTGCCGAAAGAGGCCGAAATCGAAGATGTGGCCCAGGCCTATGCGAAGGCTGTGCGCGAAGCCAAACAGATGGACATCACTGCTCAATCGCCCGAGCAGTTCTCCCAACTTGTGAAGGCCAGTTATCCCTTTCATCCGGCGATCAAGGACCTCTACGCGCGCTTCCGAGAGAACCCCGGTTTCCAGCAGACTCGCGCGCTGATCCGGCTGATGCGGGTGGTTACTTCTCGGATGTGGCAATCCGGCGAGGCTGACAAGAAGCACTTGATATCCGTTCAGGACCTGGACCTGAAAGATCCTGAAACTTTATCCGAGATTCTCAAGATCAATTCGAGTCAGGATAATGCCGTCTCCCATGACAATGACGCGAAACGCAAGTCGGTCGCTGAGGTGATGGACGCCAATCTTGGCGGGACCGACGGGCAGGACGCCTGCCGGCTCCTTTTCGTCGCCTCCCTTGCAAATGTCCCCAACGCCGTCCTAGGACTTTCAATCCCCGAGCTGGTGGGTTACCTCTGCGGGCCGGGCCGCAATCTTGCGAAGCTCAAGAACGATGTGCTCGAAAAGCTTGCTACCGCGGCTTGGTACCTGCATTCCAACAGAGACGGCAAGCTATTCTTCAAGAACACCGAGAACCTTAACGCGAAGCTTGAGTCGCTCGCCCGCGCCTACGTTCGCGAGCAATCAATGAAGGAGCTTCGCCAGCGTCTCGAAGATGCCTTTAAGCCTGTGAACAACTGGTGCTACCAGCAGGTCCTTGCCCTGCCGGCAATCGATGAGATCACGTTGGCTTCGGACCGCGTGACGCTGGTCATCTCCGAGCCCCATGTCGGCCAAGGTCTGAACCCGCAGCTCAAGCAGTTCTGGGAGCAGACCACCTACAAGAACCGGGTGGCCTTCCTAACTGGGTCGAGAAACACCTTTGACACCCTGCTTGAGGCGGCGAAGAGGCTGAAAGCGATTCAGCATATCGTCGGTGAAATGGAGCGGGACCGCGTCCCTGAGACTGATCCACAGTTCAGGCAGGCTGACGAGCTTCTGGATCGCATTCTTGGCCAGTTCTTGTCGGCGGTGAAGGAGACATTCAGTGTGCTCCACTACCCGACCAAACAAGGCGACAAGGAGACGCTCGCATCCGCCGATTTCTTGATGAAGTTCGAGGGCAATAAGTACAACGGCGAGGACCAGATTATTCAGGTCCTGAAGGACAAGCAAAAACACACCGAAGACATAGCGAGCGAAACCTTCAGGAAGAAGGTTGAGGCGCGGCTTTTCACAACACCCACGATGCTCTGGGCCGAAGTGAAAAAGCGCGCCGCGATGAACCCCCAGTGGCAATGGCACCGGCGGGATGCGCTCGACGCCTTGAAGGACGACATGGTGCACAAGGAAATCTGGCGCGAAGACGCGTCGGGATACATTGACCGCTCCCCACCGCCGGCCAAGACCACCTCGGTCCAGATTCAAGAACGTTCACGCAACGAAGAGACAGGTACCGTCGAATTGAAAGTGACGCCGATTCACGGCGATACGGTGTTTGTGGAGATCGGGGGAGACGCCACGCCTCAATCCAAGAAGGTCGAGAACGGCGTCTTCTCCACCGATGAACTCGAGGTTTCCTTTCTCGCGGTCGATTCGACGGGAACCCATCCGACAGGCCCAGCAACGACATGGAAGAACCGGCTGAGCCTCAAGTATCGCCTGTTCACCGGAAAGAAAAACGAGAAGATGCTGGAGTTGCGTGCCGCGCCGAACGGGGATGGAAAGATCGAGATTCGCTTTACTACCGACGGCTCGGACCCGAAGGTATCAGGGGGGCTCTATGGCGGGCCCGTCTCGCTTCGTAAGGGGACCCCAGTTGTGCTCGCCCTCGCTCGCGGAGAGGACATCGAGTCTGAGGTCCTTCAGATCGCCGTCGATTGGGAGAAAGGGGCGGACGTTGAGGCGATCGACCCCAAAAAGCCCAGCGTCTGGAAACGAAAGCATGAGTTCTTCTTTACGGCGGAGTCTTATCAGTTCATGGAGCGGCTTAAGCGCCACTCCGGCCGGGTCAGCGGGATCAAGATCAGCATCAGCGGTGAGCGCTGGGCTGAGCTGACGTTCCATGATCTAGTCGAACTGAACGCGGACCAGATCACGAACGCCGTCGAGGTCATCCGTGGCCTTGGCGTTACGGGGAACGGCCAGGTTGAAATTGCGGCTGCTAGCCTTCATTTCCCGACAGGTCAAAACCTTCTAGATTGGCTCAATGAAGCCAAGACAGAGGCGAGGCCGGGAGAGGTCAAACAGTGAATACCTCAAACGCAGCCACAGGCGCAGAAACTCTGTCCGGGGCATTCGGGTTCAAGCCCGAAGAATCGGCCGCCCACTTCTTGGTCCATGTTCCAGCTGGTTCGACGCTTCCAGTCGCGATCAGCGAGCATCTTTCATGGGATCCCGCCGCAATAGAGGCCTCCGTCCATTGGGGAGACGAGCGGTCGGACGGCCAGGCTCGCTGCCGGCTCCAACGGTCAAAATGGAACGAGATAGCTGAGGTCGTCAGAGCGGATTTTAATGCGCGGCTTCGCAAGAGAGGACACAAGCCGGGAAAGTGGAAGACAGGCTTCAACCCCGTGTCGCGAACATTGGGCAAGGAGCTGACGTTGCTCGCATGGGCCATAGAGGATGCGGACCCCGCTCTCGTTCGAACTGCGGTCGCCAACTGGCAAGGCCTGGCGCCGGAGGAACGCTGGTGGCTCTACACGATGACTGCGGCCGCCACAGGCCACTTTGACCTAGGCCGCAATCGTGGATGGCGCAAGGCCGTCCGGTTCGCTCTTACCGAAAATCCCGCAAGCGGCCACCTTTACGACAGACCAGTAGTGCCCGAGTTCTTTCGTCTAGTGAGCGAGGCGGTCTCCCTTGAATATGGGAGCAGCGAACAAATCGCCGCAGAATCTCCGAACGTAGAGAGAGCAGCTCCCAAGAGGCGGCGCAAGAATGAAAGAGCTTAAGGAGCCCCAACCCGCCGTGGTGCCCGACATTATTGCTGATCCCTGCTTTCTCGAGACCCAATTCCCGGTCTCGAAAATGTCGAAAGAGAGCTATACCGAGAGGAAGGCGGTCGCCGGTCAAACCCTCACGGGGCTGGGGAAGTGGTGGGGCAGAAAGCCGCTGGTATTATGCCGAGCGACCATTCTCGGCGCCCTGCTTCCTGCAACCGAGAATCCCGAAAAGGATCGAGAGGTTTTTCTCCGGTTGATGACGATGGACGAAGACGGATTGCTGCAACGAAAATCGAAAACCATCCCGCCGAAGGAGCTGTTCATCCGCCTTGCGCCGTCGGAACGGAATCGATATTTCGAGCCGGGATCGACGATCGAGAAGCCTCAGCTAAAGCGCATTTCGAAGGATCAGAAACTGGAGCTCCAGAAGCGAGTCTTTCTGTCCCTCTCCTACGACGAGCGCCTCGACTATTGCGCCCGGCCCGAGCAGATCGATGGGCCGTCGGTAGAGAGCTGGAAGGTCATCAATAGGCACCTTGGAACAGACGCCTCGACGCTCGCCGAGCTGGTCGTGGCGCTGGGAAAGAAGCGGTTCGGGCGAATCCCTCGGGTTGGTGACGCTTTCTGCGGGGGCGGTTCGATTCCATTTGAAGCAGCTCGGCTTGGATGCGAATCCTACGGGAGTGATCTAAACCCTGCTGCGGCGCTGCTTTCCTGGGCTGCACTCAACATTATTGGTGCTGGGAAGGAAGTTTCCGAAGAGGTGCAAAAAGTTCAACGGGAAGCTTTCGAGTCTGTTGATCGCCAAATCACGGAATGGGGCATCGAACACCGGGAGCCTGACCAGAAGAGCAAGCGGCGCTGGCGGGCTGATGCATACCTGTATTGCACTGAAACGAAGTGTCCCGAGTGCGGCTGGCAAATCCCGCTCGCCCCGTCATGGGTAATAGCCGAAAAGACAAACGTCATCGCCCGGCTCACACCAGATGCCCACGCAAAACGATTCGATTTCCAAATCATTGAAGGGGTCACTGACGGTGAATCGGAAATGGCTGAGAATGGGACGGTGCGGGACTCAGAGCTTGTTTGCCCAAACTCCGAATGCAAGAAACGCACACCAATCAAGGCAATTCGCGGTGACGGGCGGGGCGACTTCGGTGATAGCAAGAGCTTACTGCGTGGATGGGAAATCAACGATGTCGTGCCGAGGGCAGATGACATCTTTGGTGAACGCCTCTACTGTGTTAGGTGGATCGACACCTGGAAAGAAACAGATCAGAGCGGTGAGGCGCGGTTGTGTTTTAAGCGCCACTATCTAGCTCCGACAGCGGCGGATTTCAAACGTGAGCAAAAAGTGCTCGATTTGCTGCTTGAGCGATTCTCTGATTGGCAGGCCAAGGGTTTCATTCCTAGCAGAAGGATCGAGTCCGGAGTCAAAACAGACGAACCAATTCGTACGCGGGGCTGGACGCATTGGCACCATCTTTTCAATCCAAGACAACTTTTAGAGTTGGGGCTCCTTAACGAGTTCGCGGTAATCTGCTCGGGACACGAAGGCGTTGGCCTTCTCTTGTTTGTTGGAAGACTTGCAAATTGGAATTCTAAACTGTGCCGGTGGCAGACGGGGCAAGGAGGGGGAATTGGAGGCGGCAAGGATACATTCAGTAATCAAGCATTAAATACGCTCCTGAACTACTCCGTGCGCGGTGTATTAGGTATCAGGAGTGCCCGCGTGGATATCGACCATGAGGACTTTCTCCCAGGCGTGGTCGTTGTTGCCGACGCCAGATCTATAGATCAAGGATGCGACATCTGGATCACTGATCCGCCCTATGCGGATGCAATCTGCTACGAGGAAATTAGTGAGTTCTTTCTTGCTTGGTACGATAAGCGCCTTCGGCGCTTATTCCCGGCGTGGTATTCTGACTCTCGCCGAGCACTAGCGGTTAAGGGTGAGGGCGAGTCTTTCGTCCGCGCAATGGTGGACTGCTACAAGAACCTGGCGGTGCACATGTCAGAGAGCGGCATTCACATCGTGATGTTCACGCATCAGAATGCGGCGGTGTGGGCAGACCTTACCCTCATTCTTTGGGCTGCGGGCCTAAAAGTTACCGCGGCATGGTGTATTGCTACTGAGACCGGGCCAGCAACAGGTGAAGGCAACTATGTCCAGGGAACAGTCATTCTTGTGCTCCGAAAGCAGGGCACCAAAGAGTCTGCCTTTATGGATGAAGTTTACCAGGATGTTGAAACG
The DNA here is from genome assembly GCA_964374095.1 of uncultured Elusimicrobia bacterium. Taxonomy (GTDB): domain Bacteria; phylum Elusimicrobiota; class Elusimicrobia; order UBA1565; family UBA9628; genus CAYJXJ01. The sequence goes on from CAYJXJ010000028.1 coordinate 29,087, forward strand.
GAAGTCCGACAACAACTCGATAAAATGCGAGACCTTGATGATGCGAAGGATCCTAATTTCGGAGACACCGATTATCAGTTGGCCGCATACGCCGCAGCGCTAAGGGTCCTTACATCCAAGCAGATTGAGGACATTGACATCAATTATGAGCTCGCGAAGTCGAGAAATCAGGGCGAAACTTCTCCAGTAGAAAAGTTAATTGAACGCGCTGTAACGATAGCCTGCGACCATCTGGTGCCCCGCGGCATTGATACACACCTTTGGAAGTCGCTTGGACCGCTGGAACGCTTCTACTTAAAGGGCGTCGAACTGGAGAGTCATGGCGAGAAGCGAAATGGCGTTTATCAGGAACTCGCTCGAGGCTTTGGTGTCGCTGACTACCGAGTTCTCTTGGCCAGCACAAAGGCTAATGAGACGCGCCTGAAGACTGCGTCGGAGTTCGGGCGACGCGAGATGGGCGAGACCGGCTTCGGCCCGACTCTCGCGCGACACGTGCTCTTTGCCGCATTTAAGACCGCCGAAACCGACTCGACTAAGGAAGCGATTACGTGGCTCACCACCGAGGTTAAGGACTACGCTTCATGTCGATCTCGTATCATAGACATCTTGGAATTCCTCGGCGCGATGCGGCAAAACGCCTCGCTTCCCCATTGGAAGCGGGACGCCGACGCCGCGGCCATTCTCGCCGGCGCACTTCGGAATCGGCTGGATAATGTCTGAACAAGTGACAGCGCCGACCCGCCGCTTCTCTTCTCGAAGGCAAAAGCTGGCCCAGTCTTTCCTTGCCGAACGTCTCACGGGGGCTCTTACCTACGATCGGATCGCGGGCTACTTCTCCGGCTCGATCATTGAGACCGCTGGCGAGGCATTGGAAAGCATCAAAGGGAACATTCGGGTTATTTGCAATTCTGGTCTCCAGCCCCAGGATGTAGCAACGGCGAGGGCCGCAGTCGCCGCTTTCCGGCAAGAGTGGTGCGCATCCAAGCCGGAGGAGCTTATCGATAAAGGCGGCGAAGCCGCACGGCAACGCCTCTCCCGCCTCTATGACTTCCTGGCGAGCGGGAAGCTCACGGTGAAGGTCCTGCCCGACCAATGCTTCGGCCTGATTCATGGGAAGGCCGGCGTAATTACGCTCGCGGATGGGTCGAAGACTTCCTTCTTGGGGAGCGTAAACGAGTCAAAGTCGGCATGGAGTCTAAACTACGAGCTGCTTTGGGAGGACCAGTCCGAGGACGCCGTGAAATGGGTCCAAGAAGAATTTGACGCGCTATGGACCGACCATCGCGCCGTACCTTTGGCGGAATTCGTCATTGAGGATATTCGGAGGCTTAGCCGCCGAACCGTCCTCAAGACGGTAAAGGACTGGGTCGACGAGCCAAAGGCTAAGGGCGAGGGCCCCAAGCCTGCCTCGGTCTTCGTTGAATCGCCGGTTTATCGCAAGCAGGCCGGTCTTTGGGAGCATCAGAAATATTTCGTCACGCTGGCATTCAACGCGCACATGCGTGAACCGGGAGGTGCTCGGTTCGTGCTCGCGGACCAGGTCGGCCTTGGCAAGACGATTCAGCTAGCGATGGCGGCGCAATTGATGGCGCTTTCCGGCGAGCACCCGGTTCTCGTCCTTGCACCCAAGCCACTCATTTGGCAATGGCAGGATGAGCTGCTTGAACTGCTGGATCTACCATCGGCAGTCTGGACGGGGAAGCAATGGGTAGACGAGAACGAGGTGGAACACGCGATAATCGGCCCTGAAGGAATCCGCAAGTGCCCGCGCCGTGTCGGCATTGTTCCTTCGTCGCGGGCAACATTCGAGTGTCCCGACGCCGAGATTCTAAAATCCCTCGATTTCGAATGCATCATAGTCGATGAGGCACACCATGCGCGGCGGCAGAACCTCGGGGAAGGCCGAGATGCCGAGCAAGCTGATCCCAACAACCTTCTAAAGTTTCTCTACGAAATGTCGAGTCGGGCCAAGAGCATGCTATTGGCCACGGCAACGCCCGTCCAACTGCGCCCTGTCGAGGCTTGGGACCTGCTTGATATCCTTGGCCGGGGAAGCGAGGCCGTTCTCGGGGGTATGTGGAGCAAGTGGCGGAAGGCCGATGAGGCCCTAGCCTTAGTAATGGATTCAGCCAGCCATCCCACTGAAGAAATGGAAATCTGGGACTGGGTCCGGAGCCCGTTGCCTTCACGCCATGAGCATCGAGACTTTGAGGTTCTTAGACGCTCACTCGAGTTGCCGGACGAGCAGGTATCGGCCAACGGAGGTGATTGGCAGCGACTGTCGGCGCCGGACAAAGCGAGGGTGCGCCAGATGTTCCCGCGCTTCGTAAGTCAGCACAACCCCTTCATCCACCGGATCGTTCGGCGTAGCAGGAAATACCTGGAGGAAACGCTGGACCCAGAGACACACGAGCCCTACTTAAAGCCAATCGCCGTCGAGCTATTTGGAGAGCGCGACGAGGACGCGATCAGGCTGCCGCTCTATCTCCAAGAAGCCTACGGCCTGGCGGAGCAGTTCTGTTCGATGCTCGGCGCCAGGATGCAAGGCTCTGGGTTCCTTAAGACATTATTGCTCCGGCGGGTCGGCAGTAGCATTGCGGCTGGACGGGCCACAGCTGAGAAGCTTCTAAGCTCATGGACCGATATTGGTCCAGCCGTCCTTGGCACGGAGGATCACGAGGAAGAGGACGCCTCGCTTCCAAAGGACGCCGGCTCAAAGACACTGACGGAGGCTGAGCGAAGCCTTCTAAACCGCTTTTTGCAAGCCCTCGAAGCGAACAAAGAGCGAGATCCGAAGTATGCGGTCGTCTTGGATTGCCTGCGTGCGCGGGGCTGGCTGGAACGTGGCTGCATCGTCTTCAGTCAGTATTACGACTCGGTCTGCTGGCTGGCCGAGCAACTGGCCAATGACCTACCAGGCGTAAGGATTGGCATCTACGCTGGCGGCGAGAGGTCCGGAATCTGGCAGGACGGGAAGTTTTATGCCTTCGGCCGGGAGGAGATCAAGCAGGAAGTGCGGCAGAGTTCACTGCGGCTCCTCTTAGGCACCGACGCGGCATCGGAGGGCCTGAACCTGCAGCGGCTCGGGACCCTGATCAACCTGGACTTGCCATGGAACCCCACTCGGTTGGAGCAGCGGAAGGGCCGAATCCAGAGAATTGGTCAACAGAACGACTCTGTAGCCCTCTATAACATGCGGTACCTCGGCTCTGTGGAGGATCGGGTCCACCAAGTCCTCTCAGCTCGGCTGCAAAATATCCACGCATTGTTTGGGCAGGTGCCCGATGTTTTGGAAGCCGTCTGGATCGATGTCGCTCTCGGTCGAATTGAGGAGGCCAAAAAGCGGATCGACGCGATACCGGAGCAGCACCCTTTTGATCTTAAGTATCAGAAGATCTCGCGCGTGGATTGGGAATCATGCGAGTCCGTGTTGTCGGCGCCGGCCAAGCGTCAGCTTTTGAAGAAGGCGTGGTAGGCCCTAGAACAAAGAAATGGGTTACGCAGGATATTTAGAAGATATTCAAGACGAACAAATCGGCGGATGGCGTCGCGACCTTCGCGCGGTGTCATCCGAACGCTCACGCATTTCGGTTCAAAAGCTGCCCGAGCCGCCTCCCCCTTCGAGGTTTTGCCCTACCTGCGGAGCGGTTCTGGGCCTCAACGAGGTCCATCGCACTTGTCTTCCCCAGGCGTTCTTCCTCCTTCTGGATTCTTCGGAACGCGTATTTGATCGCGACATCATCATAAGGCCTAAAGCCATCCGCACCATCTCGGTTTCCTCCGGGCCAGGTCGCGTTATCATAAGGCAATTGCAGGACTCCTGACCCGTGCGCGCAATTCCGTCGAAGATGCTTGACAAATCCCTCGTAATGCGTAATAATCTATGGAACGTTATAGAGGGGTCCATGGCCATCCAAAACCGACTTTCACTGCAGCCAGCCGAAGGCACTGAGATCAATGAGACGGTCAGTTTCGTGAACGATGGCAAAACCATGGCGTATTTCGCCGCGGGGATTCCGGTGTTCGCGCACGCGCAAGATGATGTGGTGGGTCGACGCGTGGCCCAGGCGCAGATCATTGCGTTGAAGTTGGTCCGACCAAGTGAGTTGAAGGCGGCGATGAGTGTGGGCCGGACGACGTTGTACCGGCAGCAGCAGCAACTGAAGAAAGAAGGCGTGGCGGGGCTCATTAATGAGAAGGCGGGACCGAAGGGTCCCCACAAGCTCAAGCCCGAAGTGTTAGCTCGGGCGCAGAAGATTCTCGAAGAGGGCAAGTCCAAGAGAGCCGTCGCCGAAATCTTGGGCGTCAGCGAGGGAACGATCCGGCATGCGGTACGTCTCGGATGGCTGCGTGACGGAGTCCCCACCGCACCCGCGGCGCGACCTCCGCGAGAAGGCAGCCAGCCCGGAGATCGCAACACGGAGGACGCGTCGGCGCTACTGGGGGTCGCGACGACGCGGATACTGGATCGAGTGTTAGCGGCACGGGGGAAGCTCTCGGAAGCCAAGCCGGAGTTTGAAGCATCCTCGTCGGTGGCGAACGCGGGGGCCCTGTTGGCGCTTCCGGCGATGCTCGAGTTGGGGTTGCTCGAGGTCGGCGAGAAAGTCTACGGGAGCCTACGCAACGGGTTCTACGGCCTGCGGAGCACGTTGCTGTGCCTGGGGTTCATGGCGCTGCTGCGTATTCGCAATCCCGAGCGGATGCAGTTCGAGGCGCCGGGGGAGCTGGGGACGCTTCTGGGACTGGATCGAGCGCCGGAAACGAAGACGATCAGACGTAAGCTTACGGAACTGGTCGAGCGCGGACAAGCCAGCCGCCTGAGCGCGGGCTTGGCCGAGCGGTGGGTGCGACAAGAGCGTCGGGCTTTGGGATACCTGTACGTGGACGGGCACGTCCGGGCGTACCACGGCGAGAAGCATCGGCTGACGAAGACGCATGTGGCTCGGCGCAGGCTTTGCATGCCGGCGACGACGGACTACTGGATCAACGACAAGAACGCTGAGCCGGTGTTCTTCGTGACGGGGGATGCCAACGAGCGGATGATCGCGACGATGAAGGCGACCATCCTGCCGGAGGTTCGCCGCTTGGCGGGCAAGAAGCGGCGCGTGACGATGGTATTCGACCGGGAGGGTTGGAGCCCGAAGTGGTTCAAGGAGCTCTACGAGGCGGGCTTTGACGCGTTGACGTACCGCAAGGGCACATACGACCTGTGGCCGCGCAGCGCGTTTTGCGTCGTCGAAGGGCGCGTGGAAGGGCGCGAGGTGTCGTATGAGCTGGCGGAAAAGACGGTGCGGGTGCTGCCTGGGTTTAAGATGCGTGAGGTGAGGCGCCTGCGCACGGACGGCAAGCAGACGGCTGTGGTGACGACGCGGTGGAAGACGCGGGCCATTGAGCTTGCGTGGCGGATGTTCGAGAGGTGGAGGCAGGAGAACTTCTTCCGGTACATGCGCGAGCACTTCGCGCTGGACGCGATGGCCAGCCGTCGGGTCGAGCCCGTGGGCGAGGAACGGACGATTCCAAACCCGAAGCGCGCGAAGCTGGAGAAGAAGCTGCGCAAGCTCAAGAGCGAGTTGCAGAAGCTCGAGAAAGACTACGGCGCGCGGGCGTTCGAGAACGACGAGTCGCTGCGGCCGACGGCGCGGGGCTTCAAGATCGCCAACGGGAAGCTGGGCCGGGAAATCCGTGCGATGAGAAGCAAGTGCCAGCGCCTCAAGAAGCGCATCGGCGCCCTGCCCGAGCGGATCGCGGCAGTGGACGCCGAGGGGCCGCCCATCGTCAAGCTCGACCCCGAGACGAAGCATCTGACGGACGCGATCAAGATGCTGGCGTACCGCACGGAGACAGCGCTCGTGGGGCTGCTCAACGACAAAGTGTACGCCCGCACGGAGGAGGAGGGTCGCGCCCTGGTGCGCGAGATACTACGGACGCCGGCCGACGTCTTGCCGGACGAGCGGGAGGGAGTGCTGCGGGTCCGCCTTCACGGGCTGGCCAATCCGAGGAGCAACGCGGCCGTGAGGCATCTGTGTGAGGCACTCAACGAGACAAAAATCACGTATCCCGGGACCCGGCTACGCCTGCGTTATGAGCCCGGATTTGTTCCATTGATTTCCGCCACAGGTCAGGAGTCCTGAAATGGGTCTTGCGGGTCAAGCCGTCAGCGTCGGGCTCTTGAAGCGCCTCTGTCACGCGACCGTGGTGTGCGGTTCGTTCAAGGATGCCAGTGAGATCCTTAAGGAGAGTCTCTTCCGTGTGGAGATGAGCGCCAAGCGGGTTCGGGAACTGGCGGAGGATGAAGGGCGGTTGCTGGCCGAGGCGCGCGACGAGCAAGCGCGGGCCTACGCGCAGCATCGCTTGGCCGTGGCCGGACCTGACAAAGCGCCGAGGTTGCTGGTGGTGGGCGCCGATGGGGGGCGGGTGCAGACCCGCGAGGGGTTTGCGGAGCGCGGCTCCAGGGAGCGTCTGGAACTGGCCCGCGCCCATGGGCAGCGGGAGGCCGTCGAGGCGGCGCAACAGAAGGAGCCTCCGGAACGATGGAAGGAGGACAAGGTCGGGGTGGTCTACGACGCGGTGTCCAAGCTGCAGCCTGGGGTGAAGTACGGGGAGTATCAAGGGGCGAAGGCCAAGGTCAAGACGTACGTGGCGACGATGCAGCCATGGGATTGCTTTGGGTGGATGCTGCGACTGGAGGCCGAGAGACGCGGATATCTCAAGGCCGAGGCGAAGTTATTCTTGGCCGACGGGGCCCCGCACATTCGGGAGGTGAAGAACACGCACTTTCCGGAGGCCATCTTCGGACTGGACTGGGCCCATGGGACCGGGCACTTGGGAGACTGCGCGAAGGCGATTTTCGGCGAGGGGACCGATGAGGCGCGCGGGTGGTACCGGGAGCACAGGGACAGGTTGTGGGATGGCAAGCGTGATGAGATCATCGCGGAGCTGGAGAAGCAGTCCCGGCGCCTGGGCGAGCCCAAGGAAGGAGAGCCGGGGAGCAGTCCCCGGGTGGTGCTCTACCGCAATGCGTTTTCCTATTTCCCGAACAACCGGGACGCCATGGACTACCCGAGCTTCCGAGCCAAGGGCTGGCCCATCGGGTCGGATCACGCTGCATACTGCACCTCCTTCCGCATGTGCGGAACACACTTGGGAT
>CAYJXJ010000029.1:0-20709 GCA_964374095.1 uncultured Elusimicrobia bacterium
GTCACGGTTTCCGTGGCATTTACGCCGTCCGCAACCGTATAATGACGCCGTAGGCTATACTTATTGGAACAGTGGGCTACAGACTACTCGCTTTGACCGGAAATGAGTCCTGGCTAAAATCGGTGCGATCCTACGCTCTGGCCGGCGGCTATGATCTCGAACATGCCGGCACCGCGGCGGGGGGGCTCAAGCGCATCCAAGAACGGCGTCCGGACTTGGCGCTCTTGGACCTGGGGATCGCGGACATGCCCGGGCTCGACTGCCTCAAGCTGATCCGCCACAACGACGCGGGCAAGGATTTGCCGGTGATCGTGGCGGGCGCGGCCCATGAGGACAGCGCCGTGGTCGAGGCCTTCAACTGGGGAGCCGACGATTTCGTGCTCGTGTCCTGCGAGCCGACCGAGCTCCTGGCCCGCATGCGGGCGGTGCTGCGGCGCCGCTTCCAACGCGAGGAGAACGCGGGTTCGCCCATGACTTTGGGGGAAGTGTCGCTTGATCCGGCGCGGCATTTGTGCCTGGTGCGGGGGAAGGAAGTGAAACTCAAGCCGCGCGACTTCGCCTTGTTGGAAATACTCATGCGCAAGGCCGGGCGGGTCCTCAGCCGCGGCTATCTTCTCGAGACCATCTGGGGGCTCACGCGCGAGGTCGAGACGCGCAGCGTGGATGTGGCCGTGTTCCGCCTGAGAAAGTCCCTCGGACCGCGGGCCGCGAAGTGGGTCGAAACCATCGAACGCTACGGCTACCGGTTTAGGGGGTCACATCCCGCCATCTGACAAATTCAAAGGGCCCTTGATGCGGCATCCGTATCACCCGAGGTTGCGAGCCGCAAGGCGCGGTCCTGGGTGCGTATCCAATCGGCGAGTCGAAGGTTGCCGCCCAGACCGGCCTTGAATCGTTTCAGGGCATGGCTCACCGCGTCAGGGGACATCGCAAATCGCTGCCCAATTTCCGATATGCCGAGACCTGCAGTTTCACGCAGCAAGTGAAGGGCCGCCATTTTCTCCGGCGGATTCTTCCGGCGTCGTTGGGCCGGACCCAAATGCTTCGCGAAGTAGCCCTCGACAGCAATTAGGACGGCTTCCGGCTTGGGGCGTGGGCGGAGGGCCTCTTGATATGCGAAATCGCGCCTTGGCTCCAACAGGGCAAGAGCCTTCTGCCGCATAGCCATCACGAAGGTTTCGGAGCCGAGGATGGTCTGACCCACAGCCTTGTCCCATGGACTGACCTCCACCTGAGCCTGAAGGAATCTGCGGTATTCCGAGTGGGGATCGGGTGCGCCGGAGAAGAACTCCAGGGTCTGTCGCACCTGAAGCCAGGGGAGTTGCTGAGCCAACCCCATCATCTGCGAGCAACTGCTCCAGGGGTAATCCCAGGGTTCCCGTGCCAGGCCGGCCCGGACGGGATTTTGGTGGATATACCGGCCGACTGCCAGCCAGTACGAATTCTTGTCGATCAAGAGAGCTTTGAAACGACCCTGGAATAGGTGACCGACGCGTTGATAACGGCTGTTGAAAAACTGGCTGTAGAGTCCGTTTATCGTATGCATCCCCCGCGAGAGTTCGCCGCGAGTGGTCTCCACAAGAAGATGGTAATGGTTGGGCATCAGCGCGTAGGCGTGAAACGAGAAGCCGTGCCGCCGCCCGGCTAGGCCCAGCAGGCGGAGGAATTCCGTATAATCAACAGCGTGGCGAAAGATCTCGCGCTGCTCGTTGCCACGAGCCATGATGTGGTAATAGGCCCCTGAAAACTCAATGCGTAGTGCGCGTGCCATGATCTATATACGATCTACCCCCCCAAAAAGTTCCCGAAATCTTTATTTGTCAGATGGCGGGACGTGACCCCCATGCGGCTCCTTGTAGCCCCCAACGCTTTCAAGGGGACGCTGACCGCGCGCCAGGCCGCTGGTGCGATGGCGCGCGGGGTGCGACGGGTCCTGCCGCGAGCGCGCATTCGGCTCATGCCGATCGCCGACGGTGGCGATGGCCTTCTGGACGCCCTGCGGGCGGCGCGGGGCGGACGTTTCGTTTCCGTTCGAGTGACGGGTCCGCTTGGCGAGCCTCGTCGGGCATCCTTGTGGATCTGCGACCGGATCGCGGCGGTCGAGATGGCCCGAGCCTCGGGGTTGGCGCTCTTGCCCGCTTCCCAGCGAGATCCTTTGGGTGCCACCACCTTCGGCCCCGGTGAACTCATCACCGCGGCCATCCGCGCGGGCGCGCGGGAGATCTGGGTGGGTCTCGGAGGCAGCGCCTCGTCGGACGGCGGGGCCGGCATGGCGCAGGCCCTGGGGTTTGACTTGACCGATGCGTCGGGGCGGCCGATCGGACAAGGGGCCCGGGGATTGCTCGGGCTCGAGAAAATTGCGGCGCCGGAGAAGGTCCGCCGCGGACTGCGGGGTGTAACCTTCACGGCTCTTTCCGATGTCGCAAATCCATTATTGGGACCGAGGGGATCGGCGCGGGTCTATGGTCCGCAGAAGGGTGCGACCCCGGTGATGGTGCGCGCCATCGAGGACGGGCTGGCGCGCTACGCCCGGATCTTGAGGCGGGACCTCGGTGTCGACGTGGCGCGGCGGCCAGGGGCCGGCGCGGCGGGTGGGATGGGAGCCGGCTTGATGGCATTTCTTGACGCGCGGGTCCGTCCCGGCGCTGATTTCGTTCTCGACGCGCTGGGGGCCGACGCGGCCCTGCGCGAGTGTGACGCCGTTCTGACGGGGGAGGGACGCATGGACCGGACGAGTTTTGAAGGGAAGGCGCCGTTGGTCCTCGCCGGTCGAGCCGCGCGGCTGGGAGTGCCGGCGGCGGCGGTGTGCGGATCGGTGGACGTTCCGGAGCCGCACCTGCGGCGCGCCGGGGTTCGCGCCGCTGTCGGCTGCGTCGAGGCCGGAGCGAGCCCGGAGGGGGCTCGGGCCAGGCCGGCGCATTGGGTGGAGCGTGCCGCGGCCTTGGCGGTTCGGCGGTTGGGACTGGCGGCCGCGCTGCTTGTTCCCGCGGCGGTCCCCGCCCGGCCCACGGTGATTTCCAGCGCGACTTTGGCGCAGATCGACTATCTGTATTTTCACCGGCATCAGGGCCGCAACCTTGACGCCAACGCCGAACTCGTGGAGGGCCTCCTGGCCGAACAGCCGGCTGATCCCGGCTTGTTATGGCGCATGGGCCGGGCCTTGGTCCGTCAGGGAGAGCGGCAGGACAAGAAGAAGGAGCGAGTGAAATATTTCGAGCGGGCCGAAGGCCTCCTGCGCAAGGCCGTCGGGCTGGCGCCCAAGGACACGGAGGCCCACTTCTGGCTTGGGCTTTCCTTGGGCAAGCAGGGCCAGTCAAAGGGCATCCTCAAATCCCTAGGGATGGTCAAGCCGCTCATGCGTGAAATGGAGACCGTGATCGCTCTTGACCCGGGGCACGGAGGCGCCCACCACGTGCTCGGAGAGATGTACCGCCAGCTCCCCGGTTTCTTCGGCGGCGACAAGCGCAAGGCGGTGGCGGAGTTGGAAACGGCCCTCAAGTTGACCCCGAACTACACGGCGCACTACCCGGCCCTGGCCGAGGCCTATCTCGAGATCAAACGGAAGGACAAGGCGGTCGAGACCTTGAAGCGCATCTTCGACGTGAAGAACCCCGAGGACCCGGGCGAGTACGACGACAACCTCAAAGATGCCCGGGAAATGCTGGAGAAGCTGCAGTAGGGGTCACATCCCGCCATAAGACAAATTCCTCGAATTTGTCTTATGGCGGGATGTGACCCCTACTACTTGGCGTAGGGGGTGGGCAGCGTGACCGGCTCGCCTTCGGCGTACTTGACGCCGCGGCGCAGCGTCAGGTTTTCCGCTTTGACCTTGCCTCCCGACTGGGCGGCTTCCGAGCGTATCACGCCGACCTTGACGTCGCTTCCCCCGGGCCCGTAGAGCGCGGCGAGGGCGGCGGCGAAGTCGAGGTCGTTGGCGCCGCGCCCCTCGATCGCTGCGAGTGAGTCGCCGGGCTTGAGGCCGACGAAATGCGCGGCGCGTCCGTCGATCACGTGCGAGATGGTGAAGCCCCGGCCGTCCTCCGAGGTTCGGATCCAAAGTCCCGGCCCGGCCTGGAAGAATGCGGGGGGCTCAACGAGGGTCACGGGAGCGAGGAACTCGACCTTGAGCTTGGCGTCCGCGGCGATGGATTGGGGGTAGGCCATCACGATGGTGCCCCCGGGGCTGACGCGGGTCAGCCGCTGGTCGCCGGTGATGTCGCTGACCCGGGCCGCGATGGGATAGGTGCTGCCGCCGGCGGGCCGCATCTTGAAGAAGAAGAGCTTCAGATTGCGCGTGTCGGAAGGACCATGGGCGTCGACGACCCTGGCCCAGACCTGGCTCTTGGGGGGCAAGGAGAGGAAATCGAGATCCTTGTCGGTCGAGATGCCGGTGGTGGTTTCACCCGCGACCACGGTCCCCGGCTGCAAGTCCGCGGGGAGCCCTTGCGGGAAGCGCACCCAGACCGTCTGGCCGGCCGCTAGGCGGATCTCCTGCGGGGGGCGGTTATCCAACTCGGCTTCGGCGACGGCGCCCGCGTCCTCGAGGCGTTTGTCCCGGAGGCTTTTCTCCCGGGCCGATAGCTCTCCGAGCCTGCGCTCGAAAGGCGGGCGCGCGGCGGGGGCGCGTCCCGACAGGGGGACGCTCGAGAGTCCTCGCCAGGCGACACCGTGCATGCGCCGTTCCGGACCATGGGTCAGAATTCCGAGTGCGGCCCCGGCGGCTGAACCGGCGGGCTTAGGCCCGAGGTGCGACAGGATGTCTCCCGGCAGCACGCCCATGGCCTCCGCCTCGGAACCCGGAAGCGCGGAGGTTACGGACAGTCCCGCGCCCCCTTCGGTGAGCATGGCCCCCCAGGCGGCCAACGCGGCGTCGGTTGGGGGCCGGAGTCCGGAGCCCGGGGGGGGCGCCGCCGGAACGGCCCCGGCCCGATCCTGTCCCCGCGTGTCGGATGAGGCGCCCTCCTGCCGGCCGCGAGGGATGGGCTTGGAGACCGGAGCGCCCCGGCGGCGGACGGCCTGGCGGCCCTTGGATTTGGGCTTGACGCGGACCTCTTCCACGAGCTTCGGGGCCTCCTCCACGGGGGGCGTCAAAGCGGCGCCGGCGAAGGAGATCGCGGCAAGAAGCAGGAAGGCGGCATTCATGGGAGTGACCTCCGGGCCGCCTTGCGGCGTTTGGCGGGTTTAGGCGGCGGCGCTTTAGGAGCCCCGGGTTTTTCCGCGAGACCCTCCGGCGAGGACGGGGTGGAATCGGGGGCCGCTTCCGGAGGGGCTTGCTCGGCGGCGCGTTTCGATTCCGAAACGGCGGCGGCGGATTCGATGCGGCGGCGCTCTTCGGACACCGCGCCGGAAGTCCTCACCAATTGGCCGTCGTCGGGCATCAGGCCGGCGATGACTCCGTCGGCGGGCGCCGCCAGCGCCAGGCCCGCCGACGCCTGGACGCGCCTGAGGCTGTCTCGTTCCGAGGAGAAGCAGGACGCGTTCGACAAGGTGGGAATCCGCGCCAACGACTTGTTGACGATGCGTAGAATCGCCGCGGGATCGCCTCCCTGTTCCACCGCCTTCTGGCCGAGAAGTTCGGCTTCGGCGAGCTCGGCCTGGATCTCGCGCGTCCACAGCGCCAGGACGCGCGCTTTGGCGATATCGTCGTCCAGGTGCTTGGCCGTCGACTCGAGCGCGCCGCACCGGGCGTCGGGGTTCGCATCCAGGATGGAGAGGGCTTGGGTCCACGATTCCGCGGCGGCCGAGAATTGGCAGGCCTTCTCCTGCGAGCGCCCTCGCGCGAAGCCCTGATTGAACGCCGCCTGGTCGGCTCGGCCCCGGAGGATGGCATCGAGCTGATCCCGGAGGCTCCCCAGATGGCGGTCGCAGCCGGCGGGAAACCCCGAGAGGGCCTTGATCGCGGATTCGGTCCGGGAGGCTTGGTAGTCGCAGGATTTGGGATCGGCGTCCTGGCCCGACGCCGCCGCGGCGGCGAGGACCTTGTCGAGAGCTTCCGCGTTCTTGAGCGCGTCGACGCGGCGCTTCTGGGCGGCCGCGAGCAGGTCCGCGTACTGTCTCTTGACGGCGGCGGGTTCGGCGAGGGACTGCTCCAGGAGCGCGTAGGAGGTCGCGGCGGCCCGGAAATCGCAGGACAGAGCCTGATGGTCCGCCGCGGCGAGCGTCGCCAGGGAAGCGTCGAAGTCGGGAGCCACGGCCACGTCGATTTTCTCGGAGACCGTGTGGGCCTGCGCCCCGCCCACGATGGCGCGGAAGATGAACCCTCGCGAGTCCTTGAGGGGGAGCTCCCGGCGCACGATGTAAGGCCCCCCGTTGCCTCGCGACACGTCGCGGCTCTCCAGCGCGACGGCGCCCGAACGCCCGTAGTCCATGAACGTCGTCTCTTCGATCGTCGCGGTCTTGCCGTGGGGCAGCCCATCGACCCAGTAGGCCAGGCTCGCCTCGACGGAGTCTCCCATTTCGTAGCGCGCCAGCCGGGTCGGCCGGTGCAAGTGAAGGCCCGAGGACGTGATCTTGACCGGGGCCGCCGCCGGCCGCTTGAGCGCGTCCCGCAAGGCATCGAGGGCGCTCGGCGCGGCGAGGAAAGCCTTGGCCGGGATTTGGAGGTTTTGAAGATCGCCGGAGAGCCCCGCCTTCTTGTCCAGCTTTTCCAGCCCGAGCTTGAGGGTCTTGACGGCCTGCAGCCGCCGCTGGTCGCGCAGGTATTTCCCGAGCCAAGAACGCAACTCCGGGGATGCCGCGCCGGCTTGAGCGTCGTTGTCGAGGAGGCCGGAGACGTCCCGGCCGAAGGCGGAGGAGATGAAAACCGTGAAGTGCTCGATGGCCGCGGCATTGGGCCGCACGCCGCCGAGGAACTCATTGAAGTAGCCCGGGGCGAGCGGCTCCAGGTCCTCGAGCAGGTCGGCCCGAGTGCGCGCCGCGTAGGCCGCTCCCCACGACGTCTCGAAGAGGTTGCTCCCCGCGGGGACCGACCCCCCGGCGTTGGGCGATTCGAGCGATTGGAGTTGTTGGTGCGCGGCGGCGAGGGCCTGCGCCAGCGCCAGTATGCCGGGCGTCGAGAGCCCCCAGGACGGCAGCCGCCGGAGGGCGGACAAACGCAGGTCCGAGCCGGGCGCCGCCGGCGCTCCTCCATCCAGGAACCGCGCGTAGGCGTCCGCGGTTGAAAGGATGTCCTGCGCCGCCCCCGCCAGGTCCTCAAGGGCGGGCCAGTGGACGTACTGCAGCCTGCCGTCCTCGGCGTTTCCCTGGAGGACGACGTAATTCCGGTCCCGGAGCAGCTCCACCGCGTCGGGACCGAGGTCCTTGAAAAGAAGCTCGGCGCCCTCGCGCTCCGGACCGGGGGCCTCCGCGGCCCGCACACCCCTCGACAGCGAGCCCGCCAGCAGCGCCGTCGCGACGGCCGTGATTGTGGTCCTCATGGTTTCTCTCCTAATGAGCTCAAGGGACCTGCCACTCCATGAATTGTCAAGGGCAGGCCGTTCCCTTCGGTCACGGTTCTCTTCCTGTATGGTGGGGAGTCGAACCATTTCCCCTGGCGATAATAGGAACGCCAGGGACCTTGCGATCAGATGTTCTCCTTATCGCAAGGCCTTCGGTCACGGTTCTCTTCCTGTATGGTGAGGAGTCGAACCCTTTCCTTCGGTCATAGTTCGTAGCGAGCCCCCGCTCCTCGGATTTCCTGCGCGATCCGCCGCAGCTTCTCCGGGGGCGGTGCTACGTTGTTCAGCGAGTCCGCGACGGAATCCAGCTCCGCGGCGGCGGCCGTCAGCCTGGCGCGGTCCTCGGCGACCATGGCCTTGAGGCCGTCATGCATTTGCGCGAAATCGGACACAAAATCGCTCAAGGAGTCGCTTTCCCGGACTCGGACGGGGACCGAAAAGTCGCCGGCCTTGACCCGATGCATGGCGGCGGCCAGCACCCGCAACGGTCCGGCGAGCCGATGCGACCAGACCATGGCGATCAGAGCGCTGGCGAGCAGGGAGACCGATACGCTGACCAGGATCGGGGCGTTCATAGCACTCTCGATCCAATCCAAAGAGTGGAAGACTTCCTTGGACTGAAGGGAAGCCGCTTCCAGGCCCCGGCGGATGCTGTAGGTCACAAGGAACAGGCTTCCGGCCACCAGCAGAAGAACCGTGGCCATGACCTGCACCTGGACGGGGGGATCGATCCAGAACCGCTTGCGCTTATGCATCCGGGACCCCATTATAGGGAAAGGTTGTTAAATTCTCAAGTCCCTGGCACCCGCACGTTGTCGATCAACCGGGTGGCGCCAAGCCGGATGGCCGCCAGCAGGCGCCGCGGGCCGGCGGAGGCGGTGGGGGAGTCCCGCAGGGAGGAGGCGTCGACGAGGCGGACATAGTCGGTGGCGACGTCGTTCATGGCGCGGATCCGCCGCCGCACCCCGGCGAGAACATAGGGAGCCCGCCGTCCGCCCCTGAGTTCTCCGGCGCCCCAGGCCAGGGCCGCATGGAGTTCGGGCGCGCGGGCCCGCTGGGCGGCCGATAAGTAGCGGTTGCGGCTGGAGAGCGCCAGGCCGTCGGCCTCGCGCACCGTCGGACAGCCGACGATCCGGCAGTCGAGATCGAGGTCCGAGATCATGCGGCGGATGACGGCGAGCTGCTGGAAGTCCTTCTCCCCGAAATAGGCTCGCGTCGGCCGGACCGTGTTGATGAGCTTGAGCACCACCGTCGCCACCCCCCGGAAGTGACCGGGACGAAACTCCCCGCAGAGCGTCCCGGAGAGGCCCCCAACCTCGACGAAAGTCGAGAAGCCCTCGGGGTAGAGGCCGGCGGCGCGCGGGTGATAGACCGCGTCGGTCCCGAGCCCACGGCAGACCCGCAGGTCTTGGGCCAGGACCCGGGGGTAGCGGGTGAAATCCTCCTTGGGGCCGAATTGGAGCGGATTGACGAAGATGGAGACGATGGTTCGGGCGTTTTCCCGGGCCGAGCGGCGTATCAGCGCGGCGTGTCCGTCATGCAGCGCTCCCATGGTGGGGACGAAGCCCACGCTCGAGCCGCGGCGCCGCCAAGACCTCGCGAGCCGGGCCATGGACGCGGGAGTCCGGAGGAGCCTCATATCGCCTTGCGGAAGAATTCGATCACGCGGGTCTCGTATTCCAGCCCCGCCACGGCATGGCACGTGCCGTGCTTGGCACCCGGGACGATCCAAAGGTCTTTGGGAGGGCTGGCCCGTTCGTAGACCGCCCGCACATCCTCGACCGGCATGAGGGTGTCGTCGGAACCGCTGATGAATAAGAGGGGCCGGGGCGGGGCTTCTTCGATGGATCGGATCGGGCTGGCTCTGACGACCTCGGCCGACACCCGCAATCGCAGCATGGCGAGGGTCATCATCACGACGGGAAAGTACGGGAGCCGCATGTGGGACCAGGCCCAACGCCTGATCACTTGGGGGAAATCCGGGAAGGGGCTCTCGAGGACCGCGCCCCGGACCTCGGGATGCTTGGACATGGCCATGATCGTCACCGCCGCGCCCATGGACATCCCGAAGACCCCGAGCCTGAGGCCCGCGGGGCGGGTCCGGCGCAGGTGCTCCAGAGCCGCGTCGAAGTCGATGGTCTCGAGATGACCGATGGTCGTGATCGTGCCGTCGCTGTCGCCGTGGGAGCGGTGGTCGAAGTAGAAAAGGTTGAATCCCGCGGACTTGTTTAGAAAGGCGGTCCGCTCCAGCAAGTAGCCCTTGTTGTCGCCCCAGCCGTGGCACATGAGGAGGGTCCTTGGATCGCCGTTGGTCGATGGGATGAACCAGCCTCTCAGGGTGAGCCCGTCCCGGGTTTGAAAAGAGACCTTTTCGTAGCGCAGGCCATGAAGCTCCGGAAAGACGGTCAAATCGAGCCTGTTATAGGGAACCAGGATTTCGCCGGCGCCCCACCAGCCGACGACGATGAGCAAGGCCAGCGTCGCCGCGAGGACGAGCGCCGGGGTCACTTCGCGGCCAAGGGGAACTCGTGCTCGGGGGCGGGGAAGCGCGAGCCGCGCACGTCCTCGCAGTAGGCGGCCAGGGCCTTGGCCGCCGCCGTCCGGAGGTCCGCGTAGCGGCGGACGAACTTGAGAGGGGTCTCGCTGAGCCCCAAGACGTCGTCGGAGACGAGGATCTGCCCGTCGCAATGCGGCCCGGCGCCGATGCCGATGGTCGGGATGGCCAACCGGCGGGTGATCTCGCGGGCCAAGTCGGACGGGACGCATTCCAGGACCACGGCGAAGGCCCCCGCGCCCTCGAGCACTTTGGCGTCGGTGACCATCCGCTCGGCCTCGTGCTCGCGCCGGCCTTGGACCCGGTGGCCGCCGAGACGATGGATGGCCTGCGGCGTCAGGCCCAGATGGCCCATGACCGGCACGTTGATGCGCAGCAGTTCCTTGATGACCGGAGCCACTTCAATCCCACCCTCGATCTTGACCGCCTCGGCCCCGCCTTCCTTGACCAGGAGGCCGGCGTTGCGGGCGGCCTCGAAGCCCCCCAGTTCGTAGCTCAGGTAGGGCATGTCCGCCACCAAGAGGGCGCGCGAGTTGCCCCTCTTGACGGCCTTGACGTGGTGAAGCATTTCCGCGACCGTGACGGGAATGGTGTTGTCGTAGCCCAGCTTCACGTTGCCCACGGAATCTCCCACCAGGACGACGTCCACGCCGGCCTGATTGACGAGCCGGGCGGTCGGGCAGTCGTAGGCGGTCAGGGCGGAGATCTTGACCCCCTTCTGCTTCATCTCGAGAAGCTTGGTGGTGGTGACTTTATCCATATCGGAGCGCGACGGCGGCCCCCGGCCAGCCTATCCTAACACTTCGCGGCCGCTAGGCGCCAGCCAATGGGGTCACTTCGCGCGCCGGGACCAGGGCGAAGCGGCGCCGCCGGAGGAGAGGATGGGGCACGGCGAGCCAGGGGGTGTGGACGGTCCTGCCGTAGATGAGGAGGATGTCCGCATCGAGGGTCCGGGGGGACCACCGGCGGCCGGGGCGGCGGCCCGCCAGGACTTCGAGCCTCTTGCATTCTACGAGCAGTCCCATGGGGGTCAGGCGCGTGCGGATTCGGACCGCCTGGTTCAAAAAGCGCGGCCCGCTGCCGGGAGGGTCGGCGGGTGTTTCGTGGACCCGGGAGGCTTGGAGCAGGCGCGTCCGGGGCCAACCCGCGACGGCGGCCGCCGCCCGGCGCAGGTGCGCGGCGCGATCGCCTCGGTTGGACCCCAGGAGCAGGACGGCTACCACTTGAGGCGGGCGATGCGCCCGAGCGCGGCTTCGAGCCTTTCCTCCGGCACCGTGAGGGCAAAGCGAATGAAGCCCTCGCCTCCGGACCCGAAACCCGATCCCGGCGAGGCGACGATGCCGGCTTCCTCCAGAAGGCGTTCGGCGCAGCGCGCGCTCGAGGCGCCCTCGGGGGCGCGGCACCAGACGTAGAACGTCGCCGGGCTTCTAAAGACTTTCCACCCGATGCGATCCAAGCCCTCCGTAAAGAGGCGGCGGCGCCGTCCTTGCAAGGCGCGCATGGCCGCGATGGCCTGCTCGCCGCGGGCCAGGGCGACGCCGGCGGCGTGCTGGACGGCCGTGAACACGCCGGAATCCAGGTGGCTCTTGACCTTGGCCAGGGCGGCGATCGCCCGGGCGCTGCCGCAGGCCCAGGCCACGCGCCAGCCCGTCATGTTGAAGGTCTTGGAGAGCGAGTGGAACTCGATGCCGCGCTCCATCCCTTCGGCATTTTGAAGAAGGCTGGGCGGCCGGCGGCCGTCATAAAAGGTTTCCGCGTAAGCCGCGTCATGGGCCACCCAGCAGCCCCGGGCGCGGGCCCAGGCCAGGGCTGAGCTGAAGACCTCGGCGGTCGCGGTCGCGCCGGTGGGATTGTTGGGGTAATTAAGGAAAAGGATGCGCGCGCGGCGCAGTCTTCGGAAGGGGCCTTGCGAGAAATCGGGAAGGAATCCCGCGTCTTCGCGGAGAAGGAATGGGACCGGGCGCGCCCCGGCCAGCACCGCGCCGCTCGTGTAGGGGGGATAGCCCGGATCCGGCGTGAGCACCGCGTCGCCGGGACCGGCGAGTGCCGCGGGGAGATGGCCGATTCCTTCCTTAGAGCCGATCAGGGCCAGCACCTCGGTGTCGGGGTCGAGGGTCACGCCGTAATGGCGAAGCATGAACTCCGCGGCGGCGCGTCGAAAGGCCGCGCCGCCGCGGTTGTCGGGGTAGCGGTGGTGCGCGCTGTCTTTAACGGCGCCGGCCATCGCCTTAACGATGAATTCCGGCGTGGGCCGGTCGGGGTCGCCGATGCCGAGGCTGATGATGTCGACGCCGCGGCGCGCGGCGGCCTCGCGGCGGCGGTCGAGTTCGACGAACAGGTACGCCGGGAGGCGCTCGAGCCTCGGGCTGGTCGCCGGCGGCGCCGACTTCAGGGCGCTCCTGCGCCGCGGAGCTTGCGGCGGACGGCGAAGAGCGCCGTCAGCGTCAAGGCCAGGGCCAGAACGTTCGCCAACCAGCCTTCGAGTTCCCCGGCGCCGTCGGGGCGGATCGCCGCCGCGAGCTCCGCCCAGGTGCGGGAGGTGAAGATCACTCCGGCGACGGATGACGCCTTCATCACGATGCCGCCTTCATAGACCAGCAGCGTCCACAGCAGCCAGTAGACCGCCCCGATGGCGGCCATCGTCCCGATGAGAACCGCGGCGAGGTGGCTCGGGTCGTACTTGGGTTCGAGCGGGTCCTCCTCGGTCAGGAGTTTTTCGAGCCGGTTGAAGGCGGCGGCGAGGCGCTTCATCCCAGGTCTTCCATGCCATAGAGGCCGGGCCCGCGGCGCGCGAGGCGCAGGGCCGCTTCCAGAGCCCCGCGCGCGAAGACGTCGCGGGAGTGCGCCCGGTGGGTGAGTTCGATGCGCTCGAAGGGTCCGGCCAGGGTCAGGGAATGATCGCCGATCACGTCGCCCACCCTCTGAGAAACGGCGGGCACGCGCCTTCCCAGGACCTTTCCGGCGGCGTCGGCCAGGGCGAGGGCCGTCCCCGACGGGGCGTCGCGCTTGCGGCGGTGGTGGGTCTCGGAGACCGCGGCGTCGAAATCCCCGAGACGCCGCGCGGCCTCGCGGACCAGCGCCATGAGGACCGCCATCCCGCGGCTCATGTTCGGGGCGAGCAGGACGGGTATGCGGCGGGAGCAGCCCCGGATGCGCTTGAGCTGGGAGGGGGAAAATCCGGTGGTGCCGACGACCGCGGCGATCCCGGCGCGGGCCGCCAGGCCCAGCAAGGCCACCGAGGCTTCGGGTACGGTGAAGTCAATGAGGAGATCGGCCCGTCGCATCGCCTGGGACGGGCGGGAACCCGGCTCCAGGCCCGCCACGACCTGGAAGCGGGGATCGGCGGCGGCCAAGGCCATGACCCGCGAGCCCATGCGGCCGCGGGCGCCGGCGACGACGATCGCGAGGGGACGCTTCACCGGCTCCAAATATAGCAAATGCCCGCTGGAGGCGCGGGGCCTGGGCGTCCACTTATTGGAGGCCCCGGCTTATGGTAGAATGGGGGGGTCATGTTCTGCCCCAAGTGCCCGGACCGCGAGTTGGCGCGCGCCTCGGTCCCTCTGCAGGACCGCGGCGAAGCCGGTCCCCGTGCCTCGGTCCGCGCGCTCGGTGTGGATTTGTGCGGGTCCTGCGGCGGGGCCTGGTTCGATGCGGGCGAGCTCGATCGGTATCTGGACGCCAGCCTGCGCCCCCTCTCGGGTCCGAAGGTTTCCGAGGTGGTGCGAAGCGATTTAGACCGGCGCTCGGGGAAGTGCCCGCGCGGCCACGGTCCGCTCCAAAAGAAGCCGGCCCCGAGCAACCCCCGACTGACCCTGGATGTCTGCGGCATCTGCCGCGGCTCCTGGGTCGATGGCGGCGAACTGGGGCAGGTTTCAGGCAAGGACTTGCCCTTCGCCGAGCGCATGAAGGCCGCCTTCGGAAATCCCGGCCCATGACCGACGGAAATGGCCTGCCCTTCCAATAGATGAAGGGGCAGGTTCCTAAGGATACAGGAGGAGAACCATGACGGCCTTCGAGTCGTGGACCGCCCCGGATCCGGACCGGGCCAGTTTCCGCAAGGTCACCCTTAAAGTCCGTCGTTTCCACCGCCCGCCCTAACGAACCCGCCCCCGCAGCCGCGAGTATCAGGTTTCTGACGGCCCGTTTCCAGCGACGGTCCGTCTATCCGCAGCGAACCCCTTTCACCGGAGGATGCGATGATAACCGTCGCCCAGACGCAGACCGACCTCATGGAGCGCTGGAGCCGCAAGACGAGACGTTCCAAGGAGCTGCACGCGCGCGCCGCGCGGCGTCTCCCGTACGGGGTCGGTTCCAATTTCCGCGCCATGGAACCCCACCCGATCTTCGTGGATCGGGCCCGCGGCTCCCGTCTCTGGGACGTGGATGGAAACGAATACGTGGATTTCGCGCTGGGCTTCGGCTCCCTTTACGCCGGTCATGCCCACCCGGCCATCGTGCGGGCCGTGAGCGACCAGGTCCACGACGGAACGCTTTACGCCATGCCGCATGCCTGGGAATACGAACTGGCCGAGGAGGTCTGCGGCCGCTTCCGGCTCGAGCAGGTCCGGTTCACCAATTCCGGCACCGAGGCCACGCTCAACGCCCTGCGTCTGGCCCGCGCCTTCACGGGCAGGCCCAAGATCGTCAAGTTCGAGGGAGCCTTCCATGGGGGCCACGAGGCGGTTCTGGCGAACGTTAAAGCAGCCGTCCTCGATCGCCCGGCGGGCGATCGAGGGCCGGTGCCTGCCTCCCTGGGCATACCAAAGGAATTCCTCTCCCATACGTTGGTCGCGAATTTCAACGATCAACATTCCGTTCGTTCCTTGTTCGACCGGCACCCCGGCCAAATCGCCGCCGTCATCATGGAACCGGTCCTGTTGAACGCGACCATCGTTCCGCCCGAGCCCGGGTTTCTCGACGGCGTGGCAAGACTCTGCCGAGAGCGCGGGGCGTTATGGGTCCTCGATGAGGTCAAGACCGGGGCGCGCCTGGCCGCGGGCGGGGCCACGGAGCTCTGGGGGCTGAAGCCGGACTTGATCTGCCTGGCCAAGGCCATCGGCGGGGGTCTGCCCCTGGGAGCCTTCGGCGGACGCCACGACGTGATGTCGCTGCTGGAGCGGGGGGTCTCGCATACGGGGACCTTCAATACCAACCCCCTGTCCGTGCGCGCGGGACTCGCCGCTTTGCGCGAGGCCCTGACACCGGAGGCGACGGCCCGGGCCGAGCGTCTCAGCGCTCGGCTGGCCGATGGCTATCGAGAGATCATTCGCCGAAAGGGCCTGCCCTGGCCCGTCACCCAGCTCGGGCCCATGGGGGTCTTGCATTTCACCCCGCGGGCGCCGCGCGACTACCGGGACTGGACCGCGACGGATGAGCCCGCGTGGGAGCGCTACTGGTTCGGCATGACGCTCCGCGGCATACTCCCCCAGCCCCATGGCTCAGAGGAGCAGTGGAGCCTCTCGGTCCAGCACACCGAGGAGGATGTCGCGGCGCATCTGGCGGCCTTCGAGGAAGTGGCTCCGACGCTGCGATAGCGTGTCGCGGTCCTCACCGCCGAAGGGACGGGCTTTTCCTGCTCGCCTGGCTGGCGGCCTGCGGCGTGCTTTTCGCCACGGCTTTTCACGGCGGGGAGCTGGTGTTCCGGTTCGGGTTGGGGGTCCGCTGATCCCCTCGCTACTCCCGCCGCTCCGGCCGGGGAGCTTGAGGGGGGCTTCCTCCGCCATCTTCCTTGATCGCGCGGTTGCCGGGCACGATGATCCACCATTCGTATCGCGCTCCAGGCTCGGCGCGGTGATAGTCGAGGCTCTTGATTCCCAGGAGACGGGAAGGCCCGGAGTAGACCGCCAGCACCGCCCCCTCTTTGTACCGGCCCTTGGAGCGTCCGCAGCGGCACGTCCTATCCTGGCCGACGAGGAGGGCCACGATGTCCTGGCAGGAGATGCAGTTGAGGAGCTTCATCGCGCGAGGCTGTTTCGGGTTTCCGGGTACGGGAACGGCGTCGCCTGGCGGGCGAGCCAGTCTCCCACCAGCGGGTAGAGCGAGCCCGGCGCGCTCTCGCCGCTGCCGCGGAGTTCCAAGGCCCATACGTCGAAGCCCCGCCCGGCCAAGTCCCGGGCCAGCGAGCGGTCCTCCGCGAGGTCCCAAATGCGGCGGTTCTCGATGAAGCCGTGGGTCAGCAGGACCGGTTCGCGATAGCGCGGGCGCTGCGGACGGTAGCGGTGGAGCGCGATGCGCCAGCCGTCGGCGGTGAGCGCGTGGTGGTCCTCCTCCGTGACCCCGTCCCAGCCGTGGGCGAGGCCGGCAAGGACGAGGCACGCGCAGCAGAGGAGCGGGTGGGTCATGCTCCCGTGGATTCTAGCACAAGCCGCCGCGGGTAAGCGGGGGGCCGGCTGGAAGGTTCGCGCCTCCACCGGTGGAGGCGGTCATTGCCTCTCGGCGCCTTGGGATGTCCAGTTGGAATTTACTCCCAGTCTGGGAGTAGAACTCCGGTCGATGCCGCCGTTGAAAACCCCGGGGGGAGTCAGTTCTACTCCCTTGACCACTCCTGCATCGAGGAGATGCTTGAACCCGCGCGCCGGGCCGCGGGCAAGACCGGGCCCGAGGGGACTTTGTGGTTTATCTTCGCGGGCCACGGGGCGCCGAGTCGGGACGGCAAGGACGGACTCCTCGTCGCGTTGGTGCCCCCAAGGGGAATCGAACCCCTATTTACGCCTTGAAAGGGCGCCGTCCTAGCCGTTAGACGATGAGGGCCAAACAATTGAGCCCGGTGGGACTCGAACCCACGACCCCACGCTTAAAAGGCGCGTGCTCTACCACTGAGCTACGGGCTCATACGGGTGATTCTACCACACTTCCTCGGATGAGAGTCATCGGAGAGGGCGGGCGGCGTCCCGCCCACTCGATCAAGACGGCCGCGGCGGCGAGCGCCGCGGCGATCCAAATGAACCTAGGACCGCGGGTCACCCGGATGGACGCCAGAAACTCCTCCCAGTGGGGCCGGAGGGGAGTGAACTCGGAATCCGCGGCCGAGACGCGCAGGGGGTAGTGCCGGCGCCAGGGCCAGCTTTGTGTGCCCCGGGCTTTCGCCCCAAGGAGGCCCCTCCGAGACCTTAAGGCAGGACGCCTGCGCTCCCAATGAATTGGAGGCGCAGGCCCGCCGCGATCCGCGGCGCCAGGCGTCTTTGGGCCACGGCTCCCTGAGCGCCGATCGAACGCCGGATGTCTTCCAGCAGGACGTAGACCCGCTCCCCCGGACAGTCCGTGGATTGGAAATCGCGGTGGCCCGACAGGGTGCGGGGGTCGATCGCGTAGGCCGCGACGAGCCACCGCCCGAGAAGCTTGAGGGAATCGATCTGCGCGGCCGTGGGCTGGTCCTGCGCCGGGTCATGGAAATTGCCCATGAGGGAGATCCCGACGTTGCCCGTGTTGCGGTTGAGGACGTGCGCCCCGACGACGTTTTCCGGGCGCCCCTGGAATACGCGCCCGGCGCCGTCGATCACGAAGTGATAGCCGATGTCGTTCCACTGGCGGCCGTTTTGGTGGTAGCGCTGGATGAGGCGCATCTCCGTCACGGCGTCGCTTTCGGTCATGGGCTGCGCCCCCGCGGTGTGATGCACCGTGAGGCGCTCGGGCGCCATGGGGTCGAAGGGCGCGCGGGGCGGCGCCGCCCCCCAGCCGTCCCGGGAAACGACCTCCGGCTTGGGCGCCCCGGGCGCGGGAATCGGCGCGGCGCCGGTCCGCGCGCCGGCTTCCTCGGCTTCGACGCGGTGCGCTTCGATCTCATACATGGCGATCTCCCGACCCGTGGGTCCGGTGACAACGATGCGCATGCGGACCCGCGTGCCCGTCTTTCCCGCTAACGGCCAGCTTCCCCAGAAACGGCCGTTGGGAAAGGTCTCGGTCTGCGCCTCGACCCAGGGCCCCCAGGCGTTGCCTCCGTCGATGGCGGCCTCGAACCTGAGTCCCGGGCCTCCCTTGCCTTGAAAGAGTATGCCGTCGAAAGGTCCGGCGAGCGGATCGCTCGGGCCGGACTCGAAGACGACGGCGCCGGGGGGCGTGGCGGCGGGAATCTCGACCCGGCGGGTCGCGGGCCGGCCTTGGAAGGTGACCCGCAGGTCGTCGTCGGCTCCCCAGGACAGGCCGGGGAGGAGGGAGAAAAGCAACGCGCCGGCCGCCGCGCGCGACACCTGGCACGGTTGCGCATGGCGCCTGACGCGATGGGGAGAGGCTTGAGCCTCAGGCATGTTCAGATTATAGCACGCGGCGGCGCCATTGACAGGGGGCGCGGCCGGGGATAAACTACCTGCTGTCCCATGGGTGCGAAGCCGTCGGGCTGGCGCGAAAAGGTCGCCCGTCTCTGCCCGCAGGCCCGTTTCGACGAGCCGCTCAAGAAGCACTCCACGTTCCGGATCGGAGGACCCGCCGATTGCTATGTGGAGATCCACAGTCGCGGGCAGCTTCAAGCTCTCTTGCGGACCGCCCGCGACAAATCCGTCCCTATTTTTATGCTCGGATATGGCTCCAATCTTCTCATTCAGGATGGCGGCGTCCGCGGGATCGTCGCGCGATTGCGCGGAGATTTTGAGCGCGTCGAATTCCCCGGCAAGGACCGCGTGCGAGCCGGCGCCGGGGCGCGCGTGCCCTCGCTCGTCCTGCGCTGCGCCGAGCGTGGGCTGGCCGGAACCGAGCCGCTGGTCGGGGTGCCGGGGACGGTGGGGGGGGCGCTCGTCATGAACGCGGGAACGCGCGATGGGGAGATCGGAGACCTTGTCGCCGAGGTCGAGATTCTGGAACCGCCCGCGTGGAAGGCCCGGCGGCTCGCGCGCGCGCAGCTGGTGTTCTCGTACCGCGAGAGCAGCCTGAACGGCCGGGTGGCGCTCGAGGCGTTGCTTCAATTGAAGCCCGGGAATAAAGTTGATATAATGGCGCGCGTTCGACAATATCAGAGGAAGAGGCTTCAGACGCAACCAATCCACAGCCATAACGTGGGGTCGATCTTCAAGAATCCGCCCGGGCTTTTCGTCGCCCGGCTCATTGAAGAGTCCGGCCTCAAGGGGATGACGTTCGGCGGAGCCCGGGTTTCACCCCGGCACGCCAACTTCATCGAAAACGAGCGCGGGGCCAAGGC
This sequence comes from uncultured Elusimicrobia bacterium, assembly GCA_964374095.1. GTDB lineage: Bacteria > Elusimicrobiota > Elusimicrobia > UBA1565 > UBA9628 > CAYJXJ01. The sequence goes on from CAYJXJ010000029.1 coordinate 19,118, forward strand.
GTCCGACGTCTTGGAGCTGGTGTCCCGCGTCCGCGACCGAATCCGGGCGGCCCACGGCCTGGAACTGGAGTTGGAGATGAGGGTCGTGGGCGATGCATAGGCCCCGGCGCCGGACCTACCCCGTGGTGCTGCGCGCGAAAGTGCGCGCGCGCCGGCGCCGCGAGATCGGGGCGGTCCTGGCCGTCGCGGCGCTGGCGGGCCTGGCCGCCGCCACCGTCCGGCGCGGTCTCTCGGAACTGAGGCCGGCCCTGCCTTCCCTGGCCGGACTCTTCGAGCCGAAAGCCTTCGAGATCGAGGGCGCGCCGGAGTCTCGGCGCCAGGAGATGAGGGAATTCCTGGCGGGCGGTTCCGGGATGCCCGGGACGCGGGCGCGGGCCCTTGCCGAGCGATTTCCCTTCGTGTCCGAGGTCCGGGTCCGGCCGGCTTGGCCTCCGCCGGCGGTTCGCTACCGGGTGACGCTGCGCCGGGCCGTCGCCCGCGTCGGCCTCGGGGCCCGGACCGCGGGATACCTCGACGCGGGAGGCGCGGTCTTCTCCGCTCCCGCCGGGATATTCCCGGAAGATCTCCCGCGCGTCGAGTTGGGATCATGCGGCCCCGAGCGGGCCGGGCAGGCGGCGGCGGTCGCCGCGGTCGCCGCCGATCCCGGTGTTTGGCCGGCTCCCTTGACGGTTCTCCGGTTCCTCCCGGAGTTGGACGTCTGGGAGGCCGTGCTGGCCGATGCGACCGTGGTCATTTGGGGCGACGGCCGGTGGATCGCCGAGAAGCTCGCCCGGATCAACGAAGTCTTGGCTGACGCGCGGGCCCGGTGGACGGGACCTCTGCGGGTCGACCTGCGCCATTTTGACGACGGAAGAATACTCGTGCGTCCGATCGTCGCCGTAGCGGGGGGCCCCGCGCCGCCCGCCGCCGGCGTGGGAGGCGGACCATGACCAGGGGAAATGGTTCGACTCCTAAGGATACAGGAAGAGAACCATGACCAGCGGAAATGGTTCGACTCCTAAGGATACAGGAAGAGAACCATGAAACGCGAAGTCCTTGCCGGTCTCGACGTCGGCTCCGGCCGCATCACCTGTCTGATCGGCTCGCCGGACCCGGAGACGCGGCGGATGCGGGTGCTCGGCGGGGCGAGCGTTCCCTGCCGGGGGGTCCTCGGCGGCGTCGTGGTCAACATTCAGGAGACGGCGCGCGCCATCACCCAGGCCGTCGAATTCGCGGAGGCCTGCTCCGGCCGCCCCATCATCACCGGCTTGTACCTCGGCATACGGGGCGCGCATCTGCAGTCCTTCAACAACCGGGGAGCCTTCAACATCGCCCGGACCGACAAGGAGATCACGGCCGAGGACGTCTCCAGCGTCGTGGCCAACGCCAAAGCCATCCCGATCTCGCCGGACCGTGAAATCCTGCATGTGGTTCCCCAGGGATTCACTCTCGACCGGCAGCGCGGCGTTCCCAACCCCGTCGGGATGGAGGCCAACCTACTCGAAGTCGAAGTGCACATCGTCACGGCCTCCTCCGCCCATCTCAACAACCTCGACAAGGCCGTCAAGCTCGCCGGTTTCGAGGTGATCGAGCCCGTCTACGGGCTTCTCGCG
>CAYJXJ010000029.1:20719-34270 GCA_964374095.1 uncultured Elusimicrobia bacterium
CGTCCTCATCGATGTCGGCGGCCAATCGGTCTCGATGGGCGTCTACTCCGAGGGGAGCCTGAAATACTCCAAGGAGCTCGCCATCGGCGCCGACCATATCACCCGCGACCTGGCGATCGGCCTGCGCACCTCGCTGGCCACCGCCGAGAAGATCAAAATCGCCCATGGCTTCGCCCACCCCTCCCTGCTCAACGGCGATGACGACATCAGCTACCACTCGATGGACGGGCGGACGCAGACGATCGTCAAGACCCGCGCGATGATGGGCTTCATCCTGCCGCGCGTGGAGGAGATATTCACCTTCGTCTCCGAGGATCTGCGCAAGTCGACTTACGGCGACTTGGTGGGGGCCGGCGGCGCGATCCTGACGGGAGGGGGATGCCTCCTGCGCGGCACGTCGGACGCCGCCGCCCAACTCCTCGAGATCCCCGTCCGCCTGGGGGCCGGCCACCCGGAGCAGATCGATTCCGACGAGGGTTGGCTCGCCGCCCCGTACGCGACCGCCCTGGGGCTGCTGCACTACTCGACGACCTTCCACTGGGGCGACGGCCTCGGGCGCGAGATCGGCCGCAAGAAACCCCTGTGGATCCGGCGGCTGGCCTCCCTTTTCCGGGATTTCTTTTAAACAACATGGCTCATCCAGGTTCCTTTTAATGCGCATCCGGCCGACCGACGATTTCCGTGAAAGCCAAGCCGTCATCAAGGTGATCGGCGTGGGGGGCGCGGGCTGCAACGCGGTCAACCGCATGGTCCAGGCCGGGCTGCGCGGGGTCGAGTTCATCGCGGCCAACACCGACGCGCAATCGCTGAAGGGGAGCCTGGCCGAGATTCGCATCCAGGTGGGGGAGAACGCCACCCGCGGACTCGGGGTGGGGGGCGATCCGGTGCGCGGCCGCCAGGCGATGCTCGAATCCGAAGAGCAGTTCCGCGAGGTCCTGCAAGGGGCGGATCTGGCCTTCATCACCGGGGGCATGGGCGGCGGGACCGGCACCGGGGGCGCCCCGGTCGTGGCGGGGATCGCCCGTTCGATGAAGGTCCTCGCCATCGGGGTCGTCACGCGCCCCTTCGAATTCGAGGGGCTCAACCGGGCCCGCATCGCCGAGGACGGTCTCTCCGAGATGCGCCAGAGCGTCGACACCCTGCTGGTCATTCCCAATCAGAGGCTCTTCGACATCATCGAGTCCAGCACCCGTTCCGACGACGCCTTCCATCTGGCCGACGACGTCTTGCGCAAGTCCATCCAATCCATCTCCGACGTGATCACCACCGCCGGGGTCATCAACACCGACTTGAACGACATCCGGGTCATCATGAAGAACGCCGGGGAGGCGCTCATCGGGATGGGCGAGGAGGAGGGCCCGGGACGGGCGCACAAGGCCGCGGAGGCGGCGGTCAAGTCCCCTCTGCTCGAGAATGTCGCCATCGACGGCGCCCGGGGACTCATCGTCAACGTCGCCGGGCGCAAAGACAGCTTGATGCTCTCGGAGATCGATGAGGTCATGCGCTGCGTGAAGCCCTCGGTGAGCCCCGACGCGCAGATCAAGGTCGGCAAGGCGTACGACGACTCCCTGGGCGATAAGCTCCGGGTGACCGTCATCGCCACGGGATTCCCGCCTCAGCGGCGGCGGGGTGTTCGCCGCCTGTTGACGGGCCTGCCGGCCAACTGGCCCGGGGAGATGCCGCCCTCGGCGCCGGCCCTCAACCCGGAAGATTGGAGCAAGCCGGCCTTCATGAGGCTCAAAGTCCGCCGGTTAAAATGAGGAATTGACCCGCTAAAGGAGTTTTCCATGGATCTACAGGGCATGCTTCAGGCGATGGTCAACAAGCGGGCCAGCGACCTCCATGTCCGGGAGGGCGGGCCGGCCTACATCCGCGTCGACGGCGACCTCGAGACGGTGGCGCCGGAGGCGATGAGCCGCCCCGAGGTCGAGGCGATGCTCAAGTCCATCTCGCCGGCCCGGGCCCAGAAGATCTACGAGGAGAAGGGCGAATGCGATTTTTCCTTCCAGGCCGGGGACGTGGCGCGCTTTCGCGTGAACGCCTTCCGTCAGCGCGGCAAGCTCTCCTTGGCCGTCCGCTTCATCAGCATGAACATCCCGACCTTCGACGCCCTGCGCCTGCCCGTCTCCACCATGAAGAAGATCGCCGACAACAGCCGCGGGCTGATCCTGGTCACCGGCATCACCGGGTCGGGAAAGTCTTCGACGCTGGCCGCCATGGTCGATTACATCAACGAGACCCGGCCCGAGCATATCATCACCATCGAGGACCCCATCGAGTTCGTCCACAGGGACAAGAAGTGCGTCATGAGCCAGCGCGAGATCGGCGAGGACACCCACTCCTACGCCCAGGGGCTTAAGATGGCCATGCGCCAGGACCCCGACGTCATCCTCGTGGGCGAGATGCGGGACTTGGAGACCACCTCGGCGGCCATGACGGCCGCGCTGACCGGTCACCTGGTCTTCGGGACCCTGCACACCATCGACGCGGTGCAGACCATCAACCGCGTCATCGACCTCTACCCGCCCCACCAGCAGGCCCTCATGCGCATCCAGCTCGGCGAGAGCCTCAGGGCCGTCATCAGCCAGCGCCTGCTGCCGTCGATCAAGGGCGGCCGCGTTCCGGCCGTGGAGATCCTGGTCGTGACGCCCCACGCCCGCAAGTGCATCGAGGAGAACAAGTCCGTGGAACTGGTCCAGGCGATCACCAAGGGACAATTCTACGGGATGATCACGTTCAATCAGGCGCTGGTCAAGCTCTTCCGGGAGGGGCTGGTCAAGGAAGCCGACGTCCTCGACGCCGCGACCAGCCCCGATGACGTGAAACTGGCGATGCGGGGCATCGAACAGGAGGTCAAGTAAATGTTCGCCGAAGGCTATATCGGCATCGCCGGCACGATCGGGGTCGGCAAGTCGACCCTCACGGAGGACCTGGCCCGGGCCCTCAATTTCGAGCCCATACTCGAGGAAGTGGACGGCAATCCCTATCTCGAGAATTTTTACAAGGACATGAATGGCTACGGAACCATGATGCAGGTGTGGCTCCTCAACCATCGCTTCCGCCAGCACCGCGAGTTCGTCACGCGCATCTCGCTGGGAAAGATCAGGGGCGTGGTTCAAGATAGGACGATCTGGGAGGACACCATATTCGCCCGGATGCTCAACGCTCATCCGGACAAAATCATATCGGACTTGGACTACAACACGTACCTGGACCTATTTGACAACATGGTGCTGCGGGAACTGGTGTTCCCGCAGCTGCTGATCTACCTCGACTGCGCCCCCGAAGCCGCCTTCGATCGCATCCAGCGGCGCGGGCGGATGATGGAACAGACCATCACCCTGGAGTACCTGCGCATGCTCAAGGACAACTACGAGCAGTTCATCGTCGAGATGGAGCAGGCGGGAGTGCGCATACTCCGTCTGGATTGGGAGAAGTTCCTCCCGATCTCGGAGGTCGCGCGCATGGTCCATGAGTATTCCCTCAAGCCCTCGAGCTTCACCAAGTGGGTGCGGCCCCTGCGGCGCCCGCCGGCGATGACTCCCAAGGGCGCCTCTTCCTCCGAGTCCAAGCCGTCGACTCCCTCAACTCAGACCGAGCCGTCGCCCAAGGCGCATGCCGGAGTCTAGCGCCCGTCGCTCGTCGGGTCGGGACCATGGAGGACAATGCCGGTCGATGAATCATTATTCGCGGTTCATCCGCGCCGGTGATAGGCTTTGGATAGGGGTTGTCGCCGGGACACTCGTGCCATGGCAGCTCTCTCCTTGACCGGCTGGGTTTACCGGAACGGCCTGATGGCGGAGGGCAGGCTCCAAGAGGCCGGCTTTCCTCACGGGGTCACGACCCGCGAGCTCGGGGACATGCGCCGGACGGAGAATCGCCTCGCCGCTCTGAAACGATCGGGCCTGGGCGGCCGGCGCTGGTACGACCGGCGGCAGCTCCACGGGACCGATATCGCCCGGCTTGAAAGCGGCGGCGACTTGTCCTCCGGCACCATCGGCGAGGGCGATGGGTGGGTCACGGCCCGGCCCGGGGCCGCGGTCCTCGTCTACGTCGCCGACTGCGCCCCGCTCTTTCTCTGGTCCTCGGAGGGCATTCCCGGAGTCTTTCACGTGGGGTGGCGGGGCGCGCGGGCGGGGTTCCCGCGGATCGCGGTCGAGGCCCTCTGCGCGGCGTGCGGCTGCCAGCCCTCCCAGGTGCGGGCCGCGATCGGCCCCCGCATCGGGCAATGCCACTATCCCGTGGGCCCGGAGCTGACGGAAATGTTCGGTCCCGAGAGCTTCGAGACCTGGAGGGGACAGCCGCACTTCGATCTGGGAGGCGAGGTGGCGGCCCAGCTCGAGCGCGCGGGAGTGGGCAGGGATTGGATCTCCAGCAGTTCCGACTGCACCTATTGCCTTCCCGAACGGTACTTCTCCTTCCGCCGGGACAAGGGACGGGAGGCCATGATGGCCTTCGTGGGGATGCCGTCATGACCATCGAGTCCCAACCCCGCCGCGCGATCCGCAACGTGAGCCCCTATCTTCCGGGCAAATCCATCGCCTCGGTCCAGCGCGAGCTGGGCCTGCGGCGCGTCGTCAAGCTGGCCTCCAACGAGAACCCGCTGGGGCCGTCGCCCAAGGCCCTCGCCGCCTTTCGCCGGGCGGCCCCCGACCTGATGCTCTACCCCGAGGGTTCCAGCCCGGAACTGCGCATCGGGGTGGCCAAGGCCCACAAACTCGACCCCGACCAGGTTCTCATCGGCAACGGCTCCGACGAGCTTATCCGCCTGCTCTGCGAGGCGTTCCTCGAACCGGACGACGAAGTCGTCGTGTCGCAATATGCCTTCATCCGCTTCAAGCAGCAGTCGGCCATGATGGGAGCCCGCCTCATCGAGGTGCCGATGGTGGACTGGACCCACGACCTCGAGACCATGGGACGCGCCTCCAGCGCCGCCACCAAGATCGTCTTCATCGCCAATCCCAACAACCCGACGGGCACCTACAATTCCCACGACGAGGTTGCCGCGCTCCTCGCCAAGGTCTCCCCGGAGACGCTGGTCGTCCTCGACGAGGCCTACTACCACTACGCCTGCGAGCTTCCCGACTACGCCCGCTCGGTTCCCGACCTGCTCAAGCGCCATCACAACCTCGTTGTGCTCAGGACCTTTTCGAAGGCTTACGGCCTGGCGGGCCTGCGGGTGGGCTACGCCATGGCCGATCCCGAGCTCGTCGGCTGGCTCGACCGGATCCGCATGCCGTTCAACGTGAGCCTTCCCGCCCAGCGCGCCTGCGTGGAGGGGCTCAAGGACCAGGCCTTCGTCCGCCGCAGCGTCGGCCTCAATTCGGACTCCCGGGAGGCGCTCTCCGGCGACCTTCGCCATATGGGTTTCGGGGTCATCGACTCGGCGACCAACTTCCTCTTCCTCCAGTCCCCCGTCCCGGGACGGGAGCTTTTCCGGTCGCTGCTGCGCCAGGGGGTCATCGTGAGGCCGCTGGAAGAGTACGGTCTGCCGCGGTGGGTACGGATAACGGTCGGCACCCCGGCGCAGAATAAGGTTCTGCTGACGGCTCTTAGGACGGTTCTTGAGGTCGCGGTATGAGGCGCCGACCGCGTCGGCGCCCGCTGATTATCGCCATGGACGGGCCGGCGGGAGTCGGCAAGTCCACCGTGGGGCAGCTCGTGGCCAAGAGCCTGGGATATCAGTTCGTCAACACGGGGGAGATGTACCGGGCCTTGACCTGGAAATCCCTTGAGAGGGGCATCGATCCCGCCGATGCCGAGGCCGTGGCCGCATTGGCCAAGACCCTCAAGTGGACATTCCTGCCGACCGAGGAGGGACGCCTGAGGACTTTCGTCGACGGCGAGAACGTCGCCGGCCACATCCGGGACGAGCGGGTGAGCCGGCATGCGAGCTCCGTGGCCGCCAACCCGGCGGTGCGGCGCACTCTCTGCGGCCTGCAGCGCAGGCTCGGGCGGCTCGGCGGCATCGTCATGGAGGGACGCGATATCGCCACGCACGTCTTTCCCGACGCCGACGTGAAGATTTACTTGGATGCGTCCATCGAGGAGCGGGCGGACCGCCGCTACCGGCAATTGACCGCCGCGGGCCATGTCGTGGACCGCCAAAAAATCAAGGAGGCGATACTCCTCCGCGACCTCGGGGACCTGAAGCGCAAGATCAACCCCCTCTCGATCGATCCCGACGCGTGGGTGATCGACTCGACGCGCCTGACCATGCATCAGGTCTCGCGCCGCATACTCGCGATCATCCGGCGCCAGGGGCCGGGGTCCAAACCCTCTCGCCGTCGGACGATGAATGGGCGGTCATGACCTGCGCCTCCGATCCTATGGAAGCGCAGGCGCCGCCCATGACGGGAAGCCCAAGTTCGCCGGGCTGGGTCCGCAGCATCTCGTCTGCCGTCGTCCGGCCGAGCTTGAGGATGTTTTGGGGCCTGCGCGTGGAGGGCTTGGAGCACCTGCCGCCGGACGGACCCCTCATCGTCGCCTCCAACCACGCCTCGATCGCCGACGGGCCCATCCTCATCGTGGCCTCCGAGCGGCGCAGGCTCCTGCGCTATCTGACCAAGGCCGAGGCCTTCTCCGTGCCGGTCCTCGGCTGGTATCTGAGGGCGACCGGGATGATCCCGGTCGACCGGTCCCGCGGCGACGTTTTGGCGATGCGCTCGGCCGTGGAATTTCTGAGGAAGGGCGGCGCCCTGGGGGTCTTTCCCGAGGGAACGCGGTCCAAGGACGGCCGTCCCGGGCGGCCGAAGCCGGGAGTCGGGTTCCTGGCTCGCGAGAGCGGGGCGGCGGTGGTGCCGGCGCGCATCCGGGGCAGCGAGGGGTTCACGCGCGGGCGGCCGCTGCGGGTGACATTCGCCCCCCCGTTGCGCTTCGAGGACCTGCGCCTCCAAGATCGTGGAAGCGCGGGGGGCTTGCCCCAGGGCAAGCAGGCTTGTCAGAGTTTTGCCGAGGCCGTGATGGAACGCGTGTGGGCGCTATAGCGCCTGGATCACAGGCGGGAAGATCAATAGAGGTGAGCCATGACGAATCTTGACGCAGGATCGGACGACGCCACCGCGGGGGCCTCGGGCCCCGAGGATGCCGGTGAGGGCGAGGGCGGGATGGCGGCCCTGCTCCAAGAGCAAGCCGTCGCCGCCGAGAGCCTCAGTTCGGGCCGGCCCACGTGGGTGCGGGTGATCCAGGTCACGCGCGAGCATGTCCTGGTCGACATCGGCGAAAAGCGGGAAGGGGTCATTGCCGCCGCCGAGTTTTCGGACTCCGCCGCGGCCGAAGATGAGTCTAAGCGCAGACCCGGCGATGAACTGCGACTGCAAAATAGTGGAAGCGCCGGGACCAGGCCCGCCGCCCCCTCCGGGAAGGGAGGACGGCCGCCCTCCGGGGACGGCGGGCCCCTGCCCGCCGGCTTGCCGGCCGCGGGCCAGCGGATTCCCGTCGTGCTCGTGGGGCGCGTCCGCCAAGACGCGGCGACCCAACTTTCCTACCGGCGGGCTCGAGAAGCCCTGGCGTGGGATTTCGCTCAGAAAGCCTTCACGGAGAAAGCCCGCGTGCGGGGCACCGTCACCGCCGCGGTCAAGGGCGGCTTCATCGTCGACCTCGGCGGGCTCCGGGCTTTCCTGCCGGCGTCGCTTGCCGACTTGCGGCCGGTGCGGGAGCCCGCGCGGCTGATCAGCACGGGGGTGCGCTGCTACATCATCGAGCTCAACGCCCCCAAAAAGCAGGCGGTGCTCTCCCGTCGAGCCGTCCTCGAGGAGGATTCCCTGAAGCGTCGCGGGAAACTTCTGGAGGAGCTGCGGGTCGGGGAAGTCCGCATCGGACGGGTCCTGAAAACCACCCCCGCGGGCCTGATCGTCGATATCGGGGGAGCCGAGGGTTTCGTCAAGTCCGCGGATGTCGCCTGGGGAGAGCCCAGGCCCGCCTCGTTCCCAGCCCGTGGGACGCGGGTCAAGGTCAAGATTTTGGCCAAGCCCGAAGCCGGGGCCGCCGACCGCGTGGTCCTCAGCATGAAGCAGCTTCTGGCCAATCCCGCCGACGCCTTGCGGCGGAAGTTTCCGCCGCGCGCCGTGGTCCGGGGGACCGTGACGGAGGCGGGGGCCGCGGGCATCTTGCTGAAGCTCGACGACCAAACCCCCGCCGCATGCCCCCCGGCCGAGTGCCCGGAGGGACATTCCTTGAAGGCGGGCCAAGCGGTCTCGGCCCTCGTGTTGGGCGTCGATCGCGACACGCTGCGGCTGACCGTCTCCATCGCCAGATTCGAGGAGATCCAGGAGCGAAAGCGGATGTCGCAGTACCTGAAATCACCCCCGCCCCTGACCTTGGGCCAGCTCCTTTCCCCCGCGGATTCGGGTGAGGAAGACTCCGGCGCGGGCGGGGGGGGGCCTCCCTCCCCGCGATGACGTCCTATCCCGGCCTGCAGACCCAGCGGGTCAGGCGGGGCCGCACCCTGCTCGAACTGGGCAAGTCCTGGGGGGCCAAACCGTGGTTCCTGGCGGGGGGGGCCCTGGCGGCCGCGGCCCTCCTGGCCTTTTGGGTCTGGCGTCCTCAGCCGGAGCCCCCCGCCCTGGGACGCACGGTCACCCTTCCCGTGGCGCCCAAGGTGGAAGGGGCCATCGCGGCCGCGCAGGAGCGGCTGCGCGAAAACCCTCAAGACATCGAAGCCCTCCTCGAGCTGGGAATCCTTCATTTCGAGAAGGGAAAGGAATTCTACGCCGACGCGGTCAACGAGTTGGAGGACGCGCGCGATTTGGGCGCTTTGGACAGCCGGATCTTCTATTGCCTGGGAATCATGTATCAGGAGCTCGGGCTTCCGAGCTTCGCCCTTGAGGAATATCGCCGGTACCTGCGCAACAGGCCGCAGGACCGCGAGATGAGGCTGATGGCGGCCAAGCTTCTCTACCTGCTGGGACACTACGCGGAGGCGGTGGGCGAGTTTGAGCGTCTCAAGTTCCACCACCCGAAGGACAGCCTGGTCGAGGAGAATCTCGGCCTCAGCCTCTGGGCGGCCAAGCTCCATAGCCGCGCCGCCGAGGCCTTCACGGCCCTGGGGACTTTCGGCCCCGCGGAGGCGCGGCGGGCGCAGTACTACCTCGGTCAAATGGCTTTCGAGCAGCTGCGTTATCATGCCGCCCTCGAGCACCTGAGAGCCGCCATGGAGGGACCCGCGCTTCCAACGGCCCTTGGCGCAGGCGGTGATTTCGGAGTTCCGGCCGACAAGCTCCAGGCGACCATGGCGATGGCCTATCAGAAATTGGACCGTTGGGACGAGGCCAAGGCCGCGTGGGAAAGGGTCCTCGAGCTGGCTCCGAAGGATCCGAAGGCCCAGGTGGCTTTGAAGGAGCTGAATCGACGCAGGCCGCCGGCAAGGAAATCCGGAAAAAGTTCCGCGCCCAAGCCGTAGTGGGGATTTCTTGGACGGTCCTAGCGTAACGGCTTCCCGCCGCCGGGCATGCTCGCTCGTTCTTGCGGCGCTTGCCGTGGGGAACCCTTCAAGAGGCGCCGCCTTCGGCCAGAACCGCGTCATCACCCGCCAATTCGACTGGAAGATCCGTTCCACCGACCACTTCGACATCCACTACTACGAGGAGTCCCGGCCCATGGTTTCGGAATCCGCCGCGGTGCTGGAGGAGGCCCTCCAAGACCTCTCCAAGACCCTGGAGATTCCCGTCAGCACGCTGCCGGCCCTCTCGCGCGGCGGCCGCCCGGTCTGGATCCGCCGCCCGTTTTTCTTGTACGCCAGTCCCAACGACTTCCTGGAATCGAACATCGCCGGAGTCGGGGAGGGAACCGGGGGCGTGACCGAGCCCGCCAAGGACCGGTTCATGATTTACAACGACGGCAGCCGCGAGTGGCTCCGCGAGGTCGCCACCCACGAGTTGGTCCACATCATGCAGTTTCACGTCCTCATCTCGGGCTTCTGGAAGTCGGGACGCATTCTCCGCAGCATCGTCTATCCCTTGTGGATGATGGAGGGAATGGCGTCGGTGCTCACCCACCATATCGAGGAGACGTGGGGGGAACTGGCGGTCCGCGACGCCGCGACCTCCGGGGGGCTGCTGTCGCTGACCCGTCTCGAGCATTTCGGGCATCTGAAGCCCCACCAGATCCTGCTGGCCTACAAGCAGGGGGGGGCGGCCTTGGAGTTCATGGCCGAGCAATACGGGCGGCGGAAGGTGGGGGAGTTCTTGAAGGCTTTCGAGTCCCATATGGAGACCAGCGGCGCGCTCGGGGCGGTCTTGGGGTCCGACGCCGGGCAGTTCGACCGCCGCTACCGGGAGCATCTCCAGACCCGCTACCGCCGCATGGTGCGGACCCACGCCCTGCGGGAGCCGGATTCCTACGGCGGCGCGCTCACCCGGGACAAGGATTCCATACCGCATTGGAACACCTGCCCGGTGTTCTCCCCCGACGGCCGCCGGATGTATTTTCTCACCACGCGGGGCGGGCATCCTCCGGAGATCCATGAGATGGACCTGGGGACCGGGCGGGCGCGCCAACTGCCGCGGGCCGCTCCCACCCGCATCGAGAATATCCCGCTGGGGCGTTTCGCCTACCTGTCCCGGGTGCTCGCGATCTCCCCCGACGGCGGCAGGCTGGTTTTCGCGGGCACCAAGAACCACCGCGACTCCCTCTATGTCTACCACCTGGCCTCGGGTAGGCTCGAGCGGCTCAAGACCCCGGGTTTCGCGGCCATCGCCAATCCCAGCTTCTCGCCCGACGGCCGGCGGCTGGTCTTCGCGGGAATGCAGTCCTCCCTCAACGACCTCTACCTGCTGGACCTCGCGTCGGAAAGAGTGGAGCGCCTCACCAATGACCCCGAGGACGACCAGATGCCGGTTTTCACCCCCGACGGCCGGGGAATCGTCTACTCCTCCGAGGTCTCGGACCCGCGCCGGCCGGGCCGGTACGGCCGGCGGCTCCACCGGCTGGCGCTCGGCGGGCCAGGGCCCGCAGTCCCCGAACGTTTGGAAGAGCTTCCGGGCTCGGCCCGGGACCCGGTCTTCTCCCCGGACGGCACGCGCCTCCTTTTCGTGCACGAGGACGAGGGATTCAGCGAGATCCATGAGCTGGAAGTCGCGACGGGGCGGGTGTCGCGGCTGACCCGTTCGGTGGGCGGGGCCTTCACCCCGGCCTATGCCCCCGACGGAGAGATCGCCTTCGCGGCGCTTCGGGGCGGCAATGTCCGCATCCATAAGGGCCCCCGCGCCGATTTCCTTGACGAGACGGTCGCCCCCGGGGTGGTATTGCCGCCGCCCCCGCCCAGCGTCGCCGGCCCGAACCTGGGCGGGGAGCGGCCCTACCGCTTCTCAGCCGGGACCGACCTCTTCCTGCCGGCCTTCTTCTATTCCTCGGAGGGGGGGTTCTTCTGGACCAGCTTCTGGCAGGGGTCGGATATGCTCGGGGATCATTCGGCCACGGCGCTCGTGAGCTACGGCTCGGGCAACAGTTCCTACGACTACGCCGTCAACTACGCCTTTCGAAAGTACCGTCCCCAACTCGTGCTCGGGGTCGCGGGCCGGGGGCAGCGCAATCTCTACGAACCGGGACGCCGGCTCTCGTTCAACGAATCCCTCCATTTCCAACAGGCGGTGGTCGAGTATCCTTTCGACCGCTTCCATCGCACGGAGTTCGGGGTCGTCTCGCTCAGCGACTACAACCGCTTCCATGACGTTGAGCTGCGACACGACCGGCAGACCCGCGCCCTGTCGGCGGGTTTCGTGAGAGACACCGTCAAGGGCCGCTACCTGGTGGCCAACGAGGGCGACCGCTTCCGGTTCAGCTACGCCCAGTCGGTCTCGGAACTGGGGGGAAACCAGAATTACGACGTCGCCAACGCCGAGGCGCAAGCCTTCCTTCCGACCGGCTCCCAGAGCGCCGTGGCGGGCCGCGTGCTCGCTCTGCGCAGCACGGGCCGAGACCGGCCGGGGTTCATCATGGGCGGGGTGGGAGGCGTGCGGGGCTACTCCCGCAGCACGGGGGAGAACTTCGGCAGCCGCTTGGCGGTCGGCAATCTCGAATGGCGCTTCCCGGTCCTCCCCAACCTCAACGCCTATATGTGGTGGTTCGTCCCTGATTTCTACTTCAAGGCCGTCTTTGGTACGATCTTCACCGACGCCGGGTATGCCTGGGACCCTGGGCCGGGGCCGGGCCGAGCCCGCATCCGGGACCTGCGGCACTCGGTCGGGATCGGCCTGAGGATATTCACCTTCATCCTCCAGGAGTTCCCGGTCACCGTGGCCATGGACTACGCCCATCAGACCACCGCCAACAAGGGCATCTTTTATGTCTACCTCGGGCAGATCTTTTAGGCGCCGGGCGTTCACTTATGTCCTGCGACGCGCTGAGAGCGCAGCCGTGAACGCCTGGCGCTTCCGACGGGGGCGCCTGCACGTCGAGCGGGTGCCGGCGGAGGACCTCGCGAGGCGCTTCGGGACGCCGGCCTATGTGTACTCCCGAGCGGTTTTAGGGGACCGCTACGAACAACTGCGGAAGGCCTTCTCGATGCGCCCCACCCTGATTTGTTACGCCCTCAAATCCAACTCCAACCTCTCCGTGTGCCGGACCTTCGCCGCGCTGGGAGCGGGCGCCGACATCGTGTCGGGGGGGGAATTGGGGCGGGCCTTGGCCGCGGGCTTCAAGCCCGAGCGGATCGTATTCTCGGGAGTCGGAAAGACCAAAGAAGAGCTCGAGCTGGCCCTCCGGAGGCGCCTCCTGTCGATCAACGTGGAGTCGGGGGGGGAGTTGCGGGCCTTGGAGGCCGCGGCGCGCAGGCTCAGGCGCCGGGCGCCCGTCTGCCTAAGGCTCAATCCGGATGTCGATCCCGGGACCCATGCCCATATCACCACGGGAAAGGCCGGCAACAAGTTCGGAGTCTCCCGCCATGAGGCCCTGGAGCTGGGGCGCCGCGCTTGTAGGAGCCCTTGGCTCGACCTGCAAGGGATCAGCTGCCATATCGGCTCTCAGGTCCGCAAAAAAGAGCCCTACCTCGGCGCCGCGGCCGCGGTGCGGGAGTTGGCCCGCCGGCTGGAGGCGCTCGGGGCGCGGATCCGGCTTCTCGATCTAGGCGGCGGCATGGGAGTGGACTACGAGAGCGATGGGCCGGGGCTGGACGTGGGGCGGCTCGCCAAGGCCCTCGCCGAACACATGCGGCCCTGGCCCGGGGCCCTGCTCGTCGTGGAGCCGGGGAGATTTCTGACCGCCGAGGCCGGCGGACTCTTGACGCGGGTGCTCTACCGCAAGGAAGGGGGGGAGAAAACCTTCCTGATCGTAGACGCGGCCATGAACGATTTGGCGCGTCCCGCGCTCTACGGGGCTTACCACCCCATAGCGCCGGCAACCAGGAAGAACGGCTCGAGAACTGAAATCGTCGACGTGGTGGGGCCGGTCTGCGAATCCGGAGACACCCTAGCCAAGGGTCGACGGCTGGCGCGCTGCGAGGAGGGAGACTTGCTCGCCGTGCTCAAGGCCGGAGCCTACGGCTTCTCGATGGCATCGCACTATAACTCACGGCCGCGCGTTTGCGAGGTGCTCGTCGACGGACGCCGGGCCGCG
>CAYJXJ010000029.1:34280-35483 GCA_964374095.1 uncultured Elusimicrobia bacterium
CGCCGCGAGACCATCAAAGCGATCATCGCCGCGGAGATCCGCGCGCCATCCTGGGGGGAATTTGGACAAAAAGGCTAAGAAGCACGCACCCGGCGGCCATTCGGGCCGGGCGCCCCGCGCCGGAGCGGAAAGCCCGCTTGCGGGGGGGGCGGCCGGGGAAAGGCCCGCTCTTCCCGGCGACGATCGCATCACCCGCCGGGGCAAGACCATCATCGTGGTCGGCTTGGCTGCGATTCTGGCGGGGTTTATCGTGCTAACTCGGGCCGACCCGATGGGACGCAACTGGGCGTCCCATATCTCGCCGTTCCTCATCCTGGGTGGATACGCCCTGATCGGAATGGGGATTTTCACCCCGGACCCCGAACCATAAGACCCGGCCCTTCGGTCCTGAATCCGCTCGCTAGGTCTTCCCAGCCGGGCGCGTTCCCACCCTACCCCCTTGGCGGTCCGTGCCGGACGGACCCCGCGGGCCTGTTGGTCCGAAGCGACCCCCTCTTTCTTGGTCTCTTTCACCCCGGAAAAACCATGAGAACTGACCTTGGTGTTTTCGCCGCGGAGGCTTCATGGTCTTGGCCCGGCGCGCGGCGGTCTTGGGTCTTTCCCGGTCTTTTTGAAATCCCCGGCATCTTGCCGACTTTCCGCGGTTTTTTGCGCGTGAGCGGCCCCCGGTCTTTCTAGGTCTTTTTCAGGGACCCGGTTCAGACCCATATCGCGGCCTACGGGGACCTCCGGACCCGCTCCCGGACCGGTCAGGTTTCACGGTGTTTTGTCTGCGGGAACCCGGGCCTGGGGATCTCCGGAAGTTGCCAACTTTCCGCAAGCCGCCCCGCGGCATTCCAGCCCCGGGGCGGACTCGGATCGAAATCTTGCCAACCCAGACGACTGCCAGTTTTGAAATCCGAGAATCGGTGTTAATCCGGCGCCTGTCTGCGCCGGCGGCGCCAGCGTAATTCGAGAAAATACGGGGAAGATTCTAGGGTTATGCGCCGGGACGTCAACGTGGTTATAAGTAACAGAATATATCTTATCGTGTGTTGTTGGCGAATTAGGTTGGTTTGCGGTCTGGCCTCAGTTCTCGACGAGAAATAGCCGGCCAAGCGTTGCCGGGGCGCGCGTGGAGGGCCGGGCTAGTACACGCGGCGAGGAGCTTCGCCACGGGTTTTTCTCCCGACTTCACCCAGGGTTTCATTGGTCGTGCGCCGG
>CAYJXJ010000030.1:0-33849 GCA_964374095.1 uncultured Elusimicrobia bacterium
ATCAGGTGCTTTGTTTTCCAGCACTTTACTCACCCACACCTTCGTGCCATGAGCCCGGCTTCCTGCTCGCCGCCGGCGGGCACGGCGATGTCATGGCCGAGAGCCGCGGCGGATCGGAGGACATGGAGCTCAAGAGGATTTATCAGGGGCTCTACGAACGCGGGACGCAGTTTCTGAGCGCCGAGTCTTTCCAAGAAGTGCTGACTTCCCGAGAACTTAAGCTAAAGAAGAAAACCGCAAACATAGCCGGGCTGCAGCTGGCCGATCTCCTCGCTTACCCATTGAAGCAGGACATCCTTATCAAGGACGGCATCGCGGGCGTGACGCCGGGGACTTTTGGGGAGACACTTTGCGCCAGTGTCCAGGGCAAGCAGAACGCCTACAGCCGGAAGCTGCTCAAATAAAAAGCCCGCTTGCGCGGGCTTTTCACGCTGGCCCATACGGGCCATCCACCTCCGATTGCTCGGATTAACCATATTATAGGACCTCTAACGCGGTCCGTCAAGGGCAAGTTTAGCGGGCCGCCGATTTTTGCAGGAGCGCTTCCCGGAAGCGGAGGTCCGCATATTCGCCCTAGTCCGCACCAAGAGCTACGATCCCGAGGTTGGAGCGATCCTCGAGCCGGTCCTCGGAGAGGTGTCGTTCAACGGTGTCGACGCGGATCGCAAGCCGTAACGGGCCGACGAGGATGGGAACCGGGACCCGCTACCAGCCCTCCCCTTCCGTTTTGGGCATGAGGCTGAACAAATACTTCGCCAGGTCGTCCATCTCGCTTTCTGAGATCACCGCTTTCCAGGAGAACATGTGCAGGGGCGGCTGGGGACCCTTGGCCTGCTCGGGAACGGAGGCGCGGCCCTCCCAGATCACGCGTTCGAGTTCCTCGTAGGTAAAGCCCTCCTTGACCTTGTTGATGGGAGGGACTTCGCCGCCTTGGGCGTTGAGGTTCTTGACCCCGCCCTTGCCGCCCGGACCGTGGCAGGCCGCGCAGCCGTAGCGGGAAAAGACCCGCTCCCCGCGGGCCTCGGGCGAAGCCGGCGCCCGCGGGGTCCCCGCTCCCAGAGACAGCGTCTGCCAAAATGCGAGCGACTTTTGGCTCCCCCGCTCCTCAGACCCTCCGTCCCAAACCGCAAAGGCGATCGGGACCAAGGCGCCGGCCGTAAAAGTCGGGCCTTCCTTCGAGCCCATGGCCCGCTTAAGCACCACGCTCCAACGTCCCTCCTTCCAGACGCCCTTGCCTTCGACGTCCTGGATCCGCCCCGGCGTGATGGTCCCGAATCCCTCCGCGAAGAGGCTCTGTCCGGGACGGTCGGCGAACTTGACCGTCTTTTCGATCGAGCCCGCGCGGAAAAAGTCGGCGTACGCGGGGTCGTAGCGCTCCGATTCTTGGGCGACGGCGCGCCACGACCAAATGTTGACGGGCGCGCCCTTCTCTCCCATGAAGGGCGAGGGGAGAGTTCCCTCCCGGGCCGGGAACTCGACGGCGCAGGCGTCGCCGAAGACCCCGCTGGGGGCGAGCCGCGCGCTCTTGGTCTTGTCCGGCCATGAAAGCCGCACCAGGAGGGCATCCGCCGTGCGCAGGCTCGCGACCTCAACCCACGGGGAAGCGCCCCCTCCCAGCGGCGCCACGAATCTCTGCGGCACCAGCGGCACCCGGATGGGCTTGGTCTTGGACCACGCCGGATCGGCCGGCTCCAAGGAAATCGACTCGACGGGCTCCGAGGGGATCACCAGCTCCGCGGCTCCCGGACAGGCCAGCGCGAACGACGAAAGCAGAATCAGGCGGCGCATCGTTGGACCTCCTGCTGGGAGAGTTCGGCCAACTTCAGGTAGAACGGGCCCGCGGCGGTCTCCGCGAGTTTTCGCGCAAACCCGGCCATCCCGGGGATCAAGATGTCGTCGGCCAGGGCGCGCCGCGCCCCGTCGGTGATCTCGGCCTCGGCCTTAAGTCCCTTCTCGGCGGCGTTGGCCCGCTTGAGCTGGAGGTAGGCGGCGAATTCCAAAGCCACCGCGATATTGTCGGGCCTGACTCCCGACCGCGAGTCCACGCCGAAGGCCGCGTAGAAACCGGCCAATTGCGACATGATCCGCACGCCGCCCACGGCGCTGTCGGCCATGTGCACGGCCAGTTCCTGCGAGCAGACGGCGGCCGAACCGAAGAGCCGGAAGTGCGTTTCTTGAAGCTCGTCGATCTTGGCGCGGCGCAGGGCCCTCAAGAGCGGGGCCAAGCCCGGGCCGGCGCGCTCGAGCAATATCAGCAGGCGCGCGCGCCAGCCCGCGTCCGGGTAGACGAAGGCGGCCGAGAGCGCCCGCAGGCTCAAGGCGCTCGACTCAAGTGACGCTGTGCCGCACGACTCCAAGTTTTTCATCTTTCAGCATCCTAAAGACGACCGGTTCTTTCACCGGCACGGTCACCAGATCCTTCCCGTTGAGCCGTCCCGTGGCCTGGCCGTCTTTGACCTCGAACCCATCCATAAGGTGATCGTTCGACCCGAACAGCGACAAGAGCCCCACCAGCTTCTCGGCCCGCTCCTTGTAGGTCGCCACCGCCTGATCGGCCATGGGGCCGAACATTTGCCGCAGGTATTGGGGGTCCACATGGATGGGCGGAATGTAGAAGACATTGGGCATGGTCCCCAACTGCTGGTAGAGCGGCAGGGCCACCTTGGCGTGGTGCACCAGGTAGTCGATGGGGTTGTCCTCTCTGGCCTCGTGCGGCGGATGGACATAGCCGGCCATCCGGATCTTGCCGATGCAGGTCTGCACGCAGCGCGGCGCGATGCCCTTCTCGATCAAGGGATAGCAGGCGATGCACTTCTCGGAGCGGCCGGTCTCCGGGTTGAACATCGGCTTCTTGTAAGGACAGGCGGACACGCACTTCTGGTAGCCCCGACAGCGGGACTGGTCGATCAGGACGATGCCGTCCTCCTCGCGCTTGTAAATGGCCTTGCGGGGGCAGGCCGCCAAGCAGGCGGGGTAGGAGCAGTGGTTGCAAATCCGGGCCAGGTAGAACATCCAGGATTTGTGCGGAAGCTCGAAGGTGTCCTTGTCCTTTACGGTCCGGCTTACTTCGTCTTCGCCGAGGTTGGGACGCTTCCAGTCCTCCTCATGCGGCAGATAGCCGGTGATCTCCTCCTCGCCCTCGCCGCCTTCCCCCCCTTCAAAGATGGTCTTGCCTTGATAGACCTTGTCTTTCCATTCCTGGGGGCCGAGCTTGCCCAGCACCTGCACGTCCCAGGCTAGGGGATAGAAGCCGTAGGGCTTGGTCTCGACGTTGTTCCAAAACATGTACTCCTCGCCCTTGCCCGAGGTCCACGTGGTCTTGCACGCGACGGTGCAGGTTTGGCAGGCGATGCACTTGTTGGTGTCGAAGACCCAGGCGATCTGGCGCTTGGGGGCCTTGGCCGGGTACTTGTAGAACTCTTCCCGTCCGATCTGCCAGTTTGGAACATTAGGCATGGAATCCCCCCGCGAGGTATTTCTTCATGGCGTCGCTCTCGTATCCCGGCCGATACCCGAGGCGGGCCGGTCGCCAGAGCACGAACTCGACGCCGCCGGGCTCCGCCCGGCTGATCTTGACGAAGGATTCCTTGGGCGCGCCGACCGTGCAATGGATGTCGGAGGCGAATCCCTTGCCGATCGTCTGACCGAAGTAATCCTTGCGCGCCAGGGTCTCGGTCATGAGCGTGGGTTTGAGCCACGCGCGCGTCGCGGACTGGTGCGAACCGCTCCGATACATGGCCTGATAGCCGGTCCGCGGGTTCTTGGCCAGGCCGTCGGGGCGGGTCTGGCGGCCCTCCACGCTCCCGTAGGTCGCGACCGTCATGTGAAACCAGGAGCGGGCGATGCCGCGAGGGATGCCGCGGTAGTAGCGCACCCGCATGATGGCCCGGAAGGCCTTGTAGTCCTCGGGCTTGCCTTGCCAGCCGCGAAACGGCCGGTCCGAGGGGTCGGCGTCGACCCAGACGTAATCGCCGTCCTCCAGGCCCAAGACCTTCGCGTCGTCGGGGTTTAAGTCGACGTAGCCCTCGCCGACCGACGGCATGCGCTTGTCCCGCCGGTGCCAGTCGCCGAAAGGGCCAAAGAGCACGGACTGCATGTCGGTGTCGGCCGAGGTGGTGTGCGTGCCGTGGCGGTACTTAGGCGTGATGTAGACGTGCCCGAAGCCGAGCTTTTGCAGGGGATGGGACGTGGCCACGACTTCGGTCGGGGAGTAGATCACGTTGCGCACCTGCCGGGTTTGGGTGCCGAGGTCGTCGGGGGAGAGACCGTAGTCCTTCGGGCCCTTGGGGCGGATCAAGCCCCGGGCCCCGCAGACGATGACGTTGGGCTCGTGCGGCGTGCCGTCCACGGGCTCGCGGTGCACCGGGATATTCTCCCCGGCGTCCAAAAACTCCTCCTCGTCCCGGTAGAACTCGACGCGCCCCGACTTGGTGTAATGCGGGACATTTTCATTGGATTGCTCCCACCCCATGAACTTGGGGTAGGTTCGCGTCATGAGCAGGGCCGGCACGCCCTTCTTGGCCTTCTCCTCGATGTCCTTGATGTCGTAGCCCCGGAGCGTGCTCGAGCGCTCGACGATTCTTTGCAGGTAGACCTCGGTTTTCCCCTCATGGACGAATTTCCACATGTCCGAGAAGCGCCCGTCCCCGGTGAGCTTGGCCATGGCCTTGCCCACGCCCGCCAGGATTTCGATGTCGCCGAGGCTGTCGTGCAGGCGCTTCATCGGGGTGCGGGGAAACATCTGGAAGAAGGGGTTGGTCACCGCCGCGGTCATGTCCGGGTGCTTCAGCTCGGCCCAGGAGTCCGACGGAAGCACGATGTCGGAATACTCGCAGGAGGCGGTCCACCACCAATCGTTGTCGACGATGCACTCGACGCGCGGGAGGGTGTTGACCACGGCGTCGTGGTGCCATTTGAGGTTTCCGAGGATGGAGTTGCCGTTGGCGAACCACATGAACTTGGTCGGCGCGGGCAGGTGGCTCTTGCCCGTGAAGAGCTTGTTGCCCACGCGCAGGGGCCGGTCGCCGTAATTGAAGTAGTGCGCGGACTCGCCCCGGTAGTATGGTTTATAGTGCGGCTCGCCCTTGGGGTCAAGCTGGAGATGAAAGGGGTCCTCGGTGATGTAGTAGGGCAGGCCGTTGAAGTAGGCCCCCCGGTAATTTCCGGCGAAGGACCCGACATTGCCTCCGGCAAAACCGATATTGCCCGTCAAGGCGCAGACAAGGAAGATGGTCCGATCCTTGAGGTCGTTGTTGAAGAAGTGGTTGGGCCCCATGCCGACGGGAACGAGCGTCTTCCCCTTGTTTTTGGCGATCTCCCGGGCCAGCCACACGATCGTGTCCTTGTCCACCCGGCAGAGGTCCGAGGCGGCGGCGGGCGAGAAGTGCGAGGCGTGCTCCTTCATGAGATCAAAGACCGGGCGGACTTCAACACTCGCTCCGTCGAGGGTCTTGACGGTGAAGGTCCCCTCCAGGGCGAAATTGCCCGCCTGGCCCGAGTCGTCGCGGGTCACCACCGCGGGCGCGCCCGTGTCCCGGCTCCAGGCCAGGAAGTCTCCCCACTCGTCGCGGAGTTTCTTGGCGACCACCGGCCCCTCCTGCAGGAAGGGCGACGGGGGCTTTTCCCCCTCGGCCAGGACGCGGGTCTTTTCCAACACCTTGGGCCGGTAGCCCGCGATCACGTCCTGGGGCTTCAAGAGCTTCAAGGTGTCCAGGCGCACGAGCAGGGGCAGATCCGTGTGGCCCTTGACGAATTTATCGTCGTAGAGTTTCTCCGAGATAATGACGTTGGCCAGGGCCAGGGCCAGGGCCGGGTCGGAACCCGGCCGCACGACGATGACGCGGTCGGCCTTGTTGGAGGTGGACTGGTACTCGCAGGCGACGGTCACGATCTTGGTCCCCTTGAGGCGCGCCTCGGTGAGCCAGTGGCCGTCGGGCATCTTGGTCGCGATCCAGTTCATGCCCCAGCACACGATCAGGTCGGCGTTCTCGGCGTTGGCCAGGTCGAAGTCGATGGTCTGCTGGCCGCAGGCCATGGTGTGACCGGGAGGAAGGTCGGTATGCCAGGAATAGGAGTCCCAGACCCGGGCGCCGACGGCCTTATCGGGGCCTACCCCGCGAATCTTGGCGTCGAGCAGGGCGATCGAGTTGGCCATGCGGTTCATGCCGAAAATGCGCGTCGCGCCCAACAGCGGCATGCCGCCCCGGAACTTGAGGGCCTGCGTACCTGACCCGGCCATGGCTTCCACCATGGCCGGGTCGTAGTCCTGGGCCAGGAGCCTGGACTTGCCCTCGTCGCCGTTGTAGGCGCGGGCGATATTGTCCATGGACCGGGCCGTGAGATCGAACGCCTCCTCCCAAGAGACCTTGAGAAACGGCTCTTTGCCGCGGTTGAGATATTTGACCGCAACGCGGCCGTCCTTTTCGCGCGGGAACCCCGCGTCGGCCCACTCTTTATAGCCCTTGCGCACCGACGGGTATTTCACGCGGCGACTGCCGTAGATGCGCCGGATCATGTTGAGGCCCTTGCCGCAGCAGCGCGGGTCCCAGCGGTGCGAGGCCTTGTTGCCGTAAATATCGGTCGCCTCGCCGTAGCCGTACGTCGGTCCCAGATAGCACACGATCCCGTTCTTGACGTAGGCCTTGAGCAGGCAGTTGTGGGTGTCGTTGGGGGCGCACAGGAAAGTGAACCAGGAATCATAGGAGGCCATGTCGCGGTAGACCTTCTCCCAGTCCCGGCTGGGATAGTAGTCCAGGGGATTGTCGGTGGTAACGATGGGCTTGAGCAGGGCGAAAAGAGGCTCGTTGGCAAACAGCAGGGCCGCCCCCGAGCCCGAGAGCTTCAAGAATCCCCGGCGCGACAGGCGTTTGCCGAAATCCATGTTCGTCCCCCTTCCCCGTCGAGAAGCCGCGAGCGGCCTCGCCGGTTCGTTGCCTTGGCATCGCAACGAAGCAGCCATGGCCCGAACGTTGCGAAGCGTCCTATTTGGAAACCCGCGCATGAAGAGCCCTCTCGATAAATTGGGGCGGGGCGGCTCGGAGATTCAGCGGGCCGTTTCCTCTAGAAAGCCATGTTGAGATCGACCCTGAAGCGCTTTCCGTCCTCGCGCGCCGCGGCCGTCGCGGTTTCAGGTTTGATCGCGTCCGCCAGGTAGAGACGCGACACCACGTTCCAAGACGGACCCAGGGCGTAAGCGGCCCGGAACTCGTGTCCTCTGAAATTGCTCGAGCGCGTATCGGTGGCCGAACCCCATCGGATCCAATCGTCCTGCGCCAAGCGCGCCACGACGGCGAACTTTTCAATATGGGCGTAGTAATACCCTAGCAGCCAATCCTTCTTCTCTTTGAGGCCTCCGAAAATCAGGCCCAGCACGTAGCCGGTCTTTTGGTCGCCGTTGTACAGGCTGCTGTGATAGTTTCGGGCGTTGCGCATGTAATCAAAGCCGAGGGAGAGCGGCTTGGGCAGTCCCTTGAAGGTCCCCCTAGCTCCCAGGACCCAGATGTTGTAGTTGATGTCCGCCAGCGCTGCGTCGATCGTGTTGGGGTTGTCCTTGAAGGCATACAGACCCGCTGCGGCTGTGACATCCACGGGGGAGAACTTGCCATCCACGGCGAGTTGGGCGGCCGTCAGGTTGGACCTGTCCTTGAATCGGTTGCTCGAGCCGGACCCCTCCATGACGAAGTAGCCGGCGGCAGGCTTGAGGCGAAGGGGGGTTCCGGGCAGGGGAAATGAGAGCCCTGCGGCAAGGCCTTCGGGATTCACATCCTCGTCCCAGAACAGCTCGTTCTGCGTCCAGAACGGGAGGCCGTTCTTGCCGGCCCACGCCCAACCCGGCCCCCAGGCCCCCTGGAGGAAGACCTTGTCGATGTTGACCCCTTTCGATTCGAACTCGTCGCCAAGAGTCTGGTGGGGCGATTGCTGGTCCAGCGCGGCCCCCGAGCGCAGCCTCCCGCCGAGAGTGTAGTGCTCGTCATGGGCGTAGTTGAGGCCCGCGCGGAACCGGATGCGCAGCCGATCCCGATCCTCTCTCTTGGTCCCGTTGGACTGCATCGAGTCCCAGTCCGATTCGGCGCGGAAGCGGACATCGCCATAGACCTTGATCTTGCCGCCCTCTCCGAGGGGGATTTCGGCGAAGGCGCTGGACGTCGCGAGCCCAAGCAACATGAGAACAACCAGGGAGCGAATTGGACCGTCGAACTTGCCACCGTTCATTGAAACCACCTCTCGGTCACAGGATCGTCCTGGGCAGGAAGGTCATCTGCGCCAGGGACTTCTTATAGGGCGACTCGCCGGCCTTGCGGAGCCGGGCCTTGCCGACCTTGTAGCGGTACTGGTTCGTGAGGGGGTCCGGGACGCGGTTGATGATCGCGTTGGCCGGCTCGCCCGGCCACAGGAAGTTGGTGAAGACCACGCCCGGCCGGACGGCATCGGTGACGATCGCGACGGCCTGGAAGCGGCCGCGCCCCCGGCGGATCGCCCCCTGTTTCTCCAGGTTCTTGAAGGCGAACTCGTCATCCTGGACGCCGAGCAAGCCCCCGGTTTGGATCAGCACGTCGTCGTTGACCACCTCCACGTAGTCGCCGCTTTCGATGCCGCGGGCCCGAGCGTCTTCCGGATGGATCTCGGCGAAGTTGTCGGGCCAGCGCTGCATGATGTAGGGCCGGCGCGCGTCGTCGAAGGAGGATTGCCAGAGCTCGTTGACCCTGCCGTTGGTCACCCAGAGTTCCGTGCCCTTGGGGCTGACGCGCTCGAAGAAGTCGCTGAAGTCCTCCCAGGGAGACTTGTGAAAGATCGCCTTGCCGGTGTGGGAGCCGAAAGCGGTCAGCCAGTCCGGATGAACCGTCGGACCCTCCGGCGTTCCGAAGTCCGTCTCCAGATCGTGGAGCCTCTTGGTCCCCACGATGGCCCCGGGAGGCTTGGGGGAGCGGTAGTGGCCCGCATACTCCAGGTATTCTTCTCCCTCGGTCGGATTGGCGCGGTAGCGGATGGGGGTCTGTATCCCGGTGGAGCCGAGTTCCCGAAGAATGTCGTGCGATCTCTTGCCCGCCTGCTTGGCGTACCAGACGAGCGGGTGGTAGTTGAGCACGCCGCCGCGGCTGAACCTAGCGCCTTCTTCGAACACCGCGTTGGAGTCCTTCCAGTCGTAGCCCTCGAAACCCATCCTCTTGCCGACCTGCGCGATAATCCACCAGTCCGGCTTGGCCTCTCCGGGCGGGTCGTAGAACTTGGAGTAGAGCCTAAGCCTTCGCTCGCCGTTGGCCCGGGTGAAGTCCTCCTCGCCCCAGGCCGCGGCCGGCAGGACGAGGTCCGCGAGTTCAGAACCGATGGGGTCGCGGAGGTAGATGTCCTGATGCGCCACGACCATCCCGCCGGAGTCGACCCGCTCCTTGAGGGTTTTGGCCGCGGCCGTGGGATCGGCGGACGCGACCTGATGGGGATTCTTCCTGGTCAATTGGAAGAACCTTTCGCGCAGTTCGTCCGAGGCGGTCATGGCCTGAATCCAAGTCGTGCCGATGACCCAGGCGAACCTCAGATGGCCCGCCTCCACCCAGCGGTCTAAGTCCAGCTCCTTCTTGCGGCGTCCCGGGACTTTCTCGGGAGAGAGGATGCGCGGGTAGGCTTCCGCGCGGCTGGCCCAGCCCCTCTGGTGTCCCCCAAGCCTCGACGCGACCCTGCCGGGACGGTTCCCCGCGCCGCAGGCGAATATCAGGGCCGAGAAGGACGTCGTGTTGAGGTAGTTGGTAGACCAGTAGTTCCCCTTTTCGAAGCCGAATGAGGCCTTGGGTCTCGTCTTTCCGGCGCCGGTCAGGAGTTCGGCTGCCTGGACGATCTTGTCGCCGGGAACGCCCGTGATCCGCGAGGCGGCCGTCAATTCCGCGGGCTGATACCCAAGAATCCATTTCTTGTAGCCCTCGTAGCTGGTTCCGTACTTCCCCCAGGTGGTCCGCCACTCCACGGGCGTGTTCCTGGGACCCCGCCCGAAGCCCGAGTCGACCTCCCAGGAGTTGGAGGCCCATTTGTCCAGGAACTCCTTGTCCTCCCAGCCGCGCTCCAAGATGAGACGGGTGATCGCAAGGTGCAGGAGGGAGTCGGTCCCGGGGATCACGGGAAGCCAAAGGCCTCCGTTCTTCTCCGCAAAGGCGACCCCCATGGTCTTTCTCGGAAGGGCGTAAATCAGCTTGGCGCCGCCCTTGTATATCCATTCCGTGAACAGGACGGTCTTCGTTTCATAGGGATCGGTCCCGGAGAGGAAGATCACCTCCGCCTGCGAGAAGTCATCGTAGGAGGCGCTGAAGGGCTGCAAACCGGCCTCGGCAAAGCCCGCGGACTCAGGGCCGTCGGTGGGGGCATCATGCATGGCATAGCAGGGAGTCTGGACCGAGGCGAAGCAGAGCTTCGAGATGGCGTAGGTGTTCTCGTTGAACTGGTAGGTGTAGGTCTTCATGCCCCAGGCGTGTTCCCCATGCCGGCTCAGGACATGCTTGGAGACATCCGCCATGACGGCGAGGGCCGTGTCCCAAGACACGGGCTCGAGCCTGCCGTTGACTCTCAGCAGCGGAGACGCAAGCCTGTCGCGGGGGGGCTTGTAGGGGCTGAAGCATTTTTGAGCGATGGTTCCCCCGCGTATGGAATGGTTGCCTCCGCGATTGACGACGGACGCCTGGGGGTCGGGAATCACGACCGCATGGTGGGGCTTGCCTCCCACCAGCACCACGGTGTGCTGGTTGGGAGTGACCCAATAGCCGGAGAGGGCGGGGGTCGGGAAGTCCACGCCGAAGGCGTTTTGATTCGCCCGAGGTCCGCCCTCCTTGCCGACGGGCCAGACATAGGCCTTGTAGGCGCAGCCGACGACGCAGTAATCGCAGGCCGTCGGATAGGCCTTCGCGTCGCGCGGCGGAAGAGGGACTTTGTCCTCGGGGATCCAGTCCGGCTGTTGGGGAACGGTCTTCTCAAGTGCCACGGGATCGCCTCCTAGCCGGCTACCTTGTTGTCGTGGAACCCATAGAGTAGCCCCATGACGCCGGTCGCGTAGACATCGTCGCCGTCAAGCTCAAGGACGACTTGCGGCAGGGTCTCTGTCGCATGGCCCGAAACCACCATCCCGTGCCTCCTCAGATCGAAAACCGAGAGGTGGTTGGGACAGGGCCCGATGGCCTTGTACTCGGGCTTGTAGAGCCCGGCGAGGCCGCCGCCCATATGCGCGCAAAGCGAGCTGAAGGCCACGACATCGGATTGGGGGCCGATCCCGCCGGAGGCCTCCTGGCCCAGCTTCACCAGGAAGCAGGCGCAGTTGGGATGCTCGTGGGGGTACTGGAAGTCGACCGGTTCGTCCTGGCGCAGCTCGCTTAAGCGCGCCACCTTCCTGCGCGGGTAACCAGCGATGCGAAGCGCCGCTTTCTCCTCGGCGCGCAGGACGCCGGGCAGGCTGGAGAGAAAAACCGTCACGGCCGCGGCGCCGCCGCCCATGAGGAATTGCCTCCGGGAGACGCAGAAACCTTCTTTCCCGCATGCGGGATGGCATTTCTTGGGGCTCATGGCTTTTCTCCTCCGAGGACCAATTTGCCGTACTCCGGCAGCGCGGGCGGGTCCATCTTGATCTCATCGCCGCTCAACGCCTCCAAGAAGGCGATCAACTCCTTCTTTTCCTCGGGGCTCAGGCGCAGGGGTGTGAGTAGATGGCTCTTCGATCCCTCACCTCCGCCTTTGTCGTAAAAGTCAACGACTTCTTCCAACGCAGCGAAGATGCCGTTGTGCATGTAGGGGGCCGTATACTGGAGCTCGCGCAGGCTCGGCGTACGGAATTTTTCCTTGTCTCCCTCCCGTTTGGAGGTGTAGTAAAGGCCGAGGTCCTTGTCCGCTTTCCTGTAGAGCTTCTCCGGGACCCCGCGGGCGAAGTGCTGGAAACGCAAGGCGATTTGACGCAGGGGGTCGTCCTTGAACGCGGGGTTCTCCGGGAGGGCCAAGGCGTGATAGTCCTGGTCCGACAAGAGCGGCCCGTTGTGGCACTGGATGCAGCCGGCCTTGTTCTCGAAGAGCCGCATGCCCCGTTGAGCCGTAGTCGAGAGCGCCTTCTTGTCGCCTCGCATGTACTTGTCGAATGGAACGTTGCGGGATATCGGGACCTCGCGTTCGAAAGCGGCGATCGCTTTGAGCGCGTCCGAGTAGAGAGGATCGCCGCCGAAGACCCTCTTGAACCGCTTCACATACTCGGGGATCTGTCTGAGTCGCTCCTCGATCATCATGGGGTCGCCGTTGCCCGCGAGATTGCCCGTGATCGCGGAGTTCGCTTGGGACTCCAGGCTGGTGGACTCTCCTCCCCAGAACAGTTTCGCGTAGTAGGCGGAGTTGAGTATGGTCTGGGAATTCCTCCAATGCTGGGTGCCGGGGTAGCCCCGGGACAGGTCGCTGCCGTCCCCCCAGCCCATGCTCGGGTCGTGGCAGGTGGCGCAGGACATGCTCCCATCGCCGGACAGGCGAGTGTCGAAGAAGAGGAGCTTCCCCAGTTCCACCTTGGCGGGGGATTGAGGGTTGTCCCGTGGAACAGGCACGGGGGGCAGGGGCCCGATCTTGGGGAATTTCCGTTTGGAGGCTTCGACGGCATGCGTTCCCAGGGCGACGCCGAGACAGAGCGCGGCGAGCAGCGCCGCGAGCCGGCGCAGCGACTTCGCGTCCTTCATTTTGGCATCCATCAGTTCTTCCCCAGTTCTCGAGGCGCGTATTCCAGAGCGGGGGGAGCCTCTGTGCTTGCTTCCTTGCCGCTTAGGGTTTCCAGGAACTCGACCAAGTCCCCTTTTTCCCGGCTTGACAGCCCCAGAGGCTTGAGCGGGGCGTCCTTCCCCCGGCCGCCTCCCCCGCGATCGTAGAAGTCAACGACTTCCTCCAAGGTCCTGAAGACGCCGTTGTGCATATAGGGCGCGGTCCGGGCCGCTTCCCTTAGAGAAGGGGTCTTGAACTTCCCGGCGTCGCTTGCCGACTTTGTAATCGCGGAGCGGCCGATGTCGCTCTTCAGGGCGGAGTAGCCTTTGACGCCCAAAGTCTTGAAGAACCTGCGGAAGGTGATGTGGCGCAAAGGCTCCTCGAACAGCGAGGGATTCTCCGGGACTCCCAGATCGTGGAACGCCTCGTCGGAGGCCAGGGGCCCATGATGGCATTGGATGCAGGCGGCCTTCCCCTGAAAGAGGTCCAGCCCCCCGCGGGCGCGTTGGGAGATGGCGCTCAAGTCTCCGGCCAGGAACCTGTCCACCGGGGCTCCCTGGCTCGCGAGAGACTTGACGTAGGCGGAGACCGCGTTGAGTATCTTCCCGTAGGAGGGCTCGCCCCCGTAGGCCTTCCGGAATGCCTCCTCGTACCGCGGGACTTGGCGGAGTCTCTCGATGATGAGCCGCCCGTCCGCCTGAAAGAAATGGGCCTCCGACAAGTGGTCGCGCACGACCGTGGGGAGGTCGTTGCCGGGCAGTCTGCCGTCCCAATAGAACAGCTTCTTGTAGGCGCTGTTGAGCAGCGTGGGCGTGTTCCTGAAATACAGCGTGGACGGATACCCCGCGGAAAGGGCTTGGCCGTCCGCGAATGCCTTCTCCGGAGCGTGGCAGGAGGCGCACGAGATCGTGGCGTCGCCGGAAAGCCTCGCATCAAAGAAGAGCATCTTGCCCAGCTCCGCCTCCTCGGCCTTGGGCGCCGCGAGCGGCGGGAGGGGGGCGAGGCCCTTGCGCTCCTCCAGCCCCTGCCCCAAAACCTGGAAACCGTAACCAGCGGCCCACGCGAGAAGAACGGCAATCGTGATCCGAACGCCTTTCTTCATGGCTTTGCGCTCCATTCAAATGAGACGGCCCGCGGCTTGCCCGCCGCCACGGTTACGTCCGCTTCCTTGACGCCCAGGACCGGGTGCCACGCCTTGATCTTGTACTTGCCCGGCGGGACCTCGGCGATGGAGAACCGCCCCTCTTCGTCGCTGAGGGCGTAATACGGGGTCTCGGCGGCGAACATCCAGCCGTGCATGAAATTATGCACGTCGCACTCCACCTTGATGGTGTCCGTCTTGCGAAGCTTGACATCCTTGCTCAGCCGGCCTGGTGTTGGCTGCGCGATGTTGAACAAGGTGGACCGCGTCCTGCCGCTCAATTCGTAGGCATGGATATTGTGGGCCACCGGATCGCTGTTGGAGATGGTCAGGGTCTTGCCCTTTGGAAAGATCAGGAGTGTCGGCAGAAAACGGCAGTCCTTCTGATCCACGAGCGGATCCTCGGAAAGCTTCTCCCAATCCTTGCCGGTCGGTATCCCTTCGATGTAGACGACCACGTTCTTCAGGCCGCCACTTTTGGAGACACCGACTTCCTCGATCACGCGCTCGCCTTGGCCGCAGGTGTCCTGATGCTGCGTGATCAGGATTCTCTTGGGCTTCGGCGGCGCGCCTCTAAATCTCGCCGTGCCTTCGATGGAGCCGCCGCCCGCCACTTTCGCGACCTCATACGCCCGCCCATTGACGGGCCAAAAGACCAGAGAAAGAAGCAGAACCGCGGGCGGGATCGGTCTCATGGGTTGGACGCCTCCTTGGTTGAAAGTTGAGCCAGGTAGTGGGCAATATCCCAGAAGGGGCCGAGGTCCTTGGGATTTTCAAGGACAGGCAGATAGGAAACCATCCGCGTTCCCTCAAACCCCGTGACCAGCGTCCGAACGATGTCTCTCGGGGCTCCTCCTGATTTGAAATACGTCCGGCCCTTCGTGAGGTCGCGGGGGAGGGTGGCGGCGCCGGCCGGGTCCGAGAAGTGCTCGGGGAAATGCTTGGCCAACGGGCCATCCCCCTTCCCGTTCGATCCGTGGCAGGCGACACAGCCGAATTTCTCGTAACTGAGTTTCCCGCGGCCGATCGAGGCGTGCGTCGGCGCGGGGCCGACGCCGATCTGGACGGGCTTTCCCTGCTTGCGTCCGGATTCCGACATCATGCCCTTGATGTAGTAGACCACCGCCCACCTGTCCTTGGCGCTCAGGGTTCTATAAGGAGGGCATACCGTACTGCGGGAATCCAAGGGAGACCGTCCTGAAGAGATCATCGTCGGTCGGCAAGGCGCCCCATGGCGTCGTCCGCAACTTGAACTCTCCCAAAGTGAAATTCCTCGGCTTGGTCCGCATGAGCTGACTGGCGCTTCCCTGCCCGTCTCCGGCCCGCCCGTGGCAGATGAAGCACCGCGTCTGATAGACCTGCTTGCCTAACCTGACGATCTGAGGAGACTCGTCGATCCTCGATTTGAGCGCATCCTCCCACGGTGAGGCGATCTTGTCGTTCGATGAATTGGGAGACTGGCCCCAAACGGCTATGTCGGCGAGGAGAAACGCCATGAGCAGCGCGGCGGTGATTCTGCGCGCGGAGAAGGCCATCACCATTCCTCGCCCCTCTTGGGTTCGGGCGCGAGGCTGAGGAGATACGCTGCCAGAGCCTCGACTTGGTCCTCGGACAAAACCTCTTTCCACGGAGGCATGAACAGCGGCGGGTCCGCGGCGTTTGGATCTTCCTTGTCGACGACCGGAACCCCCGCCAGGATCTTCTTCTTCAGTTCCTCAGCCGTATATCCTTCGGCCACCTTGGTCAGCGCCGGCACCTCCCCGCCTTTAGCGTTTGGATTCTTGATCCCGCCGCCGCCTTCCGGCCCGTGGCACGCGGCGCACTGATACTGCTGGAAGAACTGTCTGCCTCGCTCGCTCGCGCCGGCGTCGGCCGGAGCAAGCTCGGCCAGGAGCCGTCCAGCCGCGCCTGCCAATACGAGCATCGACGCCCCCATCCATAATAGTCGCCGAGGGTCTGATGCCGTGGGACCATGCTTGCCCGCCGATGGGTCTGGGAGAAGTCTGCGCAACGGCCCTCCCTCGGCGCTCGTTGACTCGAGAGCGGTCTTGTCGACGAAAGCGATCCGGCATTCCTCCCGGCGCGACAGGCGTTTGCCGAAATCCATGTTCGTCCCCCTTCCCCGTCGAGAAGCCGCGAGCGGCCTCGCCGGTTCGTTGCCTTGGCATCGCAACGAAGCAGCCATGGCCCGAACGTTGCGAAGCATCCTATTTGGAAGCCCGCGCATGAAGAGCCCTCTCGATAAATTGGGGCGGGGCCGCTCGGAGATTCCGGCCGCCCTATTACGCGCCCTCGGCGCGGCGCTGGGCTTTTTTCTGGTTTACGAGATCTTCGAGCGCGCTTTTCTGGCGGACGCTCCCATGGATGTGTTGCGCGGACTCCACCGCGCCCGGGGACTGATAGCCAGCGCGCTGGCCGCCCTGGTCGCCGCCCTCAGCCTCGGCGGCGGCGCCCCCCGGGCGGTCCCGGAAGCCGCCCTACCCGATGCGCCCGCCCGCGATGACCGCGCCGCCTGGTTTGTCGACCTGCGCTGGCTGGCGGTCCTGGCCGCCGCGCTGGCCGTGTATCTCTCCCAGCACGTGCTGGGCTATCTCCCGCCGGAAACCACCGTCTTATTGTGGGGCGGGGTCGCCGTGCTGGCCGCTTCCAACGCTCTCTATCTCAAGCTTCTGCAAAGTTCCCTGCCCGTCAAATCACAACTCCATTGGCAAATCGCGACCGATCTCCTGATCCTCTCCTTCCTCCTGCGCTGCTCCGGAGGCGTGGCGAGTCCCGCGGCCGGCTTGATGGCGTTCCATGTGGTCCTCGCCGGGATTCTCTTTGAAAGACGCGAGGCGTTCCTCGTCTGCGGGGCCGCCTCGGCGCTGTTCGGCGGCCTGGCCCTCGCCGCGCCTTCCCCCGAGACCCTGGCTCCCATGCCTTTTCTCCTGGCCCTGCTGTGGGGGACGGCGACGATCGTCACGACCTTGGCGGGACGGCTGAGGACCAGCCACCAAGAACTGCTGGCGGCTTTCTTTTCCGGCATACCCGACGGCTTTGCCGTAGTCGACGCCGCGGGGCGCGTCCAGTACCTCAACGCCGCCGGGGCGCGCCTGCTCGGCCCGCACGCCAAGGGCGCGCGCGGCCGCCAACTATGCGCGGTGCTGTGCGGGGAAGGCGGGGCCGCGCCGGTCCATGGGAAGGAAGCGTGCCCGCTGCTCGCCGCGCGGGGAGCCCGCGTCGCCGCGGCCTCAGCCCGGGCCCTTCGCCTGCACGCCTTCGGGCACGAACGGCGCCTGGTGTTTATCGAGAACATCGCGGCCGAAATCGAGCTGGAGCGGCGCAAGGAGGACTGGCGGCACATGCTCTCCCACGATTTGCGCACTCCCTTGTCCTTGATCATCGGGGGGCTGGCGGCCGTCGGGGAAAGGGCCCCGGAAGCCACGTTGGGCGCGCCGGAGTGGAAGATACTCGACATCGCCTTGCGCGGCGCGCGGCGCATGCTCGATCTCCTGAACCTCGACTTGGACGTGGCCAAGCTCGAAGCGGGGCTGATGCTCTTGAGCCGCCGCAACGTTCCCCTCGCCGAGTTGGCGCGCCGGCGCGCGGAGGAGGAAACAACGCTCGCCGAGTCCCGGCGGCTCTCGATCGACATCGACATTCCCCCGACGCTCGCGGCCGCCGGCGACCCGGTGATGATTTCCCGGGTCTTTCAGAACCTCCTCAATAACGCGGTCAAGTACTCCAAGGAAGGAGGGCGGATCTCGATTCGAGGCGCGGCCGGCCCGCCCGGCCGCGTGCGGCTGATCTTCCACGATGAGGGACCCGGGATCGCCCCGGAAGATTTGCCGAAAATTTTCGACCGCTACTACCAGGCCCGCGCCCGGCGCGAGGGCCGCATCCGCGGGACGGGCTTGGGGTTGACCTTTTGCCGGGAAGCACTCAAGACCATGGGCGGGACGATTTCCGCGACTTCGGTTCCGGGCCAAGGCAGCGAGTTCACCGTCGACCTGCCCGCGGCCGAGTCTCAGCTCCCGCGCCGGTCCTTGGCCCCGGTCCCGGCTCTTGGCCGATTGGAGCCCCCTGGATTCCCTTGACTATCGGAATCCATCTGCTATACTAAATATGTACATTTGTTTATCATGTATAAACGAAACCAAACTTTGGCAAATATCGGGCGGGAGTCGTGCTTCCTATGGGGAGCCCGCCAGACCGGAAAAAGCACCTTGCTCAAGGACCTCTTTCCGGGCTCGCCGCGTTACGACCTGCTTCTTTCCAACGAATACGGCCGATTGCGCGCCCGCCCATCAATCCTGCGCGAGGAGGTGTTGTCCCTTTCCCCCCGCGCGCCGGTGGTCATCGATGAAGTGCAGAAAATTCCCGAACTGCTGGACGAGGTCCAATGGCTCATCGTCAACCGCCGGATACAGTTCGTCCTCTGCGGATCGAGCGCCCGCAAGCTCAGGCGCGGCGGCGCGAACCTCCTCGGCGGGCGCGCCCTGCGCTTCGAGTTGTTTCCCTTGGTCTATCCCGAGATTCCGGATTTTGACCTGATTCGCGCCCTCAACCACGGCCTGCTTGCGCGGCATTACCTATCCGAAAAACCGCAAGGCCTGATGGCCGCCTACGTGGGAGACTACCTGAAGGAAGAGATCGCCGCGGAGGCATTGACGCGAAATATCCCGGCCTTCAGCCGCTTCCTGGAGTCCGCGGCATTCAGCAACGGCGAGATCATCAACTACCAGAATATCGCCTCCGAATGCGGCGTCAGCGCTCCCACCGTCAAGCAATATTTCCAGATACTGGAGGATACTTTGATCGCCCGCTGCGCGCCCTCCTTCCAAAAACGCCCCAAAAGACGGGTGATCCAAGCCCCGAAGTTCTACCTCTTCGACGTCGGCTTGGCCAACTTCCTCCTCAAGCGGTCGCAGGTCGCGCCGAGGGGAGAATCCTTCGGGAAAGCCTTCGAGCATTTCATCTATCAAGAGCTGGCCGCGCATAGCCATTATTCCGGATTGAATTATCCCATCTCTTACTGGCGCACGGCGTCGCAACTCGAAATCGACTTTGTCCTCGGAGACCATCAGGTCGCCCTTGAGGTCAAAGGAGTCGATCAAGTCTCGAATCACCACCTGAGGGGACTCAAGGCTTTTCGAGAGGAGTACCGATCGAAACATTCGATCGCGGTTTCGCAGGATGCCAGGCCCCGGATCGTGGATGGAATCTCGGTCCTCCCGTGGGAGACTTTCCTCAAAAGGCTTTGGGCGGGGGAGATCATCAGCTAGGGACCGCATCGCCTCAGTCGAGATTCCCCGGTGAAGAGATCGGCGCGATCCGGCATCTGGAAGGATTGCGGATGAACTCCTTGGTGCATATGTCTAAACTGTCGTACATTTCAGACATTGCGTCAAATCCGCTGCATCGGGCCGGGCGGAGCCTCGGCCCCCGACCAAGCCCTTGGCCAAGGCTCCGACCGCGTAGGCCAACCCCGCGGCCGCGCCCCCGGCCAGCAGGGTCTCGCCTCCGGACACCGGCCAAGGCTGGTCCACCGAGCGGCTTTTCACCGCGCCGATGAGAAACAGGGTCCCCAGCGCCAGACCCAGGCTCCACTCCGCGGGAGATGTCCAGAATCCGGGCGCCACCGCTCCCGAGACGAAGGGAAGCAGCGGCACGGCTCCCGATAACACGAAGCCCGCGAAGGTCGCCGCGGCGGCGCGATGCGGGGAGGGCGGCCGGGCCGGAAATCCCAACTCCTCGCGCAGCATGGTCTCGATCCAGCGCTCTTGATCGGAGGTGATGATCTCAACCGCGCGCTCAAGATCGGCGCCCGAAAATCCCTTGGCCGCGAAGATTTGTCGGATCTCCTCGCGCTCTCCCTCCGGGAACCGGGCCAGGTGCTCCTTCTCCTGCGATCGGGCGCGCCGGCGGCGCTGGACCTCGGCCCGCGTTCCCAGAAAGTCCCCGGCGGCCATGCTGAAACCGTCGGCCGCGAGATTGGCCAGCCCCAGAACCAGCACAACCCCGGGACCCAAGCCCGCGCCCGAGGCCCCGGCCACGACCGCGAAGGTGGTGACCGTGCCGTCCATGGCCCCGTAGACCCAATGGCGCAAAGGCGATTCTTGGCCGGAGGAGCTCAGCCTTTCTGCGACCGCGTCCGGCGTGTGCTCCGCCGCAAGCTCAGGATCGGGCAGGTCAGCCACGTGGCGCCGACAAGGGGCAATGCTCCACGCCACGCTCATATGCAACGGCACGGCCAAGTGGCCGTTTCATTGCTTTGACCACGATCATGAGCGCGACTCCGTCCGTCCTCATCGTCGACGACGACGCCGCGGGTCTGGCCATGCTCAGCCTCTCCCTGCGCCAGTCGGGGTTCCTCGTCCGCACGGCCGAGAGCGGCGAAGCGGCCCTGAAGCTCCTGCGCGCGAACCGGGCCGACTGGCTGGTTACCGACCTTCGGATGCACCCCATGGACGGCATTGAACTCGCGGCGCAAGCCAAGTCTCTACAACCCGACTTGCGGGTAGTCATGGTCAGCGCGGTGTATGGCGAGCGCGACCAAGCCGCCCCCGAGGTGGAGAAGTTCTTCCCCAAACCACTGGCCGTCGATCGGCTCATCGATTGGCTCTCGCCCCGGTCGGGCTGACTGTTCCATAGGGAGACATGCGTCCTGGACAAAGCGTTGCATCTCCCAAAGCCTTAATGAGAGTCATGCGCAGCGCGCATCAGGCCGGCCGCTGGGCGCCCGGTTCGGTCGCCGCGATCGGGAAATTCGATGGAATCCACCTGGGCCACCAAAAGGTGATTTCCGCCGCGGTGGACCGCGCCAAACAGTTGGCTACGAAAGCCCTGGTCGTAACCTTCGATCCCACCCCCCAGGAGTTCTTCCAGCCCGGCACCTACAAGCCCATACTCACCCAAGACCAGGCGCATCTTATTCTGGAGGGGATGGACGTCGACGGCGTCCTCTATTTGCCCTTCACCGGAAAACTCGCCTGCCAAGCGCCGGAGGCCTTCGCCCGCGACGTCCTCATGCGGGCCATGAAGGTATTGGAAGTTTGCGTCGGCGAGGACTTCTGCTTCGGCAAGGATCGCGCCGGCAGGGTCGATGATCTAAAACAATTCGGCCAGGAGTTCAGCTTCCTCGTGCGCCCGATACCGCTGGTCTACGCCGACGGCGAGAAAATCAGTTCCAGTCTGATCCGGCGCCTCTTGGATGCGGGCCGCCGCCCGCAGGCGGAGGCATTTCTGGGACGGAGCCTGCCCTGAACTCGAATTACGGCTGGGGACTGCCCGTTCAGGCCTCCACGTTCGCTTCAAAAATAGATCTCGATCTCAACATTCTCCATGGCGGGATGATCGTGATTTTCGTGGTCTGGCTGGTCCTCTTCGTCCACTTGATCCTCAAATACGGCAAAGTCCGGGCCGAGGCCATCGACCGCGAGGGAAAGGGGGGCGGTTGGGCCCTGGCCGGCGGGGTGGCCGTCATCGTCTTTGAACTGGTCCTCATCGTCATCTATTCGGTTCCCACCTGGTCGCTGATCAAGATCAATTTTCCCGATCCGTCGCGCTCCAACGTGATCCAGGTCGTCGCCGAACAATACGCCTGGAACGTGCAGTATCCCGGGGCGGATGGAAAGCTGGGCCGCCGCGGTTCTCAGTTCATCGACTCGGGCAATGTCCTGGGCCTGGACCCCAAGGACCCGGCGGGCAAAGACGACGTGGTCACGCTCAACGAATTGCGGGCTCCCCTGGGCAAGCCGACCTTGGTCTATCTGGAAGCCAAGGACGTGATCCACAGCTTTTTCATCCCCGAATTCCGGGTCAAACAGGACGCCACTCCCGGCCTGCGCGTGCCGGTATGGTTTGAGCCCACGAAGGCGGGAAAGTACGAGCTTTGCTGTTCCCAGCTTTGCGGCGTCGGCCACACGAACATGCGCGCCGATGTGATCGTCGAGCCGCTCCCCGACTTCGAAGCCTGGCTCAAATCGCAAGCCCCCGCCGCCGGAGGCCCCTCATGAGTTCGGCTCCGCCCCCCGCCGGACTCTCCGGCTTCGCCGGCCGCTACCTCTTCTCGACCGACCACAAGATCATCGGGCTTCAATACATGTTCACCTCGCTCTTCTTTCTCCTGGCGGGATTTTCGATG
This sequence comes from uncultured Elusimicrobia bacterium, assembly GCA_964374095.1. Classification (GTDB taxonomy): domain Bacteria; phylum Elusimicrobiota; class Elusimicrobia; order UBA1565; family UBA9628; genus CAYJXJ01. Next base: position 21,963 of record CAYJXJ010000030.1, read on the forward strand.
ATCGGCCTGCTCCGCTGGCAGTTGGCCTACCCCGGCCAGCCCATCCCGTTCATCGGCCGATTTCTGTCGGAGACCATGGCCCCGGGCGGCGTGATGCTGCCCGACTTTTACAACAGTCTGGGCGCCATGCACGGCACCATCATGGTCTTTCTCGGCGTGGTCCCGCTGGGGGTCGGGGCCTTCGGCAACTACCTCGTCCCGCTCATGATCGGGGCCCCGGACATGGCCTTTCCCCGGATGAACGCCATGTCCTACTGGGCCTACCTGGCCGGGGGGCTCCTCATGCTCCTGTCCTTCTTCCTGCCGGGCGGGGCGGCACAATCCGGTTGGACCTCCTATCCCCCGTTGGCCGTGATTAATCCCGGCCAAACGACCTGGATCATCGCCATGGTGCTGGTCATCACCTCGTCCCTGCTGGGGGCCATCAACTTCCTGGTGACCATCATCAACATGCGCGCGCCGGGGATGTCGCTCTTGCGCATGCCGCTCTTCGTCTGGGGCCAGCTTGTGACCGCGGTCCTGCTCCTGCTCGCCTTTCCGGCCGTGGAAGCCGCGGCCATTCTGCAGCTCATGGACCGCGTCGCGCAGACGAGTTTTTTCATGCCGGGCGGGCTCGTGGTCTCGGGAGAGGCGCTGGCCATATCGGGTGGCGGCCAGCCGCTGTTGTGGCAGCACCTTTTCTGGTTTCTAGGCCACCCGGAGGTGTACGTCCTCATCCTGCCGGCCATGGGCATCTGCGCGGAGATCCTGGCCAGCGCCACCCGCAAGCCGGTCTACGGCTACCGCGTCATCGTCGGTTCCATGGTCTTTTTGGGGGGAATGTCCTTCGTCGTTTGGGCGCACCACATGTTCCTGAGCGGGATGTCGGCGAAGCTTGCGAACTTCTTCCTCATAACCACGCTCATCATCTCGATTCCCTCGGTGCTCATCCTGACCTGTCTGATCTGGAGCTTGAAGGGCGGCCGCCTGCGCTTCACGGTCCCAATGCACTTTGCCCTGGCCTTCATGCCCATGTTCGGCATCGGGGGCTTGACCGGGCTGCCCCTGGGGACCCATGCCACCGATATCTATCTGCACGACACCTACTACGTGATCGGCCACTTCCACTACGTGGTCGTCACTGGCACCATCATCGCCCTTATCGGAGGAATCTACTTTTGGTTCCCCAAGTGGTTCGGCCGCCGGATGAACGACGCCTGGGGCAAGGTCCACTTCTGGACCACGCTGGCCGCCATGAACGGCGTGTTTCTTCCCATGTTCATTCAAGGGCTGGCCGGCGTCCAGCGCAGGCTCTATGACCCGACCGCCCAACTGCACAACCTCCCGGTTCAGCCGCTCAACGTGGTGAGCTCGATAGCGGCCTGGCTCCTGTTCCTGGCGCAGATTCCCTTCATCGTAAACTTCTTCTACAGCATTTTCCGGGGCCCAAGAACCGCGGAGAATCCCTGGGAGGCCACGACCCTGGATTGGGCCTGTTCCTCGCCCCCCCCTCACGGAAACTTCGCGTCCCCGCCCACGGTGTATCGTGATCCCTACGAATACTCGCTCCCCGGCCGCGCGACGGATTTCCTTCCCCAGCACCTAGAATCGGAGGTCGCGGCATGACGGCGCGCCCTAAGGCGGCTCCTCTCGGCATTCCCGAACCGGCCGACGCGGTCGGCAAGCTCATCGGCGCGTCCTACCAATTACGGGCGGGCCTGGCGCGCCGCCTGCACTGGGGCACGCCGCCGGTCAACCCGCAGGCCCGGCGCCTGCGCGAGGACGGCGTGCTGGTCCTGCCGGAGCTGCTCCTCCCGGAGGTCCTGGCGCAGGCCCACGCGGCCAACCGCGGGCTCTTCGAGCGGTCCCGCGCCTCCGAACTCCTGCTGAGTCCCGACGGAATCAAGATCATCGAAGCGGCGGACGTCTCCGCCGAAGAGTTCGCCCGCTACTACTTCCTCCATTCCAAGAATTACCCGGACCGGATGGATATCTACCGCGCGATCGACCCTCATGTTCGGGACATACTCACTTCATTCTACGGCTCCAACTACTTCTACCGGGATTTCGTCTGCTATCGCTCCCAGCCGACGGCCCGGGCCTATCAGGGCTCCTACGCCTGGCACCGCGACAACTACCCCGTCGGCTGTCTCAAGGTGATGACCTACCTGACGGATGTCCTGTCCGAGTCGGAGGGACCCTTCATCTACGCCCCGGGAACGCATATCGGCTACCGGCCCCAGCTCGGACGCTACGGCCCGCGCATACCCCGCGAGCAAGTCGAGGGACGCCTGGCCGTCCGCGCCTGCCTGGGTCCGGCCGGTACCATCATCATATTCGACAACAACGGCATCCATCGGGCCTCCAACCCCGCCCGCGGCCACCGGGAGGCGCTCAACGCCACGGTGTTTCCCCGCATCGGGCGCGGCCGGCCCCCCGTCCGCGGGCTCGACATGGGCATGGAGACGGGACTGCTCAAGAAATATGCCCGCTGATCCCAGGGCAGGGTCCGGATCATGAAATATCCCTAAACTGCGCGATGCAACGAAACTCGCAACAGCTCATTTCCCAACTGACAGCCTCGGGACTCCGGTTCCGTGGTTTTGTTTTGGCGCTGGAGGGGGCCCATTCCGTCGGCGATGGGATCTGGAACTATAAGGATGTCCCGCACCTGCCCGTGGTCCATGCGCCCCTCTTGTCCCACTCCACCCACGTTTCCGACGGGACGTTTGCCGCCATCAACCTACAGAAAGTCCTGGGCTTGACCTTCCCGGTGTGCACGTACGCCTATGACTCGGGACTCCGATCCCTCACCTATTATTCCACCTTGCTGTTCTTCGTGCTGATCGTCGAGACGGTATTCCGCGATATGGGTCAGGGACGCACTCGCGTCGAGACCACCTACAACATAGGCTCGCCGCCCGCCCTCGCCTGGTGCTACCCCCTGATCCGGTGGCTGCTCACCAGGAACAACCGCTTCCTCATGTCCGGCGACATCGCGATGCGGGCGCGCCGCGGGCAACTGCGGGCCTGGGGGTATTCCTTCCGGCAGGACGTCGAGGGTGAGAGCTTCGAGGGCAGCCTCGACATCATGCGGCCCAACGTGATCGCCCCTCCCGGGGAGCGCGGGCGCGAGACGGTGCGTATTCCCATCGCCGATCTGCGCGAGCGCGGCGAGCGCCTCGTGGGGCGCGACGACCACCTCGGCCTGCGCCTCCTGCTGGCCGACGGCAAGGTCCTGGTCCTTCCGAGGCTTTGTCCCCACGAGGGCGCCTGCCTGGACGGCCTGGCGCGCGTCTCCGACCGGCTCCGTTGCCCTTGGCATGGGCGGCTCCTCCCCGCCCTGGGGACGCTGGATCTCTCCGGCGCCCTTCCGCAAAGCGTGCGGACCCCCAACCACGAGGTCACGCTGTCGGATGGATTCCTGACGGTCACCCCCCTAGGCTCCGGTCGATGTTCCGGATCGGTCCCTCATGGGACTCTCCAAGATTCCCAGGATTGCGCGGGGCAGTCGCCATGACGGAGCGCTGGAGCGCACTGACAGATACGCCGGGGGGGTCCTCGTGCCGGCGGGAAAGCCGGCGAAGTCATAGGAGGGGTTCGTCCCCGTTTTCCATGATCCATGAATAGCAGTCCAGGAGTCAACGACATGACAACGCTGACGGTAGGAACCGACGCCCACAAGGAACTGCTCTGCCGCTTTTTCATCGACACCCACATCCGCTTCGAGCCGGCCAAGCTGGCGTGGCCCGATCTCGATGAAACGTGCCTCACGAAGCTGCGCGACTTGCCGATTTGGGATGAGGCCGTCACGACCGAGGCGGAGACCGCCATGAAGGTCACGGAGCTCGGCCGAGCCGAAAAGGACCCTCTCCTGGCCGAGGCGATCAGCCTACAAGGCTATGAAGAACAGCGCCACGCCGAGATGCTTCGCCTGCTCACCCAGCGCTACGGCATCCCCGTCCGCCGAAAACCCAACCTCAGCCCACCCGAGGACCCGTACTGGGCCTTTCTGCGCGTCGGCTACGGGGAGTGCTTCGATTCCTTCTTCGGCTTCGGACTCTTCGCCTTGGCGCGCGACTCGGGCTTCTTCACGCCCGGGTTGGTGGCCCTCTTTGATCCGGTCATGCAGGAAGAGGCCCGCCACATCATCTTCATCGCCAACTGGATCGCGATGCGCCAAGCCCGGATGCCGGCCTTCAAACGGCCGGGGTATCTGTTCCGCCGCGGCCTGGCCCTTTGGCTGCAATCGGTCTCCCGCATCCGCACCGCGGTTCGACTCAAAGCGTCGGAGGAAGCCCAGCGGGAAAGTCAGGCGGACTTCACCATGGCCGCGCACCAATCCTTCGGGAACTTCTCGCCGCGCCAATTCCTAGAGACCTGTTTGCGGGAGAGCGAACGGCGCATGGCTCCATACGACCCTCGGCTGATTCGCCCGACGATCGTGCCGACCATCGCTCAAGGCATGCTCCGGCTCATGCCCAATTCTTCCGGGGCGGCCGCGCGGTCATGACTACCGCGATGTCCCCGGCCAATCGCATCGGCGATGCCCGGGATTGGATACACCCCACGAACCGGCCGGTATGGCTGTGGGCGCGCCAAGACGCCCGGCAAGCGACCCTCTCGTCCCTGCGCGGACTGTCGGCAAGACTCAAGACCCGGCCGGCCGCCCTGCGCGGGCTCGGGCTGGGGCCGAGCCTCGATCTGGTTCTCGGACAAACCGCGATTCCGGGGTGGCTTCTCTCCCACCCCGCCGCGCATGCCTGGCTGCTGTTTGCTCGCGAAGCCATCTCCACCCCGGCCGCCGCCGCGACTCCCGCCGATGCGATGATCCTCTCTCAATTTCACGGCATGGCGGCGGCCCTGGCGGCGCACCGGGGAATGCCATTCGAGGCCGGGACGACGCTCGACCAGCGCGGGCACCTGCACTTCTACGGTCTCCGGGCGTACCTGGATTTCGGCCGGGAACAGGCCCTGCGTCCCGCCACGGTGTCGCTGGACCGCGAGACTCTTCGCGTCTGGGCCGGGGGACTCCGCGCCGAAATTCCCCGGGAGATGCTCATCGAAGGCTTGCGATCTCCAACCCCGGGACGCGATGAGCCCCGGCTGGCCCGCTTCCGCGGGACCCTGCTGCGCTGGCAGCCGGCGGTCACGATGTCCATGGAGGTGACGGACTGCGATCCGCTGGTGGTGCTCGCGACGCGCGCCCCGAAGGGTCCCAAGGAGCACGCGGTGGCTTCGCTCCCACCGGCCGAAATGGAGCGCTACGTCTCGGTCCTGCGCGCGACGGTCGGCGAGATCTCGGCGATCGACCCCTCCTTGGCCGCGGAGATCGCCGACAGCATCCCGGTCGTGGTCCCCCTGCGGCGGCCGGACCCGAAGGTCCACGTCAGTTCGACCTACGACCACCTGCCGGGTGCGGTCTTTCTATGCCATGATGAGGACCCCATACTCCAGGGAGAGACCTTGGTCCACGAGGCCGCTCACAACAAGCTCAATGCGCTCCTCGCTCTTGAGCCGGTGTTTGAATCCGCCGGCGCGGACGCGCTCTACTTCTCTCCCTGGCGGCCCGACCCGAGACCCCTGCGGGGACTTTTGCTGGGCGCCCATGCGTTCCTCAACGTGGCGCGCTTCCTGGCCTTGGCCTCGAAGACACGCGGGGGGCGCCAACGCCGCGCTCACCTCCAGACCGAGGCCGCGATGCGCTGTCTGCAGGTGGAAATCTCACTCGACGTACTCGAGGCCCATGGCGAGATGAAGGCCCTGGGGCGCGAACTGCTGGCCGGGATGCGCCGAAGCGTGCGCCGAATCATCGACGAAAATCTGCCGGCCGGTCCCGGGGGAATCTGGGGCGCGGCCAAAGAGCCCGTGGAGAAGCACAAGCGGCTCTACCTGGACCCGGCTTCCCTGCGCCACCGCCAAGCCGGCTAGGGCCCGAAAAGCGCCGCTCTTTCCAGGGACATTCTGCTCCAGACGCGGGCAACACCGTGACGCTGGCGCACTACCTGGAATTGCTTTCCGGCGCCGGGATGCTGATCGGGGGACAGGGCATTTCATTGGAGGAGTTTCTCGCGGAGCCCCCCGAGACGTGGGCCGCTCCTTAAAAAGTTCGAGCGGACCGAGGCTCGGCGTCCCCGCGGGGACGGTAAAGACACCCCGGATCGGCATCGAGATAGTCGCCGGTGACAGCGTAGGCGCGCGCGCGGGAGCCGGCGCAGACCGCCGCGTACTCGCAGGCCCCGCACTTGCCTTTGAGCCGGCGGGGATCGCGCAATTCCTTAAAGGGGATCGAATTCCGGTAAACCTCCGCCAGGCTGTCCCGCAGCGCATTGTCCGCCGCGATCGGAAGAAAGCCCGACGGGCAGATTTCGCCCAAATGATCCACGAACATGAAGCCCTTGCCGGCGTTCACCGCTTGGGATGAGACGCGCGGGCCGCCGTTGATGCCGGGAGCCCGCGGCGCGGGAGCAGCCGTCTCGCCGCTTTGGCCGGCCAAGAACCTGCGGTAGTGCTGGGCTTCGGTGAGCTTGACGACGAAGCGCCCTTGCCGGCTCAGCCGGTGCAGGCGCTCGAAGGCGGCCTCGAATTCCTCCGGCGCTAGGCCCCGCAAAAGCCGTCCGCGTCCCATGGGGATGAGAAAGAAGACCTCCCAGAAGGAAACCTCCAGCGCGCAGGCCGCGGACCTTGGCATGCCCGATGAGCTCCTCCAGGTCCGTCCTATTGAGCGGGTCTCCCCCGGAGAGAATGAGGATGGGAGTCCCCATCTCGGCCACGCCGTCGATGAGGGCCTTGCCTTCCCGGGTGGAGAGCTCGCCGGAATCCTGGCGCAGGACCGCGGCGTCGCGCGCCTCCATCACTTTCCCCCGAAAGCGTAGGTGAAAAAGCCGTCGATCATGGGGTTGCCGCCCATGCGCGCCCCGCGCACGCGCACATAAGGTCCGATCCATTGATACATGGAGGCGTCCCATGCATCGGCGCCCTTGAGCCTGATGTTTCGCGGCGCGTACTCCCCTTGGACTCCCGTGGCGTCCAGAAAGCGCACATCCACGCCCCCCGAAACACCGTTGAGGCGGTTGGCGCCGAGATTGAGACCGGCCTTGACGTATCTCTTGCCCTTGGCGTAGCCCTTGCTGAGCGCGATGAACGGCGAGGCCCCCACCGCGCGGCTTGAGAAGAGGGGAGCGTCCTTTCGGAACGCGTCCCAGACGCCGACAGCCACGCCGGGGCGCCGCCTTCCCTCCACGATCGGGCGGTATTGGAGGTTGACCCAGGTGTCGGGGGTCTTGTGCTTGGGGCTGATGACGAGGACTCCGAGCTCAAGCCCCTCCCAGAGCCCTAGATCGAGGCGGTCGAGCGCGCGCCATGATTTCGTGCTCTTCTGTTCGTAGAGGCCGAATTGCCAGAGACTGTAGCGACCGGCCGGCAGGGTTTCGGCGAACGGAACGGCGATGAAGCGGCCCGCCCGCGCCGCGCAGGCCAGTCCCAGAAGCCACGCCGCCAAGGCGAGCCTTGATAGTTTCGTCATATGACCTGTCTTATGCAACACAATGACCACCGTTCGGGCCGCTTCGTTGCGTGGACCCCTCCAGAGCGGGAGGTTTTCATGGCGACGCGACACGGTTGGTCGGCGGACATGTGCTTTTATTGCAAGCTCTTGGACATGCGCGCCAACCGCCGGACCGGCCGGGTCGAGTTCTGGTGCTCCCGACGCCGGCGGCAAATACCGGGCTCCTACATCTGGCGGCGGCATTGCCGAGGCTTCATGCCGGAGTGCGCGCCGCGGGCGTCGCCCTGCCGCAACGATCGGCCGGCGGGCCGAAGCGTTGCGACGGCCGACCCGCCATGATCGCCGGACTCGCCGCAACCGCCGCCGCCGCCGGCCTCACCGCCGAGTTTCTCGGCTACTGGCTGCACGTCCTCATGCACAGCGAACGCGTCGAGTTCCTCAGCCGCAACCACATGATCCACCACCTCGTCGTCTACGCGCCGGACCGTCCCCAGCGCCCCTCGCGCGGATATATCGCGTCGACTTACGGCCGCGCCAACGTCCTGGGGTTGGGGCTGGAGTGGATCATCCCGGTGGCTCTCATCATCGCGCCTCTGCTGGGCCTTATGGCCGCCCTCGGGATACCGGCCCTCCACCAGGCGGTCTTCGTGCTGACCGCGCTGGGCTGGGGCTGCGCCATGTTCTGGTATATGCACGACGCCATGCATAGCCAGAATTTTTGGATTGCCCGAAACACCCTTCTTGGGACGTGGTTTAAAACCGCCCGGTCGCGCCACGACATCCACCACATGCTCCTCGAGGACTCGGGCCGCATGCGCTCGAATTACGGCATCTGCCTCTTCTGGTTCGACCGGCTTTTCGGGACATTCCGGGCGGAGCACCGGAAGTTCAACCACTTGGGCCTGGCGATGGCGATGCGCCGCTACGCCTTTATTTTCCCCAAAAAAACCCCGCTAGGGAGCGCGGCATGCGCCTTGGACGTTCCTAGAAAGAAGGGCGCGCGCGGGGCCGGGACGCTCAAAACAGGCGCGCGGCAGTGTCGCAGGATTCGCTCGGCGGTCGTGCCCAGGACGAAGTCCTCGAGCAGGCTCTTGCGGTGCGCCACCAGCACGACCAAGTCGGTATCCTTGGCGGCCCGGAGGATCTCCTCGGTGGGCGCGCCCTTGCGCACCTCCCCCTCGAATTTCAAGGCGCTCTTGACCGGCTCCGGCAGCCGCAGCTCCAAACTCCTCATGCGGAGCTCCGGGTTGCCGCAGCGCGTCGGGTCCGCCACGACATGCAGGGCCGTGAGCGGAACGCCGAACCCGACGGCCGCCGCCGCCGCGTAGAGGAACCCATATTCCGAGTAGGACGCGAAATTAACGGGCGAAAGCACCCGCTGAATTTGGGGGGCCGGGCGGCGCACGGAGAGAACCGGGACCGGCGAATTTCGGACCACGGCCTCGGTGACCGACCCCAGCCACACGCGGTCAAAGCCCGTTCGCCCGTGGGTGCCCATGACGATGAGATGCGGCCTGAGCGTGCGCGCCAGCCGCATGAGCACCGCGGCGGGATCGCCTGCCTCGACATGCAGGCGCGGCCCGTCTCCGATGATGGATCTCAGATGGGCGAGTATTTTCCGGCGGGTCCGAAATTCCAGGCGCGACGCGAACCATGCCGTCTCCATGATCGGCACGGTTTCTTCAACGTAAACCACGTCGACCGCGGCCTTTAGGCCCTTGGCCAAGGCACCGGCATGCCGGAAGGCCGCCTTGGAGACGTCCGTAAAGTCGAAGGGAACCAGTATTCTCTGCGGCGGAAATCGGATCATGACGGAACCTCCTCGCTCACCATTGACCACGCAACGATTCGGCCACGGGGGAAAGCAACCCCGGCCAGGGCGCGACAGACCAAACCGAAGAGAAGGCACGGAACAGAAATGAGCCGACAGGCGGCCCTTGCGCAATTGACAGTTTCGGCGATGAAGTCTCCCGGCGTAGCCGATGTTGTACGCATCTACGAACAGTTAGCAGAGGTTGAGAAGGCGCACAATGGGGTCTTGGGCGCAATCACACCGGTCGAAGGTCTGAATTCCACGGATTCCGTCTCCGGCCGGTTCCGACAATGACGAATTTGGAAGAGAGAACCTCCGCGTATCACGTCAGAAATTCGATTTCACCTCCACCGGTGGAGGCGCCGCGGGCGTAAAGGCCGGGTCGCGCAGGCTGATCTGCCCCTGCCGCGCGTAGTCGATGGACTCCGCGAGTATGCGGGCCGCTTCCTGGGGGGCGTGGAAGCCCGTCGAGTTCTCGGCCTCGACGAAATCCAGGTAGAACTGGGCTCGACGCTGCAGTTTCCGAGCCGTTGCAACACGGCCGTCGGCGGCGCCCTTCTCCTTGGCCCGCTTGATGTCGCCGATCAAGCCCGTCACCGCGTCCATGGCCTGGTTTCGCAGTTTCTGAGTCCGGGCCTGGATGGTCTCCACGCGGTCCCGCAATTCGGATTCGGGAAACTTGTGGCAGGTCTGGCAGGCGCGGTTGATGTTTAGGAGCGGACTGCGGACGTGGTGGTCGCTGATCTTCATGGCGCCTTCGCGCTTGTAGGGCATGTGGCAGTCCGCGCAGGACACGCCGGAGCGGGCATGTATGCCCTGCGACCACAGCTCGAACTCCGGGTGCTGGGCCTTCAAGACCTCGGCGCCGGATTCCTTGTGGACCCAGTCTTTGTGCCCCGCCTCTTCGTAGTAGGCGTAGATCTCGTCCACCTTGAGGCCCTTGGCCCAGGGATAGACCAGGCGTTTCTCGGGCCCCTTGAAGTAGTACTCGACATGGCACTGGGCGCAGACGAAGGTGCGCATCTCCTGGCGCGTGGCCGCGGCGTTGACGTCGTAGTCCTTCACGCCCGGGCCGGCCTTGAGCGCGCGCATGCCCTCCATGAAGCCCGGCCGGGTGACGCGCAGGGCCATGGTCTTGGGGTCATGGCAGTCGATGCAGGCGATGGGGTGCTCGACGAGCTTGCGGGCCTCGGCGAAAGGCAGGGGGTTCACCTTCTCGAAACCCTTGATGAGATCGCCGCCGCCCTGGCGCTTGTAGGGAACATAGACCGAGGCGTGGCAGTGCAGGCAGGTGCCCGGCTGTTGGACCGCCTGCTGGCGCTCCGTGAAGGTCTGGTCATCGAGCATGTAGGCGTGGCCGCGGTCCTCCCGAAAATCCCGCGAGAACGCGTAGCCCGCCCACAAGGTCTTGAGCCGCGGGTCCGCCTCCAGCCGCGATTGGGCGACAATGGAACGCGGGTCGGCCTTGCTGGGAGTCCGGGGGACGGCCTCGCTCCCGCCGAAGCGCGTGCGCTGCATGTCTACGGTCCGGCGGTAGCCGTCATACTGGAGCGGGAAGTTCCTGCCCCAGACGGCCGGGTCCTGGGTCCGGTCGTCGAGGTCCACCACGCGGTAGAAGGGGTTCTTGCCCTCCTGCTTGCGCTCGAAAATATTGACCAAGAGAGCGACCCCCAAGACCGCGGCCACCGCGGCGGCCGCCGCCACGGCCACAAGCAGGGTCAGCCGCCGGGACGAGCGCATGCCGCGCCGCGGGGGTCTCGGCGCTTCAGATCCTTCCATTATTCCCGTCCTCCATGGCCCACGGCCTCGTGGCAGGAGACGCAGGAGAGTCTTTGGTCTCCTCCGCCGTGGGGATCGATGGCGTCGACGATGTCCTGGTGACAACGGCGGCAGGAGTCCTCGACGATGCGGCGGTTATTGGGCTTGATGCGCAGGGGCTCCGGGAAGCGCCCGGTGGTAAATCCCAGGGAATGCCAGAAGCCGTTGGAGGCCTTGGTCATGTACTTCGAGACGAGGCCGGGGGGATTATGGCAGTCGTTGCAGGTGGCCGCGGCGTGATGGCTCGAGCCAAGCCAGCCGTCGTAGTGCGCCTGCATCACGTGGCAGTTGGCGCAGGTGCGCGGGTCATTGCCGAGATACGAGGCCCCCTTGGCATAGACGAAGGTGTAGCCACCCACGCCCAGCCCGAGGCCGACCGTGGCGCTCACCGCAAGCCCTGTAACGAAGAGAGGCGAAAGCCGCACTAACTCCCGTTGCCGACCAGCGCCTGGAGCATGTCCGAGGTCGTGACGATACCGGAGAGCTTGCCCTGCTTGGTGATGATGATGCGGTGGATGTGCCGGCGCAGCATCTTCCGGGCGAGCTCGCGGACGGGAGTGTCTTCCTCGGCCGAGATGAGCTTGGGGGTCATGACGTCCCGGACCCGGGAGAACTCCGGGTCCTCCACGTGCATCCCTTCCCTCTTGTACGCGGGGTCGTGGGCCACGTAGTAGATGGGCACCTCGGAAGCGGCCGCGGCCTCCCGCTCCTGGCGGACCAGGTCGGTCTGGGAGACCACGCCGATGAGTTGGCCCTCATGGTTGACGACC
>CAYJXJ010000031.1:0-33686 GCA_964374095.1 uncultured Elusimicrobia bacterium
CACGACCTCAACCGGTGCCATGCTTGTAGACTTCCACACTAATTGCAGAAGAACCGGAAATAAAGGTGACGGTCACCAATCAAGACCCGGAAAAGTGCGAAATCACCATGGCGCAAACCGGAAGTACGCTGCGCCTTGAAGCCAAAAGCAAGTCCAAGCCGTTCTGGAGGTCCGGCTGCAGGGCTGGATTTCAGGTCCAATCGCCGAAGGGCCTATCCCTGGAGGCTTCCTCTGGAAGCGGAAAGATAGGGGTGACGAATCTGAGTGGCGCCCTCGCCCTCAACACCGGGTCGGGCCATATCCAACTGCATGATGTGGCGGGTGATATGAAAGCCAGGCTTGGCAGCGGCAGTCTGAAGGGAAGCTCGCGTTCAAAGCAGGCGGAGATCCGGTGCGGCAGCGGGTCCGTGAGCCTCGAGGGTCTTTTGGGCTCCGCCAACGTAAAAGCAGGCAGCGGCCAAGTCAATCTGAGGTGGGCTGAATCGCCCCAGGCCGGAGAGGTGGACATCAAGACGGGAAGCGGAGACATTTTTTTGACCTTCCCCGAAGATGCCAAGCTCCAAACCGACATTTTAACCGGCTCCGGAAAGGTGCGCAATGAAATCGACGAGACTCCCTCAGCCAAGCTGCGTATCTCCGTCAAGGCCGGCTCCGGGAATGTGACAATCGGCAGAAAATCGTCGACGCCGGATCGCGCGCGGTAGAACCGACGTATTCGGGGCGCCCCCTGCCCTTCCAGTTATTGGAGGCGCAGGTACGGGTACGCCAATAGTTTTTAGGGGGTTTACCCGCGGTTACCTCCACCGGTGGAGGTAGCGGGAGAAAGACCCGAGTCGGATCCAGACGGGTTGGATCGACGGTCGCCATCCCTGGCTTTTAACGGATGAGCCCACGGGGCGTGGATAACCCTCCGACGGTTAACGGCACGGCCATGCCTCCGCGCTGCCTACAACGGGTTGGCGCACCCCAGGCACGGTGGATAACCGCGGAGGCTCCCAAGTTTCGTAGAATGGGAGCGCGCCGGCGTGGCGGAACTGGCAGACGCGCACGACTCAAAATCGTGTGGCTTAACGGCCGTGTGGGTTCGATCCCCTCCGCCGGCACGCTCGATCCATGACCTTTCTGGCGGCTCTCGCCCTGCTGATGATCCCCCCCGCGGCCGCCGGGCCGTGTCCGGGCGGCGGGGAGTTGGAATTCACCGGCCACCCCTTCTTTCCCTCTTCCTGTCCCCCCGAGGCCGCGGTCCCCGCCCCGCCGGAGAGCCACGCCCCCAAGCCGGATAAGAAGTCGGCTGACCTCTCCCCTTTCCTTGGACGCTGGACGGGCATCGTCAACTTCGCCAATCAGCGCTACGAGGCGGCCTGGGAGCTCTCCCGTCCGGCCAAGGGCAAGGGCACCACGGCCCGCGCGGCGATCATGAACTACCGCACCCACGCGCGCCACGCCTTGTCGGCGTCGCTCAAGCCCGCTCTGTTCGGGTCATCCTGGAATGCCGAAGTCCGTCTCGACGGCGGCGCCTCCAAGCCTCTCAAGGGGGAGTTGCGTTTGGCCCCGTCGTCGGAAGCCCCCTTCGAGCGCGAGGCCTGGCTTTCCTACAAAGGGCGGGACGGCTGGCACCGCCTCGCCTGGCGCTTGGTCTCTCCCGACTCCCTCTCTTTCCGCTATCAGGACCTCAGCGACGGGCTGGGGCGCGAAGGCGCGGGCGAGCTCGCCCGTGTCCGCCCCTAGTCACTCGGCGAGGGCCGAGGCGTGGACGAACTCGATCCCCTGGGCCTGAAGCTTGGGGACCTCCTCCACGAGGCACTCGTAGGTGCCGTGGAAGTAGTGGTGGCCGATGGCGATGGCCCAACCGCGGCGGCGCGCCAGCGCCGCCGCCCGCCTCAGCATGCTGATGCAGAAGGATTTGTCGTGCCGTTTTGCTTCATCAAGGAACACGTCGTTAGCCGCGGCCTTAAGCCCCGCCCTGCGAGCCTCCTCGGCGGCCACGCTTTTCGCCGACACCTTGCTGTCCAAGAAATAGAGCCCCCGCCCCCGCATCAGCTTCATGAAGGCGGCCATGAGCGGCCGGTTGCGCGTGGCCTTGTAGGAGCGGTGGTTGTTCAATCCCACCGGGTTCTTCACCTGGCGGAGGGACTTCTCCAGAAGGGCCTTCACCTTTTCCAGGTCCTGGTCATCAAAACGGTCGGACGGCAGTTTTAGATCGAGGAAAGGATCGAAGGGGAAATGCAGGATCAGTTCCTTATCGGCGTTAATCGTCGCCTCGGCCGCTTGCCGCGTCCGAGGCGACTCAGGCATGACCGCGAACGTGATGGGCCAGGGAATCTCCATCCACTTGACGTCCGGGACATTCTTCGGATAGGTGAGTCCGAAATCGTCGATGACCACGGCAAGGCGCGGCCGGGCGCCGGCAGACGCCCGGTCCTTACGCCCATCAGGAATTGCCTTGGGCGTGATGGGCTGGCTCTCGCCCGCCGCCGCCAGCCCCGCGACGAGCAGCAGGACGAGTTTTACTCCCAGCCCTGGGAGTAAAACTCGAAACGGCCGGCCGCCGATGTCCGATGAAGTCATGAACCTTCGTAGCTCTCCAACGTCCGACGCCCCAGCAGCCACGGGACCGCCACGGCCCCCAAATTGAGGATCAAAAGGGCGCCCGCGCAAAGCCCCGCGATCCGCCAATCCCACCCCGGGCCGCCCATGCGGGATTTGAAGTGCATCTGCACGGGCCAGGAAAGGACCATCACGGTCACGCCGACATAGCCCAAGGACGAGGCCATGTAGACGAAGCCCCCCAAAGACGACTCGATCTGGTGGATGTTCTCGACCGTGAACATCGGGAAGTGCGCCCCGAAGCCGATGCCCATGGCGGTGATCACCCAGGTCATCAGCAGGAGGCTGCCGAGGGATAACCCCGAAGTGAAGGCGTCGGCGTCGAGCATGGCGTTGGTCAAGGAACCGAGGACCAAGGCCACCGCCGTCATGGGAATCAAGAAGAAGATGAATTTTTGGCGCATCACCGTGGCGGTCTCAAGCGGGGCGGAGCGGACCACCCACCAACTGCGGCCCTCGAGGCTGATCGCCGGATAGGTGAAGCGCAGGCCCAGAGCCGCGATCACGAAGCCCGCCACCGCGATATTGAGAAAGCACAGCAGGGAACGGATATCCTGATTATCGAGCGGCAGACGCCTGATGCTGTAGACGTAGATGAAGATGAGGCCGAGGATGAGGAGGATCTGCGACCAGTGCTTGACGTCACGGAAGAACCCCTTGCGCTCCTTCCAGAGGAGGACTCCCAGGCCCGGATCGCAACCTAGGACCCGTGCGATCCGGGCCTCCGGCAGGGGGCCCAACGGCAGCGGGACGCGCTTGAGCGCCGCCTCCTGCGCCCCGCTGTAGCCCGTGAAGTAAAGCTTTCCGGCCAGAGCCACGAGGCCGGCGTACACCACGGCGGCGGCCGCCCATAGGGCGGCGGCCGCGGTCCAAAACGCCGTTAACCTTCCGTAAGCGGCGGATTTGAGCCCCTTCGTTATCCACCAAGAAGGCAGCCACGGCGCCGTCGGCGCCTGCAGGAACTTAAGGTAGTCGGCGACCACGTGCAGGGCGTCGGGCCGTATCAGCCGCTCGGGCTCGGCGAAGCGGATCAAGGCGTAAACCAGCGTTAGGGAGAACGTCGACAAGACATAGACCACGTCGCGGGTCCTTGAGGAGGGCCACAGGTAGAGGATCACGAGCGTCGCGCCGATGCCCAGGCTCGCGGCCAGCGCCAGGAAGGGCGGCAGAAGCAGGGCGAACGCCCCGTAGAAACCCGGCCCGTAGCCGCCGACCCGTTCCAAGGCCGCGACGAAGGGGACCAGCACCAGCCCGATCATCCACGAGGAGAAAAAGAGGCTCTCCAGGGACTTCTCGCCGAAAACCGTCCGCACCGGCACGGGAGATTTCATGAGGAACTTGAGGTCGAAGGAGTAGTACAGGGTGCTCAGCGAGGTGAGCAACGCCGAGACCCCGACCATCGAGAACGTCGTCAGCAGCATCATGGCCGCGAGCTTCCAGATGAGCAAGGGACCGATGAGTTCGACGCCGTGGAGGTAGGCGAGGAGCCGCAGGAATCCGGCATAGAGCCCGTAGAGCAGGCCCAGGCCCGCCCCCACGAACATCAGGTTGCGGACCTTCTCCCACCGGGTGAGCCGGGTCGCGGCGTTGACCAGGGACCGGGCTTTGCGCCACAGGAGCAGGCGCAGCATCAGGGCCCGACGTCGGCCGGCTTCAACGGGCGGGCCGGAAGCCGAGGGCCCGCGCCGGCGCCGCCGGAACCAGGGCCGAGATCAAAGCCAAAGCTCCGCCCATCGATCGAAAAATCATAGGCATAGCCTCGCTCTCTTCATCCGATTGAATTCACCAAGAGTATAACCCCCTGCCCAGATGCCGTCAATCGTCCGCGGGTCCAAAGACGGTGCCGGCAGATGACTGCCTCCACCGGTGGAGGCAGCGGCTCGAAAGAATAGACCTTCACCATCCGCGTCCGGCTGGAGTCGTTTGCGGGAGTTGGCGGACTCCGCCCGGGCGGAGTTCTACAGGCATGGCCCCTCAGGCCAGCGGATCTTCGGTCAGAAATCCTTCGATCAGAAATTCTTTAGCAGGGCGCCGTACTCATGCCCGCCGGTCAGGCTCAGGAAAAGGTCCTCCAGGTTGGAATCCTCGCGGCGCGACCGCTCCCGGAGCTCCGGGATGGTGCCCAGGGCCGTGAGCGCGCCCCCGTTCATGATCCCGACGCGATGGCAGAGCCGCTCGGCGATCTCGAGGATATGGGTGCACATGAAAATCGTCGTCCCGCGCTTGGCGAGGGTCTGAAAGATCTCCTTGGCCATGCGCGCGCTCTTGGGGTCGAGCCCCACCATCGGCTCGTCCAACAGCAGGACGGGAGGGTTGTGCAGGAGGATGCCCGCGATCACCAGCTTTTGGCGCATCCCATGGGAATAGCCTTCGACCATCTCCCCGCCGAAACCGGCCAGCTCGAACATCTCCAGGAGCTCCGGGATGCGCCGTCGGGAATACTCCCACGGCACGCCATAAAGCTCCCCGATGAAGCGCAGGTACTCCCCGCCGGTGAGTTTGGGATAGACGAAGGGCTCGTCCGGCACCAACCCCATGCGCCGCTTGGCCTCCAGAGTCTGCCGCGCGACATCGTACCCGGCCACCTCGATGCGGCCCTCGGTCGGCTTGAGCAGGCCGCAGATCAACTTGACCGTAGTGGTCTTTCCGGCCCCGTTGGGGCCGAGAAAACCGAAAATCTCGCCCGGGGGTATGTCGAGGTTCAGGCCGTTGACCGCGGTGAGGGAACCGAAGCGCTTGACGAGACCGGATAGGCGGATCAAGGGCCTACGGGGGTCGCGGAACCGTTGGGCGACACTTGCAGGAGGGAGAGGAAATCCCCGAAGCGCCGGTCCAGGGCCGGGCGGTCCAGCACCTCCATGGCGCGCGTGCCGAATTCGGAGATTTTGAAGGAAGCGGCCGTGGTCCCGTAGAGGAGGGCTCTCTTCAAAGCCTCGACGGACAGCGATCGGCCGCTGGACGCGAGAGTGCCCATGAAGGCCCCGGCGAAGGTGTCGCCCGCGCCCGTCGGGTCCTTGACCTCTTCGACCGGATAGGCCGGGAAGGCGTAGCAGCGGTCCCGGACGCGCATGAGCGCCCCATGCTCCCCCTTCTTGACCACCACGATTTTGGGCCCCCACCGCTGAATCTCCGCCGCGGCCCCCATGACATCGGAGCGCCGGGAGAGGCGGCGCGCCTCGGCGTCGTTGACGAAGAAGATGTGCGCCCGGCTCAGCAGCTCCTTCAGGGCCGGTTTCTTGGAACTGATCCAAAAATTCATGGTGTCGCAGGCCACCACATGCGGGCCGTGCATCTGGGCCAAGACCTCGGCCTGCAATTCAGGATCAATATTGGCGAGAAACACCACCGGCGCGCGGCGTTGGGCCGGCGTGAGATCCGGGCGGAAAGTCTCAAAAACATTGAGCTGGGTCTCCACTGTTTTGGCGTCCGAAGTATCCCGTCCGTATTTCCCCACCCACCGGAAGGTCCGGCCGGGAACGACCCTCAGTCCGTCCAAGTTCACGTCGCGTGAACTCAGCATCTCGCGGTAAGAGGCCGGGAAGTCCTCTCCGACGACCCCGACCACCGAGACGGGTGAAAACAGGCGCGCCGCCAGGGAGAAATACACCGCGGATCCCCCCAAGGCTTCCCGGCTCTCCCCGTGGGGGGTTTTGACGGAGTCCAGGGCGACCGAGCCGACGACAACGATGGAGTTCTTCACATGGCGCGGGAGCGCATCGTGCCTGACGCGTTTAGGGAAATCCGGAGCGTCAGGCATGAGGTCCTTAAAATTGGCGTCCTAGACCCCGGCCTCGCGCTGATCGAGATAGGTGCGGATCTCGACCTGGGTGCCGATCTGGCGAAGGAGGAAATTGAGGAGTTCGAGCGCGCGCTGCTGCTGCGCGCGGCTCTCGAAGGCCGCCCGATTCTTCTCGAATTCCTTCAGCGAGCCCTTATTCTCGCGCGCATAGAGCTCGCGGACCTCATCGGGGGTCAATTTGGCGGCGAAAAAGCACATCTGCTTGAGCTTGTTGGTCTTGAGAGTCTTTCGGCGCGATTCCTCGTAACTCTGGTGGGTGTCGTGAAGGAGAGTCCGGACCGCCTGAAAATAGGCTTCCTCGCTGAAAGAACCGCCCCTTTGGAAGGCCGGGGTGCCTCGGATGTCGCGGGCCAATTCCCCATCGGTGACCAACAAACCCAGTTCGTCGGCCTTCCGGGAGAGGAGCTCCTCGATGATCATCTCCCGGAGCATCCCGCTCTTGACCTCTTTGACCATGGCGTCGGAAATTTCGCCGCCGCCCTGCTGGCGCAGGACGTCGAGGTACTGGTTGACGCGCACAAGGTACTTGGAATAAGGGATCTTGGTGGAACCCACCGAAGCGACGGATTCCGTGAGGTCGTTGCTGGTGAAGAGGTAGCCGCCCAAGCCGACGAAGATGCCGATGAGGAAAACCGCGATGATGGCGACGAACAGGGGCTTGCGGTAGCGTCGCAGGAAGGAAATCACGAGCTGGCTAGTTCGAGGAAACCGCCTCCCGTCCCGCGGGCCGGCGCCCGCCCTCGGCCCGCTGCTCGCCGTCCGAGGACATCACGCACTCCCCGTCGAATTTCGCCCCGTCATCGATGCGCAGGCGCGGGACGCGAATCAGGCCCTTCACGCAGGAATCCTTGAGAAGCTCGACCGAGACCGAGATCGTGACGTCACCCACGACCTGGCCGGCCACCGAGAGCCGTTCCGCCGAGATGTTGCCCTTGACCTTCCCATTCTGTCCGATCTCCACGCTCGAAGCGTCGACGATGTCGCCTTCGACGGCTCCTTCGACTCGCAGCGCCCCCTTGACCTGGATATTTCCGTGGAAACGCGCCTCCGCCCCGATCACGGTCAGGCCCTCGCCCGCCGGAGCCCCGGACGCCCCTCCCTTGCCGTTGAACATGTCCTAGCGGCCCGCCCCTTTGCCCGCAACTTGACTTCCGGCCAACAAGGCCGAGTCTCCGGGTTGGGCCTTGAGATACGCCGTGGGGTTGACGGGCCGGCCCTGGCGCCAAACCTCATAGTGGAGATGAGCCCCGGTCGAACGCCCCGTTGTTCCCATATAGGCGATGGATTGGCCCCGCCGGACACGGTCGCCTGCCTTCACGAGCGCCTTTGACGTGTGGGCGTAAAGCGTCGAAAGACCGTAACCGTGGTCGATCACGATCACCCGGCCGTAGCCTTGGGACCAGCCGGCGTGACGCACGGTTCCATCGGCCGTCGCGAAAATGAGGGTGTCGGGGCTGTTGGCGATGTCCATCCCTTGATGGTACTCCCCCAACTCGCCGTCGCGGCGATCCACGGGGGCGAGGCGATAGCCGTAAACGGAGGTGACTTGGCCCCCCGTCGGCCAGATCGAAGGGGTGGCGTTATAGAGCGTGCGCTGGTTGCCGATATACCAGGAAATCTCCTGGAAACTGGCGAGACGCCGCTCCGCGGTCTCGCGCAGGGCCGAGAACTCGCGGCGCCAGAGCGGGAGGCGCGCTCCCCGAGCCCGGTCGGCCAGGGCTCCCCGAAAGTCCATCCGGTCGCCGGCCGTCGGGCCGCCCACCGCGGAGTCGCCGACAGGCTCACCGGCGCGGCCGGGCATGCCAAGGAGGAGGCGCAGCTGTTTGTCGGTGGACTTGACCAATTCGAGGAGGTCACGGGAACGGTCCATTTCCTCGGCCAGATAGGTCATCTTGGCCGACATCACGCGGTTATCGGCCTTGGTCACCCAGTAGTCGGTGTGCCGCCCGGCGATAGCCAATGCCCAGATCGTCACCGCGCCCCAAACCAAGAAGCCGGCGGCCAGACCCGGGAGTGGCATATCGAACCGCCACGGGGGGCGGCTGGTTTGGGGGATGACGAGGACGGTTAGACGTCGTCCGCGCAGGTCCAGAAGTCGGCGCAAAAGGCCCTGCATCTCAAATGTTATAACAGAACGGCGGCCGTCTGTCAATTGCCAAAATGTCAAAAATTGTCAACCCGGGTCACGCCGCCAGGACCTGCGGGCGCAGGTCCTAGGCCCTTCGGACCCTCCCCAGGGACCGGAGGGCACCTGCCCCAGGACGCCCGGCCGCCTATCCTTATAGAGACATGCCTCCCCTACTACGCCGGACTGCTCCGGAAATTCGAGCGTCGCCTCGCCCGCGCCGCCAAGGAGAACCAGCGATGAGACTCCTCTCAGCCTTTCTAGCCCTCGCGATCACGACACCCGCCTTCTCACAGACGCGGGGCCAAGCCGCGCGTTCCCGGACCGGCACGGGGAGTTCCGCCGCCGCGGGCTCCATCGGCGGAGGCGGAGGTCTCTCGTCGTCATTCCAGGCCGGCGCCGGACCCGCGCGGGTCACGGGGTCCATAGCGCCCCTGGGCCAAGGCCCCGAGGTCAACGCCGGCCCCGCCGGCGGCTCGGTGGACCTCCCGCTGTCCGCGATCAGCATCGACCAAGCCGGCCCGACCGTAAAGGCCGCGGAATTCGGAAAGTCCGAGACTCCCATCCCGGCCGTCATGAATGCGGGCGGAGACGCTCAGGCCGGTCCGACGCGGCTTCCGCCGCCCTCCTCCCCCGAGGATCGCCCCTATTTCCTCCATGCCCTGGTCAAACTCGGCGCTCCCCAATCCGTCACCGAGTATCTTTGGAGCTATCTCCAACAGCGGCACCCGGGCGATCAAGGCAAGATCTATCACAGCCTCCGCCATAGCGTCGAGGTTGCCGGAATGATGACGGCCATGATTGAAGCCTCCGGGGACGCCTTGCCGGCCCGCGCCAAGGCCGCGCTGATCGTGGCGGCCGCCCTCCATGACGTGGATCCCCTCCGGACTCCCGGCACGGCGCCCAAGGTCTCGGAGACTCTGCGCTACCTCGAATCCGACCATCCGTCTCAGCTCATGCTTTGGAGCGTGGAAACCGCCTTCGGCATTTCCCGCCAACAGGTCCTGGCCCTCATCGAATCCACCGACTTCAACCCGGACGCCGCCGCGATGGCCAAGCTCGAAGAAAAGGCCCAGGCCAGCGCGGCCAAGGCCTTCGACACCGGCGACCAGGCCTGGGCCCAGACCTGGCGCCTGCGCCTGCGCTTGGCGGATAAGATCGCCTCCTACGTGGGGAGCCGGGAATACGCCCGCCGGCAGGCCCTCGGCCTTGCCAACGAGATCCGCAACGGCATCGCCGCGGCCACGGGCAAGCCCGCGGCCCAGCCCACGGACGAGGCCATCCTCCAGGGGACCCCGGGTTTTCTCGCGGCGCTCAAGAGCGACGCCCATTACGGCGCGGTCCCGGCGGACCTGCGGACCAGCTTCGAGTCGGTCGTCGAAAACTTCTCCCAGCCGGCCGCGGCCGCCGCCAAACCCGCGGTCCTCCCCTCCGTCGCGGCCCGCGCGCCGCCGGACCTCCTCGAATCCGCCCGCCGCTACGTCGCATCCATCATGGGCGCCCGCAAGCCCACCGACCGGGAGACCGAGGTCCTGCTCGAGGATTTCTTCGCCGCCCGCAAGATCAGCCCCGCGTCGGCGGAAGGGCGAAGGGTCCGCGCCGCCCTCATGCCGTCCTTGTCCGCGGCCCAGGCCCAGGCCGCCGGTCTCTTGGATCCCGCGCTCCGCCGACACGCCGCGGCCTTTCTCGCGGCCTCCAGGGAGTACGGCCTATCCCCGAAAAATATCCAGGACATTCTGAGAGCCCGCGGGAAGGTCGGCCAGGTCGCATCGCTCAACAACCGCGATTCCGTCGATGACGCGATCCACGCCGCGGTCCAGAATTTCCGAATGGATCGGACCGTCTTGGAATACCCGGATAACGCGCAGGGGCGGTTCATGCGCGGCCTGGTTTCCAGCATTCAGGTCAAGACCGGAAAATCCGTCGAGGAAATCGCCCGGGCCGGAGCCTTCGCCTACGTCAACTTCTGGGGCCGCAACGTGCGCGACGCCAGTTCCGGCCGCGACCCGGACCCCAACGAGCCCGACATGCTCTTCTACATCGAGTTCCACGACGGGCGCTTCCGGATCGGCGGCTACCGGCAGAACAAGCGCTTCCGCCAAGGCGGACCGGACTCGGGGTGGGTCGACGTCCTCAAGGATTGGCTGACGGCCGGCGGGGTCCCCGAGTCGCACCTGGAGTAGGTCCTCTCCCACCTCCTGCCTGGCGAGGCTGAAATTCGCTAGAATCCGGCGTGGTGCCCCATCTCCCCGCGATCGTCCTGCTGGCTTCGTGTCTGGGCGGGAACGCGCGCGCCTTCGAGCCCAAGCTCCTGGGCGAACATCCCCAAGTGGTCCTGGCCGTGACATTCCTTCCCGACGGCCTCAAGGCCCGCAGCGTGAGTTCAGATTCGACGATTCTGACCTGGGACGTGCTGGGCGGCCGGATCGTCTCGACGCAGACACTGGGGTCGCTCATGGAGGCCGCCGCCTTTTCCACCGATGGACGCCGCGTCCTCGGGGCACATACCGACAAGACTCTCAGTCTCTGGGAACTCGACCCCGCCAAACAGCTCGTTTCGTGGCGCGGCCACGACGAGCCGGTTTTGGGGGTGGCCCTTTCATCGGCGGCCGGCTTGGCGCTGAGCGCGAGCCGTGATCGCACCGCCAAGCTCTGGGACGCCGCGTCCGGAAGACTTTTGGCCACCCTCTTGGGACACGGGGGCTTCGTCGATAGCGCGGGTTTCTCCGCCGACTCCAGCCGGGCCTTTACGGCCGGCCACGACAGCACCATTAGGATTTGGGAGGTCCCTTCGGGGCGACTGGCGACCTCATGGATCGCCCATTCCGACGCGATTCTCGCCGGCGCCTTCTCGCCCGACGGCCGGCGCCTCGCGTCGGGTTCAGCCGATTATTCGCTGCGGCTGTGGACTCTCCCCTCCGGGGAGCCGCTCCAGGCCTGGATGGGGCAAAAGGGATGGGTCACCGCCGTGGCGTTCTCCTCGGATGGGCGGACGTTGGTCTCGGCCGGAGCCGACCGGGCCATCCACCTCTGGGATTGCGCCGCGCGGGTGCGCCGCGTCATGTGGACCGGACACCACGAAACCGTATCGGGCCTGGCGGTGTCCCCCGACGGGAGCCAAGTCCTCTCCGGGGGACGCGACCGCACCGTCCGCCTATGGGACGCGGCGACGGCCCTGCAAGCCGCCCGCCAAGCGGAACGTCTTCGTGAGATCGCCGAGAAGGAAGCCGTCGCCCTCAAGGCGTTCCGGCGGTCCGAAGAGCTTCGCCAAGAGCGGCGCCAGCAGCTGATCGCCGCGGTCGCCGGGATCGCGGCCATCGCCCTTTCGGCGTACTTCGTCTTGGGCCGCGATCTCAAGCGACGCCGGGTCGAGGCCCGGGAGGCGCGGGCGTGGCGTCCGGAGACTTGGGAGGGGCACCGGAACTGGGTGCTGTCGGTGGCGATCTCCCCCGACGGCAAGCGTGCGGTCTCGGGCTCGGCCGACAAGACCCTGCGGCTCTGGGAATTCCCCTCGGGACTGCCGCTGGGAACCTGGGAGGGACACCAGGACAGCGTTCAATGCGTCGCCTTTTTTCCGGACGGCAAACGGGTCCTCTCGGGGAGCGCCGACCGGACGATCCGGGCTTGGGACCTCAAGACCGGCCAGCCCGCGATGCCGTGGGAAGGCCACGAGCATACGGTGCACGCCCTCGTCTTCACCCCGGACGGACGCGGCGTGCTCTCCGCCAGCCGCGACCAAACGCTCCGGGTCTGGGACGCGGCCTCGGGACGGGCCGCGGCGGTCTGGCGAGGTCATGAGAACTCGGTCTACTGCGCCGCGGTGTCGGCCGACGGCAAGCAGGCGCTTTCGGGAGGGTTCGACAATCAGGTGATCCTCTGGGACTTCGCTTCCGGCAAGCCCCTCACCGTATGGCGGGATCATCAGGACGCCGTGCTCTGCGCCTGCTTCCATCCCGACGGGACGCGGGCGCTTTCCGGCTCGGGAGACAATACCGTCAAGCTCTGGAACATCCGGTCGGGGCGGGTCCTGGCGACGTGGACGGGCCACACGAACTACGTCCAGGCGGTCGCCGTCTCCCCCGACGGGCGGACGGCGGTCTCGGGCGGCTTCGACAATGTCCTGCGCCTTTGGGACGTGGATTCGGGCCGCGCCCTGGCGGTCTGGAAGGGACACTCCAGCTGGGTGACCTCGCTGGCGCTCTCTTCCGACGGCCGGTGGGCCCTCTCGGGCAGCGGCGACGGGACCCTCAAACTCTGGAATCTGACCGCGGCCGTCGAAGCCGCTCGCGGCGGGGCGGGGCCGGGGGACGAGCCGCCACTTGATATACTTTCCGCGTGACCATGACCGAAGGAAATGGTTTGACTCCTAAGGATATGGGAAGAAAACCATGACCGACAGCAGCGGACTGCGCCGCGCCTACCTGGAGTTTTTCGCGGCGCGCGGCCACACGGCCTGCCCATCGGCGCCCATCGTGCCGCAGGGCGACGCGACCCTGATGTTTAACTCCGCGGGCATGGTGCCCTTCAAGCCCTACTTTCTGGGCTTGAAGACCGACCTCTCACGCGCCGCGAGTTCCCAGCGGTGCTTCCGGACGACCGACATCGACCGCGTCGGCCACACGGTGCGGCATCTCACCTTCTTCGAGATGCTCGGAAACTTCTCCTTCGGGGATTACTTCAAGGAAGAGTCCATCCCTTGGGCCTGGGAATTCCTGACCCAGGACGCGGGTCTCGACCCCAAGCGGCTCCACCCCTCCATCTTCAAGGACGACGACGAAGCCTTCGCCCTCTGGCGAAAACTGGGGACGCCCAACGCCCCGGTGCGCCTGGGAGAGGACTCTAACTTTTGGAACATGGGCCCGACCGGCCCCTGCGGACCCTGCTCGGAGATCTACTTCGACCGCGGCCCGGGATTCTCTTGCGGCCAACCCTCATGCGCGGTCGGTTGCGATTGCGACCGCTACCTCGAGGTCTGGAACCTGGTCTTCACCCAATTCGACCGGCAGGACGACGGCTCCCTCAAGCCCCTGCCCCGCAAGAATATCGACACCGGGATGGGGCTCGAGCGGCTGGTATTCGCGGCCCAAAACGCGGCCTCCCCCTTCGTGACCGACCTCTTTGCCCCGATCCGCGATGAGATCCTCAAGATCACCGGAGCCGACCCCGGGCGGCCCGACGCCGAACTCGCCCTGCGGGTGATCTCGGACCACACCCGCGCGGCCGTGATGCTGCTTTCGGAAGGCATCATCCCCTCCAACGTGGACCGGGGTTACGTCCTGCGCCGCCTCATCCGGCGCGCCCTGCGCTACGGCCAGCTCCTGGGCCGCAAGGGAGCCTTCCTCCACCGGCTGGTGCCGGCGGCGGCGGGAATCTACCGGGAGACGGTGCCGGGGCTGTCCGACGCGACGGGCCAGATCGCCGACACGATGAGGCTGGAGGAAGAGAAGTTCCTCGAGACCCTGGAGAAGGGAGAGGCCGAGCTGTCGGCCGTCCTTTCGGGAATCTCGGGCACCCTCCCGGGAGAGCAGGCTTTCAAGCTCTACGAAACCTTTGGGTTTCCCCTGGAGCTCACCAAGGAGATCTGCGCCAAACGCCGGATCGAAGTCGACGAGGAGGGATTCCGCAAGGCGCGAGAGCGGGCGGTCGAGGTCGCCCGTGCCAGTTGGAAAGGCTCGGGGGAAGCGACCCTCCTGGGATCGCTCGCCCCAACCATCGCGACGGAATTCATCGGATACGATCTGCTGGAGGCGAAAGTCGCGGTCGTGGCGGCGCAGATCGACGCGGCCACGGGACGCGGCGTCATCGTGCTCGACAGGACGCCGTTCTATCCGGAAGGGGGCGGCCAGGTCGGCGACGAGGGAGACATCCTCTCCCTGGACGGCGGCATGCTGGCCAAGGTCATCGACACGAAGCCCCAGGGCGCCGCGATACTCCACCTCGTGGAGTGCCGGCCGGGAATCGACTTCCGGGGAATCGGTCACGTCCGGGCCCGCGTCGACGCGGTCCGGCGCGGCTACATCAGCCCGCACCACACCGCCACCCATGTCCTCAACGAGACCCTGCGCCGCATCCTGGGACAGAACGTGCGCCAGGCCGGCTCCTATGTCGGAGCCGACAAACTGCGCTTCGATTTCACCCACCCCAAGGCCCTCGGGTCCGAGCTGCTGAAGGATGTCGAGAGTCAGGTCGTGGCTGAAATTCAGCGCCGGGACGCGGTGGAAACCCGCGTCGAGCCCGCGGCGAAAGCGAAGGAGTACGGCGCCGTCACTTTGCTCGGCGAGGAGTACGGGACCCACCCCCGCTTCGTGCTCATCGGACCCAAGGGCTGGCGCGACCACAGGGACCGCTTCAGCCTCGAACTCTGCGGCGGCACGCACGTCGCCAACACCGGAGACCTCGCTTCGTTTCGCATACTGCGGGAATCCTCGGTCGCCGCCGGGGTCCGGCGGTTGGAGGCCGTCGCGGGAAAGGCCGTGGACGATTTCCAGCGCCAAAAGGACCGCGAGGAACGCGAGCAGCTCACGGATCTGATGACCCGGGAGCGCGAGCTCCTGCAGGAGGTCGCATCCCTCGGCGCCAAGAGCGACGAATTGCCGGCGGCCGAGCGCACGGCGGCACGCCTGCGCCTGCGCCTAGTCGAGCTGCGCGAAATCATCGGCCGATTGAAGGCCCGCCGTCTGGAGGAGGCCGCGTCGACGGGGCGAACGGTGTTCGAGACGCGCGGCGTGCGCGTCTGCGCCCAGCGGATGGAGGGCGCCGACCCTAAGAACCTGCGGTCCCTGGCCGACCGCGCCAAGTCGGAGTTGGGCTCATGCCTTGTCTTTCTGGCTTCCCCCCGGGACGGCAAACTCTCCTTCGTCCTGGCCGCGACCTCGGACCTGGCCGAGCGCGGGGTCGACGCCGCCCGCATCGCCAAGGCCTTGGCCTCAACCCGGGGCGGCTCGGCGGGAGGCCGCGCGGACTTCGCGCAGGGAGGACTCCCGGACGCCGACTGGGAAGGACTCGTCAAAGCCGTGGCCGGATTGGTCTGAAGCCGCGTTTCATGCTAGACTCCCCTCCATGGCGGTAGGCTGCCGCATCAAGACGGTCGAAACCATACCCCCCCTCGCCAAGCTCGCCCCCGAGCGCTCCGACGCCGACGTTTCGGTGCGCATGGAGGACGGCAGCGCCTCCTCCTTCGTCGTCGCGACTCCCGACAAGCCGGGCGATTGGATGGAAGCCAACGGAAAGGGCTACTCCTTCGGGACGCCGGTCCTCTTCGTCAGCCGCCTCGACAAGGCGGGGCTCGATAGCGCCCTCGCCGCCATGGCCCAGGACATGGGCGGCTACTGGATGCGCTACTACAACTCCCTCGGGGACCTCGCGGGCGCCGTCGGAAAACCGCGTCCGCCCTACGGCCCGGGACGCGACCGGCGGGCGAAGAAGAAATGACCGCCTCCCGCGTGGCCGTCGTCAAGGTCGTGGAGGTTGAGAAGGGCGCTTCCGACGCGCACGCCAGCGGGGTGGTGGAGATCGTGCTCAAGGACGGCCGCGAGTTCTCGGTCCTGGCCGCCACCCCGTCTTGGTTCCAGGAGGCCCTATCCCAAATGGGCCTGCCCTTCTACTTCGGAGCCGCGGTCCTGTTCCTCAAGCGCATGACGCCCGCCTTCGCGCGCAAGGCCGCCGAGGAAATGGCCTCCGGCGGCGACCGTTGGCTATGCGTCTACGACACGCCGCGCACGACCCTGCGCCGTGTGCTCGGAGAGTTCAAGGCCCGGCACCATTAGCCGGGGTTTCCTTGAAACTGGTCGTCCCCGTCAAAACCCTGCTCGAGGTCGAAAGAGGAGCAGGAAAAATTGACGGAATACGCCGTGGACTCGCGCTACCCCGGATTGGAAAGAGAGATCGATTGTGAAGAAACCGCCCGGGCGGCGAAGCGGATGGAGACGGACCGAAGACCGCTCTCTTTTCCTGGATTTTTACCGCAAGGGTCCGCCGCGCCCGACTGCCGCGCGGCAATCGCAGGCAAGCGTTAGGCCCGACGCGGCTTGCGCCCGAGAGGAATCGAACCTCTACCCGCAGCTTCGGAGGCTGCTGTGATATCCATTTCACCACGGGCGCGACGGGGCTATTGTAGCAATTGCGCCGCGCCCCGCGCCCGAAGGCTCAGCCCGCGCCGGAGTGGTGGTGGGTGTTGACCGCGATGACCAACAGCAGCATCACCACCGCCATGGCCGCGAAGCTCCTGGGCCCGAGGCCCATCGGATGGAAGCCCGCCAGCCTGGAAGCGACCGCAAGCACGATGGAAAGCAGCCCGATCCCCATTCCCGCCTTGGCCATCAACGGCTCGCATTTACCGCACATGCTCATACCCCCCTGAGACCTCCGGATCCGGAAGCCACGGCGAAGGATAACCCGCAATCTCGGAATTTGCAAGCCCCCCCTCCAATGCCGGGCGCCTCCCCAACGGATTGCGGCGGCTAGCGCCGGTCAATCCGTTGCGAGAGCCTGGAACGCAGGGGATGGTCGAGGTGCCGGGCCACGCCGAGGGCCGCGGCGATGAGCTTCGGGATATCGAGGCCGATCTTGGCGCCGCTGGCTCGCAAGGCGAAGGCCAGATCCTCGGTGGCGACGTTGCCGCTGGCGCCGGGAGCGTAGGGGCAGCCCCCGAGCCCCCCGGCCGAGGAATCGAAACCCGAGATGCCGTACTCGTGCCACGCGGTGAGGGCGTTGGCCACGGCCATGCCGTAGGTGTCGTGGAAGTGCAGGAAGACCCGGGACGCGGGCACGCGCTTGAGCAGGAGGTCGAGCAGACGGCGCACCTCGGGCGGGGAGGCCCTTCCGATGGTGTCGCCGATGGAGATCTCCTCCACGCCGAGCTCGAGCAGGCCGTCGGCCGCGGCGACGGCCCGCGCGGGCTTGACGGGTCCCTCGTAGGGGCAGTGGAAGGCGGTGGAGAGATAGCCCCGCACCCGAAGCCGGGCCTGCAGGGCGCGCGCCACCACCGGCCCCAAGCGCGCCAGCGCCGCTCTGATGCCGGAGTTGATATTGCGGCGGTTGAAGGTCTCCGAGGCCGCGGTGAAGACCGCGATCTTATCGGCCCGCGCCGCCAGCGCCCGGTCCAAGCCGGCCGCGTTGGGCACGAGGGCCGAGTAGAGGACCCCGCGCCGGCGCCGCAGGCGCCGGAAAACCTCCTCGGTGTCGGCCATCTGCGGAACCGCGGCGGGTTTCACGAAAGCCCCCGCCTCGATCTCGGCCGGTCCTGCCTCCGCCAAGGCTTCGATGAAGGCGACCTTGGCGGCCGGGGGAACCCGGCGGGCCTCGTTCTGGAGCCCGTCGCGCGGGCCGACCTCCACGAATCTCGGGACGGGAAGGCTCACGGTTTGGGGCGCGCGGGTTCGGCAACCCAGGGGGCGGGCCGCCGCTCCATAAATGCGCCGAGGCCCTCCTGCCCCTCGGGACTGGACCTCACGCGGATGAGGGTCTTCAAGGCCAGTTCGACCCGGCGGGCGGGAGGCGCGTCCCAGACGCGCCCTATGAAAGATTTTGCCTCCCGCACCGCGCGGGGTCCGCAGCGCAAGACCTGGGCGGCTATCGCCGCGACCTTCTCATCGAGCCCGCTGGCCGGCACGATCTCATGCACCAGACCCAGGGCGCGCGCCTCCACCATGCCGAAAACCTCGCCGGTCAGATAATAGCGGCGCGCCGCCGCCGG
Source organism: uncultured Elusimicrobia bacterium (assembly GCA_964374095.1). Lineage (GTDB taxonomy): Bacteria > Elusimicrobiota > Elusimicrobia > UBA1565 > UBA9628 > CAYJXJ01. The sequence continues at coordinate 18,226 of CAYJXJ010000031.1, forward strand.
CCCGATCTTGGGCAGCACGAAGGGCGAAATCACCGCCGGCAGGATGCCGAGCCGGCATTCGGAGAAGCTCATCCGGGCCAGGTCCTCGGCCGCGACGATGTCGCAGCAGGCGATGAGCCCGATGCCGCCCCCGAAAACGGCCCCTTGGACCCGGGCGATCACGGGCACCGGGCAAGACGATACCGATTCGCACATGTCGGCCAGCAGACGCGCGTCGCGCCGCGCGGCCGCGCCCTTGAGCCTGCCGCCGCGGCGCATCCATTCGATGTCGGCCCCGGCGCAGAAGTCGGAGCCCTCCCCCCGGACCACGACCGCGCGCAGGGCCGGGTCGCGGCCGAACGCCTTGAAGGCCGCGGCCAGCTCCCGCAGGGCGGCGTCGTCGAGGGCGTTGCGGACCTCGGGGCGGTTGAGCCGCACCGTGGCCACGGGACCGGGTTCGATCTTCAGGCAGGTGGGGGCCTTCACATCCGGAATACGGGAAATCTAGGCTCGGGCAGGGGAGCCCCGGCCGCGGCTTCCAGGCACACGCCCAGGACCTGGCGCGTGTCGGCCGGCTCGATCACCCCGTCGTCCCAGAGCCGGGACGTGCCGTAGTCGGGATGGCCCTCGGCCTCGTATTGGGCGCGGATCGGGGCGGCGATGGCCTCCTCCGCCTCGGCGGCCAACTGCTGGCCGCGGCGCTTGAGCTGCTCGCGCTTGATCGTGACCATGACGCTGGCGGCCTGGTCGGGACCCATCACCGAGACGCGGGAATTTGGCCACGTGAAGAGAAAGCGCGCGCCGTAGGCGCGGCCGCACATGGCGTAGTTGCCCGCCCCGTTGGAGGAGCCGACGATCACGGTGAGCTTAGGCACGCGGGCGGTTGAAACCGCTTGGACGATTTTGGCCCCATGCTTGATGATCCCGCCTTGCTCGAAATCCCGCCCTACCATGAATCCCGTGATATTCTGCAGGAACAGCAGGGGAATCCCCCGCTGCGAGCAAAGCTCGATGAAATGCGCCCCCTTCATGGCCGATTCCCCGAATAGAATTCCGTTGTTCCCAAGGATGCCGACGGGACGGCCCAGAATCTTGGAGAAGCCGCATGTCAGCGTTTTTCCGTACAAAGCCTTGAACGGCTGGAAGCGGCTGCCGTCCACGAGCCGCGCGATGACCTCAATCATGTCGCAGGGGCGCCGCAGGTCCCGGTGGACCACGCCGTAGAGCTCCTCCGGGGAATAGAGAGGCTCTTCGACGGGACCGGCACGACCCCGTTCGCGGACATTCAAGTTCTCGACCACGGCGCGGCAGGTCTTGAGCGCCTCCTCGTCGTTCTCGGCCAAATGGTCGGTCACCCCCGACGTCCGGCAGTGCATCTCCCCGCCCCCCAACTCTTCTTCGGAAGACTCCTCGCCGGTGGCGGCCTTGACGAGCGGCGGCCCCCCCAGATAAACGGTCCCCGTCCCGCGCACGATGATGCACTCGTCCGACATGGCCGGGACATAGGCCCCGCCCGCGGTGCACATGCCCATGACCACCGCGATCTGCGGAATGCCCAGCGCGGACATCACGGCCTGGTTGTAGAAGATCCGGCCGAAGTGGTCGCGGTCCGGGAACACCTCGGCCTGTTTGGGGAGAAAGACCCCGCCGGAGTCCACCAGGTACAAACAAGGCAGCCGGTTTTCGAGCGCGATCTCCTGGGCCCGGAGATGCTTCTTGATGGTCTCGGGGTAGTAGGTGCCGCCCTTGACCGTCGCGTCGTTGGCCACGATGAGACATAGACGGCGGCTGACCGTCCCCAGCCCGGTCACGATCCCGGCCGACGGGACCTCCCCGTCGTACATCCCGTAGGCGGCCAGGGCCGAGAATTCAAGGAATTCCGAACCGGGGTCGATAAGCCCGACGATGCGCTCCCGCGCCGTGAGCTTGCCGCGCTGGCGGTGGAGGTCCAGGGACTTGGCGGGTCCGCCCTGGCGGGCCTTTTCAAGCTTGGCGCGCAATTCCTCGACCAGCCCGCGGTGGTGCTTGAGATTCTCCTTGTATTCCGCCCCGTCCCGGTCGACCCGGGAGTGAAGGACCGGGGTGTCGGGGCCCTGCGACTTGGCCATGGGCGCATGGTACCAAATTGTCTCCACACTCTCGACCTGACCCAGTCGTTCCGAGTGACTGTCCGGGGGCAAGGGTTGGGCGTGAATGTCATGTTGTGTCCAACGCGCTTGTGACGCTCGCCGGAGAACGGCATTTACTCCCAGCGCTGGGAGTAAATGCCGGGGGCCGGCGCGGCTTAGCGGCGCCGAATAACTGGAAGGGCCGCCGGGACGGAGCTATACGATGACCATGCGTCCGGCGTCCCCCCGGAGCGGCCCGGCAATGGAATTCGCGGCGTGGGTCGGGGACCGCCCCGGAAGCTCCGTCGCGTTGAGGCTAGGCCGCGAGGCGCGGCACGCGGGTCAGAGCGCCCCAGGCCAGGTCGCAGAGGGGCAGGAGGAGCCCCTCCCGCCGGGACTCCCCCAGACCCGGCAACAACTCGAGCTGGGCGCGAAGCGCGCCGAAGGCCTCGGCCCGCTCCCCCGCGGGCATCTTCCCGCCGCACAGCGCCAGGAAAGCCTCCCGGCTCGCCGGACGCGACAAGGCCCGGCCCACGTGGCCCGCGAGTATGCCGTGCGTCCCTTCCCAAATCTCCTGAATCAGGGCGTCGTCGGCCAGGCGGGGCAGGATGGAGAAGTCGCGAAGTATGCCGTGGCCGCCGAAAATGAGTTGGGCCTCGCGCACGGCCAGGACCGCGGCCCGGCTGATCTGGATCTTGAGCAGAGGCACCAAGACCTCCGCCGCGGGATCGCCGGCCTCCAAAAGGCGGACTCCCTCGAAGAAGGCGCGCAGGCAGGCGCGATGCGAACGGCGCAGGAAGTCCAAGGACGCGGCCACGCCCGGAAGCTCGCCGATGGGCCGGCCCACGGCCCGGCGGCTGCGGGCATAGAGCTCGGCCTCGAGCCGGGCCCGGCGCATGAAGCCCAAAGACGCCGCGGCGGTATGGATGCGCGAGGTGCGCAAAACGTTCTTGAGGAGCAGGGCCATGCCATGGGACGGACGGCCGATCAGTTCGGCATGGGCGCCGCGGTACTCCACCTCGGCGGTGGCCTTGCCGCGGGTCCCGGTGATCTCCTTGAGGCGTTGGATGTGGCATGCGTTCAAGGAGCCGTCGGGAAGCGCGCGGGGCACGAGAAAAAGCGCGACCCAGGACGACCCCGCGGGCTTGGCGGTGGTCACCCAGACGTCTCCGGGGTTGGAGCAGAACCACTTGAGCCCGGTGAGGCGCCAGGAACCGTCTGACACAGACTCGGCGCGAGTCTCGTTTTCGGAGACATTGCTTCCGCCCTGCCGCTCGGTCACGAACTGGCCGGCGGTGAGCGGGAGATCGGCCTCGGGGTCGCGCAAAGGGCCGAGCCACCGGCGGCGCTGTTCGGGCGTCCCGTGGCCTTCGAGGAGCAGGATGAGTCCCTCGGTCATGGCCAGGGGGCAGGTGATTCCCCCCTCGCCGTTTTGGTTGAGGAGGTAAGACATGGCCAGGCGCGTCGCCAGGCGCGTGGGAGGCAGGACCCCGGCGCGGACCGCCAGCCGCCGGGCCGAAATCTGCTCGGCGCAGTACTCGATCCGGTCCACGCGGCGGCCCCAGCGGTCGTAACGAACCAGCCGGGGGAGATTTCCCTCCCGGTGCGCGGTCTCGATGAGCGCGCTCAACTGGCTCCCGCAAAGTTTCCCGAGTTCCGTCAGCCGCGCCAAATCTGCCGCCGACACCCGCAGCCGGCGCAGCTCTTCCTGGAGCAGGACGTCCTCGATGAAGAAGTTCAGACCCGACACGCCTTGGTACTCCCGGGGCGCGGCGACCGGCGGGTTGCGCCGCGATTTCACGGCATGGTGAGCACGACCTTCCCGGTGCTCTTGCGGTCGTGAATGTAGCGGTGCGCCTCGGCCGCCTCGGTGAAGGGGAAGGCCTTGCCCACCTGCGGCTCGATGCGGCCCTCTCGCCACCAGGCCACGAGCTGGGTCATGCCGGCGAGCAGCCGCGCCTTCTCGCCGGTCATGCGGCCCAGGTGGAGGCCGATCACCCCGCGGTTCTCCATCATCAAATCAAAGGACGAAAAGCGGGGCGTGCGGAAGGCCTGCCAGGCCACCTTAAGGAGACTGCGCCGCCCGCCGGCCTCCGCCGCGGAGAAGCCGTAGAGGATGAGCTTTCCCCCGGGCGCCAGGCTCCGGTAGGACTTGCGGAAGGAATACCCCCCGATCGGGTCCAGAACCAGGTCCACGCCGCGCCGGCGGGTCTGCTTTCTAACCACCGCCTCAAAGTCCTCGGTATTGTAGTCGATGCAGTGCGCCACACCCAGGCGCTTCAAATAGCCGTGCTTGGAGGGCGAGGCCGTGCCGAAGACCTCGACATCGAAAATCCGCGCGATCTGGGCCGCCGCGGTCCCCACCCCGCCGGCCGCTCCGTGCACGAGCATGCTCTGGCCTTTCTTGATATGGCCCAGGTTGACCATGGCCTCGTAGGCGGTCAAGTAATTGACGGTGAGGGCCGCGGCGGACTCGAAGCTCTTTCCCTCGGGGATCGGCAGGACTTCATCGGCGCGCGCGACCAAGGTGTCGGAGTAGCCCCCGAAGTTGGAGGGAACGACCACCCGCTCCCCCTCGCGACGCCCGTCGGCCGGGGAACCCAGACGGTCGATCACCCCGGCGGCCTCGTAGCCGGGAACGAAGGGGACTTTCGGTGCTCCGGGGTAGAGTCCCTGGCGCATGAGAAGATCGGCGAAGTTGATCCCCGCGGCCTTGACCCGAATCCGGACCTGCCCCGGGCCCGGCTCGGGGTCGGGAGATTCCCGGACTTGCAGGACTTCGGGGCCGCCCTGACGGCTGATCCAGACCGATCTCATGCGGATGCATTCTACCAAACCAACGCGGTCAGGTCCTCACCATTCGCCGATCGGCGAAGCGTGAGGGCCTGACCCCGCGCCTGGGTCTTGACATTCGGAGTTTCCCGGCTATACTTGATCTTGGTCACGGTCGGCGCGCCCCTCGCGCTCTGCTGTGGCCAACTTTTTTGACATGAACCCGATCACGTGCCGTCTCGAACGACAGACCTCGGACCCGGGCATGGGGGGTCCGATGTAGAGCGCGCCGCGCCCGCTCGCAGCAGACCCCATGCCGCGCCGGGCATGGGTTTTTCATTTTTAGGGGATTTCGGGAGGGGAACAAAGACTGGCGGCGTGACTCCGCCGGCCCGCCGCGACAGCGGCTCGTGGGGTGGGCTCCCGCCCCCTCCCCCGTTTTCCGGCCGGGTATGCCGGAGAGGAGGTGATCCAAGTGAAGATGATCAACAAGCATCAGCGCGAAGTGTCCGCCGAGGACGTGGCCATCGCGGCCTGCCGGGAGCTCGTCAAGGCCCTCGAGCAGGGCGCGGCCCGGCCCGACGTGCGCCGGGCGGCCATCCTCGCGCGGTTCGCCGTCGCGATGAATACGTCCCTAGAGGGACGGTCCATTCCGGTCGGTGATCGGAATGGGACGTAAGGAGCGTCCTCGTCGTCGCCGACCTCCCGTGAGAGTTCCGGGTGGCGAGGGCGAGGCGCTCTGCGTCCTCCACAGTTCCCGCTGTTTTGCAGGCATCGAGTTAGGGCGGAGGTGCTCCGGAGGTTTTCCCCAGCACTTTGGGCGCCCCAAGTGTCGGGGATAACTGTTCCAACCTGGGCGCTGGCCACCTCCACTGATGGAGGTAAAGATGCCGGGCCCAGCCTGAATCGCGACCCCTTGACTCCAACCGGCGCGGGATTCGGGGACGGCTCCGCGGCGGCCGGCCTCAAGGGACGTCCAGCGGCTCGACCATCGAGCGGTCCTGGACCGATTTTTCCTTGAGCTCCCGCGCCTTCTGGATTACGCCGAGGTCGCACCAGGCCCTTGGGCGGCGTGATTTATTGAGCCGCTCGAGGGCCGAATAGAGCTCCTTATCCTCGGTCATCCACCACAGCGCCGCCGTCGAGAAGGTGTCCTCGTAGGCGTCGGGCACGATCTCGATGAGGCGCCCCTCATGCTCGAAGGAGTAGCAGCCCGCGAAGTAATTTCCGTATCCGACACGCTGCTTTTCGAATCGTTCGTAGTAGTGCTCGCAGTAGACGGGGAATTCAGCCGAGCTCTTCGCTCCCTTGAAGCCCTTGCGCCACATGCCCCCCGTCCCGTACTTGCGGACCATGATCTCCTTCTCGGCGAAGAGGTAGGCGACGCGGTAATGCTGCTCGATGGGCAGGTGGTAGAGGGCGCTCTTGAGGTGCTCGGCCCCCGGGTCGTGACCGTTCCCGACCAGAGCCTTGTCCAACTGATCCCAAATGTAAAGGCGATTGTCCTTGTCGGCGCCGGCGGCGTTGAAGAACGCGGCCCAGACGTCCTTGCCCGGGTTGTTGCGGTGCCAATTCTCCATGTGGGTCAGGAGACGGCCATAGCGGTAGCCTTGGTCCTTCTTGGAGACGCGCTGCGTGATCTCCCGCCAGCGCTCGCGCATGGGCTCGGAAAACCCCCATTCCGCGGGCGCCTCGTCGGCCGTGGCCGGGGTTCCAGCGCGGCCGCCATCGCCCAGACAAGCAACGGAAAGACCGCCAGCATGGCGAGCGAGATGCTATCCTTTTCCAACATTCCGGTACAGTCCGCCATGGCGACACCTCCACAATCCGTTGCCCCCCCACGCGCGCCGGGCCCTCCCCCCTCGCATTGGCTCGCCGGGGGAGCGGCGCTCCTCCTCGCCCTGGGGCTAAACCTCGCGGCCGGACGCTACGTGGACCGCATCGGCCCCGGGTTGGCCCCGGCGCGGGACCTCCTGCACGACCTCCTTCCGGTCATCGACATGCCTCTCGTGCACGTCTGGGGCTTCGTCGCCTTTCTGGCCGTGTTCTCGATGGGCTCCCTGCGCTTCGAGCCGCGGGAACGGCTGCCCTACTTTCTCTGGGCCTACGGACTTATCGTCGCCGTGCGCGCCGTATGCAACGTCCTGACGCCGATCGGCCTGCCGGCCCACGCCCCCCAGTTCGACCACTACCCGATCCAAACGGTCTTCGGCTTCTTTGATTTCCGGCACGCCCAGTTCTTCAGCGGGCACACGGCCTTCCCGTTTTTGGGATTCCTGCTTTCCGGCAACAGACCGACACGGCTGGCGTGCCTGGGCTTCTCGGTGCTCCTGGGCGGCTCGGTCATCCTAAGCCGCCTGCACTACTCCATCGACGTGGCGGCGGCATTCTTCATCACCTACACGGTCTATATCCTTAGCCAACCTTCCTACCGGGCGGTGCTCCAGAAGCTCGGTTCGCCGTTGCCCGCCGAATAGCCCAATTTGGGCTGGGACCAATAGGCCCCCCCTCCAGGGATCAAGGACCCCTGCCAAGCCCCGCGGGGATGAAGAAACCCTGACGCCTCCCCGAAGTCCGGACCGTAGCACCGGCTCCCCAGGGCTTTTGTGCCCCCGGGGTCGATTCGAAACCCCCGCCCAAGCTCGCCGGAACCTGCTCAAATAGCCCCCGGGACCTCCGACCGGAGCTCGCATCCCGATCCCAGGCGCTCATGGAGAACGGGGGGCGCACCTACGACAGGATGGACGTCAAGGACCGAAAATCCGGGGAGGAACGGTCTTTTTACTTCGACATCACCATCCCCTACAATTGGCAAAAGGCCCGGTTCGCCGCTCCTGGCCCGTAAAACGGAGTTCCCAAACCAATCGCCGGATTCAGCGCCCCATCAGCCTAGTGCCTTTCGTAGTAGAACCCGACATCTCTCGCATTGTCGGGATTGATTAGAAGAAGCTCATCGGTGGTGAATACCGGCTTCCAGTTGACAATATCAACGAAAACCCCGATTCTGGTCACCACCCTTTCATTTCCTTTGTTATCCGGTCTCTTTGCCGTAAAAGTGAACATGCCCGGCGCTTTTTCAGCAACATCGAATTGTCCCTGTATCAGCTCTTGGGAGAAAGTCGCGACCTTATCCTGGGAGAGAACCATATTGATGTCTTTTTTGAAGTAATCGCCTCCACTGCTGTCGGTTGAGCCGAAGAAATTACCCGCGATGTAGTTTTCCCATGTAGAGCCAAGCTTGCCTTTGAACTTGATCCTTTCGGCGACCACTACTGAATTTTTGTCATACCTGGTAATCACGGCGCCGTCCAAGGTTCCCGATTGGGCCAATGAGAGGTTGTCCGGGCTGACACTACCGTCAACCTCAATATCACCTGTCCGAGAGACACGCAGGGGCTTCATCGCATATTGCAGATCGGTCATTTTATCTATGCGGTAAGCATACATTCTAGGAACCCATTTCGTGAGCGCCAATCGCTCCGGGCTGAGTCTGCCCGTGGCTCGATCGTACTCGGCTACGATCGCGTAATATGAATCCTTATTCGCCGGATCTTGCTTTATGAGCAAAGCCATAACATCCGGACTCTTGACATAAGGGGTCGTTCCCTTAAATGAACCTTCCGGCAGCGAACCGGCAAAACTGACCGTCGTTAAGAGAATGGAAACTGCAAAAACAAAAAGTCCGGAAACACGCCTATTTTTCATGTCACCCCCCTTGGGCATCCTGGGAGGATTGTACCAGGGCCGGCGGAATTCCACATGGGCCGGACAGCGCTCGCTTGTCCGGTCTCTAGGCCTAGAAATGGGATTAGCGTCACTGGGCGCAAACCGGCGCAGGCGGGGGCGGTGAAAATCAGTTCGAAGTTTCTTTCCTGGCGTAGGCCTCCGTCCGCCGCCAGAAACTCAGGAAGGCCTCGGCGCTCCTGGCGGCCGGGACCCGCGCCCCCGCGAGCCCCTTTAAAACTAGGGCGTAGCCGGTGGAGTCCGCGGCCCCCTCGATGCGGGGGATGAAGCCGTTGTAGTCCGAGCCGAGGGCGACGGCCTCCGGTCCCGCCTCGCGCGCGATGGCCGCGGCGTGGCGGATGAGGGCGGCAAGGTCCGGTCCCAGGTAGTTCGAGGCGAAGGTGACGCCGACCAACCCGCGGCTGCGGCGCACCTCGCGCAGGAGCTCGGGGGAGATCGTGCGCTCGCAGGGGGTCAGCTCCCGGGCGGCCTGGTGCGAGAACATCAGGGGCAGTCCCGGGTGGCGGCGCGCGATGTCCCGGACGGCCTTGTCGCTTGAGTGGGTGAGGTCCAGGATCAGGCCCTTGGCGACGGCGCGGTCCGCGAGGCTCTCCCCCAGCGGCGATAGGCCCTTGGTATTCCTTCGGCCCGAGTCCTTCCCCCCGGGGACGCAGTCCGATAAGGGCCCGTAGCTCACGGCGGCGGCCCCGGCCCATGGGCTGTCGGAGAAATGGGCGATGGTGACCATACGTAGGCCCCTGTCCCAGAGGGCGTCGAGGCGCTCGGCGGAGTCGACGCCGTGTCCCCCCTCCGCGGCGAGGATCACGCCGAGGCGCCACTCCTTTGACTTGAGCACCGCCTCGGCCTCGTCCGGAGTCCGCACGAGCGAGACGCGCGGGTGGCGCGCGGCCCACTCCTCCACCGCCGCGAGCTGGCCGAGCAGGGCCTTGGTGTAGCCCCCTTGGAGCTGGGAGACGACGATCGGGGCGTAGAGGGAGGCCATCACGAGCCGGACATCGGCCGCCTCAAGGTCCCTGAGGCTCACCTGGTTCGAGAAGAGGGCTTTGCGCCCGGAGACCCGGGCCGGCTCCGCCGTGGGATGCCCGCGGAAAATTCCGGGCAGGGAGACGTCCATGCGCAGATGGACATGGAGGTCGATGGCGGAGGCCCCGGCGGGGGCCGGGGCGAGGAGCCAGGCCGCCGCCGCGCGCGCCGCCCAGGTCCCGAGCGCCTGGCGCAGCAGGGCTTGGTGCCTGACGGGCTGGGAAGATGCTTGAGCGTCAAGCATGGGAATATTCTATATTTCCTCCGAAATTCCCGTCTCCGGCAATCTGCACCGCTGTCATCCGCCCTTAACCTCCCGCGCTAAAATCCATTTCCAAAGGGGCAAAAACCGCACCTTCACCCCATCCACGGTTTCGACGCCCTCGACGCTCCAAGTGATGACACTCCCGCTTTTTAAGCCGAACTCCCGAGCGCAAGCAACAAGACCCTTGAGCTCGCGGTTCTTCGTTTTCTCAGTCTCGAGGGAGTAGCAGACTTGGATGATCTCCTTGGCATGCAGACCCTCACGAACGACGAAGTCCGCTTCCACGCCCTCTTCATTTTTCCAGTAGTGTATATCCTGCTGGAACGCTAGACGACGCCTGAGCTCTAGATAGACGGCGTTCTCCAGGATCCGGCCCATGTCGTTTCTTCCACTCATGGCATAGAGAAAGCCCGTATCCCCAACGTAGGACTTTCTAGGGTACTGCGTCCTATCCTTGATTTTGCGCGAGAAGATCGGAACGAAGAAGAACAGATATCCATCCTGCGAGTATTTCTCAAGCTCCAGGAGGCTCGTTTTGCCGATCTTGTGTCCGAGATTCTGGAAAAAACCCAGGCACTTGGAGGCCGAGAAATAGGGCGCCTCGACAATGTATTTGCCGAAGAGCTCCACGGTGGCGATGCTCGAGTCGGCCATTTCGGCCACATCAAGGCCGATGATGTCGCGAAAATAGGAGCTGATTATCCGCACCTTATCCGTCATGTCTGGAGCAAGAACGGCCTCGGGGAATCCTCCGTAGACAAGATATTCATTGAGAGCTTTTTCCACTCGCCCCAACCCAGCGGTGGTGCGTTCGACGGTCACGCCTTTGAAGCGGAGAAACTCAGCAAACGAAAGCGGGTAGAGCTCATAAGCCAGCATTCTCCCCCGCAGGGGTTTGGAAGGCGAAGCTATCGCGCCCCGAGAGGAACTCACGATGACATGCAATTGGCCCTTGAGCATCTCGTGGTTGCGGGCAAGCCACCCCTCCCAGCCCTTGGCCGCCGTGACCTCATCGAGCAGCAGATAACCTGAGTCCCCAAACCATTTGAGAGCGTCATCAAGCAAGGCGGGCGAGTCCTTGATCCGGCTGTCCTCCAGGTTAAAATAGGCGGCGTTCTTGCCTTCCTTAAGAAGCTTCTGCCTGAGCAGAATGAGAACGCTCGACTTACCGCCGCGCCGTATGCCTGTGATCGCCACGATCTTAAGCCGAGCATCTCCCACCACTCGCTCAAGACTCAGGCCCCGCGGAACAAGCGTTTTTTTAAGCGCGTACGCATTCCACTCATCGAAAACGGCATTCACGACGCGCTCCGTCCAGAATATTCTGTTCTCATATAGAACAGTATAACATACTTTCTGTTTTCTTCAAGAACTATTTTTGAGTGGGAATTGACTCGGCCGCGATGCGTAAGAGACTGCCGTCATTTTTCGGGAACATGTCTCGGGCTGCCAAACGCAACGGTTTTTTTACCCGATAACCGGCTCCAATACTTGGTAGACTTCCCAACGAGCACCCATTTATCCTACCCTTCTCTTCTAAGAAATGCCCTGTTCATTGACATGCGCTACAATAGTTCGCGCTCGAAGCCGCTCTCCTGGCCGGTACGTTACCCCTACGCTCAAAAAAGACAATTTGAAGGACAGCAAAAAAGTTATACAATCACCTAGCAAATACGCAAAAGGTTGGGTGGCTGAGCGGTCAAAAGCAACGGTCTGTAAAACCGTCGGGCTACGCCCTACACAGGTTCGAATCCTGTCCCAACCACCCCGCCTACTCACACCTCGACAATAGCCTGCGCTTCCAATAACTGGAAGCGCAGGCACCTAGAACTTGACGGTGAGAGACGCCTGGTGGTGCGAGCCCAGCGAGCCCCAGGGCACGAAGGCGTAGTCCAGGGAGTACTTAAGGTAGCCCAGGCCGATCCCCGAAGAAAGGCCGCTCAAGCCGCTGACCTCCCCGAGGCTCCGGGAGTTGAAGCCCAGCCTGGCCGCGCCCGCCCAGTCGACGCGCAGGGTTCGCCGGTACTCGATTCCCAGCGCGCCGTAAGACGAACTCTCCCGCGGCAACACCGCCTCCCCCGCCAACGTGACGCTCTCGCCGAGCCTGAATGCGGCGCCGGATCTCACGGCGAAGGGCAGGACCTCGGACTCCTTGTCGAACCTCAGAACGCCGCCCATGTTCTGCACCACCAGCGCCAGCTTGATCTTCCCGTCCCGGTAGGCGGGGCTCAGAATTCCCGCGTCGAACGTAGCGGTCTGCCGCGACCGGGACAGTTGCGAGCGCACGTACTTGGCCGAGATTCCGACGGCATAGCCGTTGATCCAGGCCCATTCATCCCGGCGGTCCTCATCGTAATCGTCGTCGTTTCGGGCGAGTTCGTGCCGCGGCGTCTCGCGGAAGCGGTAGGCGTAGGAGGCCACGAGGGCGAGGTCGTAGGGATTGAAGTTCCCCTGCTCGACGCCCGCGATGTCGGTCTCGGTGACGGTCCCGGCGGATAAATAATGGATCGCGCCGCCGGCCGCGCCGTAGCGGTCGAGGTTGTGGGCGTAGGCGGCATAGTCCATGGAGATGGTGTCGAGATATTCGGCGTGCATAAGCAGGGCCGAGCGCTTCTCGACTTCAACCATGGCGGCCGGGTTCCAGTACACGGCCCCGGCGTCGTCGACCACGGCGGCGTAGGCCTCGCCCATCGCCACGGCCCGCGCCCCCACCCCCAAGCGCAGAAAGGGCGCACCCGATGCAGCCCGCGAATAGCCCCCCAACCCCCCCGCCCAAGCCGGTCCCGCCGCCAGAGCCAAGGCGAGGCATACGAGGAATGTGTCAGATGTTGAGACGTGACCCCTCATCCTCATCGCTCGACGACCACCTTGAAGGTCCCGCGCGCGCCGCTGCCTTCGATGAGCGCGAGATAGACCCCGCTCGCGGCGGGCCTCCCGGACTCGTCCCTGCCGTTCCAGGTCGCCATGCCCGAGGCGTTGGCATTCAACTCTCTAAGCACCCCTCCCAGGACGCCGTAGAGGCGCACCTTGGCCGCGGCCGGGAGATTGATGAAGGTCACCCCGGCATGCCCCGAGCCCGGCCGGAAGGGATTGGGGAATACCTTGACCCGCGAGAGATCGTCGGCGGGATCGACCTGCATGATCTGGAAGGTGGAGAAGTGCGGGAGACGCGCGCTCACCGCGTTGGCGGCGGGATCCGGGGTCGAGACCAGGGGGACCCATACCCCGCGCCCCGGATCGTGGCGCGCGAGGACGAACTTGGTCTCGTCCAACCCGGACCTCAAGGGCTCGGTGTATCCGACCGATAGGTTCACCGTACCCACGGGCTGAACGGGAGGCGTCAGGGTGATTTCCACGCCGACGCCCGTGGCCTGCAGGCCCGCCCCGGGAGCCGGGAAGCTCGCGGGGACGCTGGCCGCCACGGAGACGGCATCTACGAAGGCGCCCGGCGCGATCTCCAGAACGACCGGGCCGCTGGCGGCGCTGAGCGTGATGGTCTGGGAGTCGCCGGCCGCCACGCTTTGGGCCGCGGCGGCGGTTTTCGTCGAACCCAGGCTCGTGTAGGCCGTCGGCACGCTGTTGTTATTGACGGCCCTGACCTCGACATGATAGACCGTTGTCAGAACCAGGGCGGAAAACGCCGCCGAGACGGCCGTCGTCGTCGAGGTCTTGTTGCCGCCGAAGCCGTTGGCGCCGGGCGAGGCCCCCGTGGAGAGGACCGCCTCGTAGCGCACCCCCGCGCCGTTGCCCGCGGAAGTCCAGTTGGCCTGGATCGAGGACACCGAGACGCCGCTAAAGCTCGCGGTCCCCGGCGGCACGGCCCAAGTCGAGGTCGAACCCAAGCTGACCGCGGACGTGAATCCTCCCACGAAATTCAAGGCCATGACATCCAGGAAGTAGGTGACGTTGGCGGACAGTCCCCCGAACGTCGTCGCGGTGCTGAGGGTCAGGCTCGATCCCACGACCGCGCTCAAGGCTGAATCCGTCGCGATTCGAGCCAGGAAGCGCGTTCCCGCCGGGTTGGAGTTGGGACTCCAGTTGGCGATGACCTGGCCGGTGGTCACGCCGCTCAAGGCCGCGGCCACGGGCGCGTTGGGGAGCGTCACCGTGGAGCCCAGGCTTGCGAAGGCGGTCAGAAGTCCGTTGTTGTTGATCGCCCGGACTTCGACGTGGTAGGTCGTATTGACGCCGAGCCCGCCGAAGAGGACGGAGGTCGCGGCCGTCACGCTGGCGATATTGCCGCTGAAGGCGTTGCCGCCGGGTCCCGCGCCCGTCGAGAGCACCGCCTCGTAGCGGATTCCCGCGCCGTTGCCCCCCGCTGTCCAGTTGGCCTGGATGGAGGAGGCGGTCACGCCGGAAAGGGCGGCGGCGACCGGGGGGACGGCTAGGGTCGAGGTGGCCGTCAAGACCGCGGCGGTCGAGACCCCGCCGACGAAATTGACCGAGACCACCTGGCTGAAGTAGGTCGTGTTGGCGGAGAGCCCCGAGAACGTGGCGGAGCTGTTGGCGGTAAGGCTCGAACCGGCGACCGACGCAAAGGCGGAATCGAGGGCGATGACGGCCAGATACCGCGTGCCCGCGGGATTGCCGCTGTCCCCCCACGTGGCGGTGATTTGGCCGGCCGCGATCCCGGTCGGCGAGCCCGGGGTGGGGACCTGGGCCAGAGTCGCGGTGGAGCCCAGGTTCGTGTAGGCGGTGGGGACGGAGTTGTTGTTGATGGCCCGCGCCGCGATGAAATGGCTCGTGTTCACCGCCAGCCCGCTGAAAATCGCCGAGGTGTTGGCGGTGGCGGAGGTGACGTTGCCGAAGAAGCCGTTTGTCTGGGGCGAGGCCCCGGTCGAGCGGATGACCTCGAAGCGGATGCCCGCCCCGTTGACCGACTCCCAGCCGACCGAGAAGCTCGATACGGCGACGCCGGTAAACGGGAAGGCGATGGTCAAGGGCGCCGCGGCCAACGTGGAGGTGGCCTTGGCGGCATTGAAGCCGGCGTACTCCGAATCGGGCTTGGTGGAGTTCTTGACCTGGAACCAGTAGCTGGTGTTGGCGGACAGGTTCGAGAAGGCGACCGCGGCTTGGCCCAAAGACCCGAGTCCGGATGAGATCGTGGTCGAAAACTCATTGGCGCTGAGAACGATCGTCGGCGTCGAGACGCTCGCGATGCTCCAGCCGACGGAAAGGGAGCCCGACGACAGGGTGGTGAGCGCGACGTTGGTCACGTCGTCGGCCGAAACCCGGACCGGAAGGGTCCCGAGAGCCGAGGCCAGGAGCCCGGCGAGCGGCAGGGCGTGAGATCGGGATCGCAAGCGCCTCATCATACCATTCCGGCGGGCCCGGCCCGCGCTACATGTCACTTCATGGCTACAAGTCACTTCATGGCTACAAGTCACTTCATGGCTACAAGCGACTTCATGGCTAGCGGCTCCAGGACGCCCGGTCGAGGACCCCGCCGTCGTCGGCGATGAACTCCAGGGCCATGCGCTTGTCCGAGATCATCAGGAGGGCGAGCCCGTGACGCAGGCGCATGACCTCCAGCCACTCGGGCGGCTCGTGCTCGCGGCGCTTCAGCTTGG
>CAYJXJ010000032.1:0-32921 GCA_964374095.1 uncultured Elusimicrobia bacterium
CCGGGCGGAGTTCTGCATGCCTGGCACCGAGAGCCGGCCGTGAACCCGCACCGGCGGGATGTCCTCGCGGCAGGCGCGCCCGCCTTTGAAAGTCCGGGAACATGGAGAATCGCGGCATTGACGCCGCGGAAAATCCAGGCTATGCTTCTGGGCACTGGGAGCTCCGGTTCATGACTCGGTTCACACGCTTGGGACGGATGATGCCGACGACGGCCCTGGCCCTCGGTCCGAACGCGGTCTGGGCGAAGGATGTCCGCGAGGAGCTCGGCGAGGCCGCGCTCAAACTCGCCATCCGGCCGTAGGCATGGAACCGCTGGAAGAAGCCATGTCCGGCGTCAGATGGCTCGAGCCCGCCGAAAGCCCCTTCGGGATCCGTGTCCTTGATTGCCGGAGCCTGACCCAGACGGTCACCGCCGTGACCCAGGACCAGGCCGTAGCCGAGTCGTACTGCCGGCTCCGCGGCTCCCAGGGTTTGGAGTGCCGGGGGCAGGTCCCCGAGGGGGCCGACCCCATCCCTTGCGATCTGCGCTACGCCTACGCGGGAGCCGCCAAGGACGGCCCCCTCTTCAAAGCCCAGCAGATGGAGGTCAAATGGGACATCTACCTCCATGAAGGCTTTCTCTATTTCTGCCGGAGCTGGACGGGAGAACTCGTCTTTCGGGCGGGACTGGCGATAACGGGAAGGGAAGCGGCGGTCTCGGGCGTGGAGGCGACGACCACGCCGGAAGACCCGTCCCTGCCGGTGCGCGAGGTCGACTTCCTAATAAAGAGCCACATCTTCGGACAGGAGGCCCCCCACCCTCTTCCGGCCTCCCTGCGTCCCGATCCCCGGGAGATCGCCCTCTACTCCTTCAGCCGCTACGGCCGGCGGGCGTTATACGGGAGTTTCGAGGATACGACGCGCCGCCGGACATGAAGGCGCGTCCGCGTCGGACCTAGCGGCCCTTCTTCTTGGGCTTCCCGCGCTTCTGGGGCTTTTCCTTGTCCAGGTCCGCGGACAGCTCGTCGAAGGCATTCTCGGCGTTCTCCCGGATGTAATCCCGGACCTTCGCATCAACCTCCAGCTGCCGCTCCGACTCCGCGGTCTTTATGTATTCGGCGTCCCAAACCTTGAAGTCCCGGATCGCCTTTTCAGTAAGCTCGTAGCTTGCCCCGATCAGCACGGAGCCTTCTTCTTCGCGCTCCTTAAAACGAAGTCCGGCGCGCTTGAGCTCCGCCATCAACTCGTTAAACCCCAAGCCCTTGCCATGCATCTCCAGCCTGATTTCCTCGGAGGGCTCCGTGGCCCGCCGTCCCACCTGGGTTCCCAGGGATATCGATTCCATGTACTGCTTCAGGACAAACGACATATTTCCATGGGTCCACTCGACCTTGGTCGCCGCGCTGGCGGACTGGCCGTCTCCGGCGTTGGGGTCGTCGGTCTGCCGGTCATTCACCAGTGACGAGACAAGAACTTGGCCGAATCGAAATTTCGCGTCATTTTTCAATTTGGTGGTCTGAGCGAACTCGGTGGACACGGAAGGCCGGCCGGCCCCTCCATCGGCGGCGGGAACATAGCGCGAACTGACGGCGGTCTGGTAGGAATTGATGTTTCTGGTCAGCTCCGCCAGAACGTGGGCGAGCGCATCCGGGCGCGTCGGTCCTATTCCTTCCGCGCGAACGGTCCGGCTGGATTCCACCAGCGCCTCGCTGCCCCACTGGCTGATTTGGGTGTCGATGACATCGTCGTCGGCTTGCGCCGAAATCCCCGGCGACGACGCCAGGATGAGAAAGCCGAATGTGGCGGCCCGTCTTACGTTCATGATGAGACCTCCTGAACCTGGAGATTTTGGCAATTATTCGCGGCCCGCTGGAAAGAGCGTTTCCGAAATTGCCTAAGGCCGGACACCCAGCGGGTTCCAGCCGGGGATGCCGGACCAGGTCCGGGCCGGGGTGTAGCCGTAAATCTCGCGCAGGGTCTTAAAGAGGCCGGGGCCGGCGCCGACCTCGACGTCCTCGGCCGTGAACTGGGAGGGGTGTTCGTAGCCGCAGGCGTGGGTCACGGCCAAAAGCTCGTTGCGGAAGGACTGGCAGAAGCGGGCGAAGCGCTGCTTCTGGACCTCGGGAACGAGCCCCCGCGTGAGATACGGATTGTGGGTCGTTACGCCCGTCGGGCAGAAATCCGAATGGCACTTCTGAGCCTGGATGCAACCGATGGCGAGCATGGCCTCGCGCGCGATGTTGATGAGGTCGCAGCCCAGGCTGAAGGCCACGATGGCCCGGTCCGGGAAGCCCAGCTTGGCGCTGCCGATCCAAACCACGCGCTCCGTCATTCCCTCGTCGAGGAAGGTCTTGTAGACCCGAGGGAAGCCCACCCGGAAAGGAAGCGAGACGTGATCGGCGAAGGTGGGGGGCGCGGCGCCGGTGCCGCCTTCCCCCCCGTCGATGGCGATCCAGTCCGGGCCCTCGCCGGTCTCGCGCATGGTCTGGGCCAGCTCCTTGAAGAACCCCAACTGGCCCACGGCCGATTTGATGCCCACCGGCAGGCCCGTCTCCTTGGCGAGGCTCTCCACGAAACCCACGAGAGAGCGCGTGTCCTGGAAAGCGGTGTGGTTGTTGGGGCTGATGCAGTCGCGGCCCTTGGCGATGCCGCGGATGTTGGCGATCTCGCGGGTGACCTTGCGCCCCGGGAGCACCCCGCCCTTGCCCGGCTTGGCGCCTTGAGAGAGCTTGATCTCGATGCCCCGAACGGCCGGGGCTTTGGAGATCGACTCCTGGAGCTTCTCCAGGGAGAAGCGGCCCTCGCGCGTGCGGCAGCCGAAGTAGCCGGTGCCGATCTGATAGATGAGATCCCCGCCGTGCTTATGGTGCGAGGAGATTCCCCCCTCCCCGGTGTTGTGATAGCAGCCCGCGAGCTTGGCGCCTTTATTGAGCGCCTCGATCGCGCGCCCCGAGAGCGAGCCGAAGCTCATGGCGGATATGTTGATAATAGACGGCGGCCGCCAGGCCTTGGCCCGCCCGCGGGCCTCGCCCAGGATCTTGGCGCAGGGCACGTCCTGCGCGGCATCGTGCTTCGAGGCGGTGAAGCTGAGCTCTCCCAGGGGGAAAACCGCGTGCTTGATGATGGGATAGCCGATGGCCAGGATCTGGGCGTCGGTTCCGAAGCCGAAGTAGTTGTTCTCGCCCTTCGCGGACCGGTAGATCCAATCGCGCTCTTCGCGGTTGAAGGGGAACTCCTCGTGATTGCCGGCGACGATGTACTGGCGCAGCTCCGGTCCCAGCTCGATAAGCAGGTAGCGCAAATGACCGATCACCGGGAAGTTGCGAAGAATATTGTCGTTGGAATACCAGCGGTCCCAGATGAAGAGGCCGGTCAGGAGCAAAAGCCCCGCGACTCCCAGAATAAGCATGGACTAATATATAGCCCCGGGACCGGGAAATTTCAAGCCCCCGCGTCGACCAGAAAATCAAAGACGAGCTCTCCCCCCCAAAACCCGGAGAACTTGGGGACACGTTTTAATACCGGCCGTTTCCTCGGCCGAGAGGAAAGGCCGATGAGCGCTCAGGACATCCTCGAAATCGCCGCTGCCGCCAAGGTGGAGGAGGCCTGGTCCCGCCTCCTGGGAAAGTAGGGACTCGAGCCGGTGACCCGCGGGCTACTTGGCTGGAGCGGGACCGGCGAGCGCGGCGACGGCCTCGGCGATGTTGCGGGCGCCGGAGGTCTTGTGCACGAAGCCCGACGCCCCGGCGGCCGATGCCCGCGCCTGGTCCTCGATGAAGGATTTCCCCGTGACCATGAGCACCTTCACTTCGCTGGTGAGCGGGTCGCGCTTGAGCGCCCGGCAGAGGGAGAGGCCGTCGGAGCCCGGAAGGAGGATGTCGAGCACCACGACGCGGGGCGCGAGGGTCTTGACCACCTCGACGAGGCCGGCGCCATCGGTCACGAGCTCGACCTTATAGCCCCGGTCCTGGAGCATGTCCTGGATGGCGGCTCCGGCCAGGGGGTCGTCTTCGACAACGAGGATGTCGGCGGGCATGGGGTCAGCGATTATAGCACGCCGCCTATCCGCGCCGGTGCGGTTTCTGCCGTGAAAACAATTCAATTATCGGAACTTTCTCCCGGCGACCCGACGCCGGCCCAGGCCGCCCATTTTGATAGAATCAGCATATGCCATCCCTCGATAGCTTTAAGACCCTTTCGGAACTTCCTTCCGGCGGCAAGAAGTACTCCTATTTCAGCCTCCCCGCCCTCGCCAAGACCCTGGGCGCGGATCTCTCCCGCATGCCTTTCTCCCTGCGCCTCTTCCTCGAAAACCTGCTGCGGCACGAAGACGGCCGCTTCGTGCGAAGTTCGGACATCGAGGCCCTGGCGCGAGGCGGCAAGGACCGCGAAGTCTCCTTCATGCCCGCGCGCGTGCTCATGCAGGACTTCACGGGCGTGCCCGCGGTAGTCGACCTGGCCGCGATGCGCGACGCCCTCGCGCGCCTGGGGGGCGATCCCAAACGCATCAACCCCCTCCAGCCCGTGGACCTGGTGATCGATCACTCCGTGCAGGTGGACGCTTTCGGGACGGCCGACGCCTTTAAGACGAACTCCGAACTGGAGTTCGGGCGCAATAGTGAGCGCTATCTCTTTTTGAAGTGGGGTCAGAAGACCTTCCAAGATTTCCGAGTGGTCCCCCCCGAAACCGGGATCGTGCACCAAGTCAACCTCGAACACCTGGCCCGCGTGGTCTGGACGAAAGAGGAAGCCGGACGCTCCTGGGCCTTCCCGGACACCTTGGTGGGAACCGACTCGCATACTACCATGATCAACGGCCTGGGTGTCCTCGGCTGGGGCGTGGGCGGCATCGAGGCCGAGGCCGCGATGCTCGGACAACCCCTGCCAATGCTGGTGCCGGCCGTGGTGGGGTTTAATTTGCGAGGCAGACTTCCGGCCGGCTCTACCGCAACTGATGCGGTGCTCACCGTGACCCAGATGCTTCGCACGAAGGGGGTGGTGGGGAAGTTCGTGGAGTTTTACGGCGAGGGCCTGACGGCCCTCGCCATTGCTGACCGGGCCACCCTCGCCAATATGGCCCCCGAATACGGCGCCACCGTGGGCTTCTTCCCCGTGGACGCCCGAACGATCGAATTCCTCCGGTTCACGGGACGCCCCGGGGACGCCGTCGCGCTCGCCGAGGCTTATTTCAATGCGCAGGAGATGTTCCGCGGGCCCGGGACTCCCGAGCCGCAATTCTCGGACTCGCTCGAGCTCGACCTCGGCCAGGTCGCCCCCTGCCTGGCCGGCCCGCGCCGCCCGCAGGACCGGATCCTGCTGTCCGATTCCAAGACCGCCTGGGATAAAGCCCTCCCCGACTATCTTAAGGAAAAGGACAAAAAGGGAAATTTCCCGGCTCCGGCCGGCACCCGGGTGGAGATCAAACCCTCCAATGGCGGGGGGTCCTACTCGATCGGGCACGGCAGCGTCGTGATCGCGGCCATCACCTCCTGCACCAACACCTCCAACCCCTCCGTCATGGTGGGAGCGGGCCTGCTCGCCAAACGCGCCCGCGACCGGGGCCTCAAATCAAAGCCATGGGTCAAGACCAGCCTCGCCCCCGGCTCGAAAGTGGTCATGGACTATCTCGCGGCCGCGGGTCTTCAGAAGCCGCTGGAGGAGTTGGGCTTTCACCTGGTGGGCTACGGCTGCACGACCTGCATCGGCAACTCCGGGCCCCTGCCGGAAGCCGTGGGCCAGGCCGTGACCTCCAACAACTTGATCGCGGCGGCCGTTCTTTCCGGCAACCGCAACTTCGAGGGCCGGATCAACCCGCTGGTCCGAGCCAATTACCTCGCCTCGCCTCCCCTGGTCGTGGCCTACGCGTTGGCCGGGAGAATGGACCTCGACCTCTCGCGCGACCCTATCGGCGACGACAAAACAGGCAAGCCGGTCTATCTCAAGGACATCTGGCCCTCCCCCGAGGAGGTGGCCTCCGCCGTGCAGGCCGCGCTCAAGCCCGAGATGTTCGCGCGCCAATACGCCGACGCCTTCAGCGGGGACTCCAACTGGAAATCCCTCGACGTCGCCGCCTCCGAGCGCTACGATTGGCAGGCCGACTCGACTTACGTCCGGCTTCCCCCTTATTTCGACGGGATGTCCCGGACGCCGGGCGCGCTCTCCGACATCCAAGGAGCGCGGTGCCTGGCGGTGTTCGGCGACTCGGTCACCACCGACCACATCTCGCCGGCGGGCGCGATCCCCAAGGACGGTCCGGCGGGGCTCTATCTACAATCACGGGGCGTCAAGCCCGCGGACTTCAACTCCTTCGGCGCCCGCCGCGGCAATCATGAGGTCATGATGCGGGGCGCCTTCGCCAACATACGCATTCGGAACATGCTGGTGGACGTGGTGGGAGGATACACGAAGCTGCTGCCGGAAGGCACGGTAATGTCGATATTCGATGCGGCGGAAAAGTACAAAGCCGCCAGGACTCCTCTCGTCGTCCTGGCGGGGCGGGAATACGGCTCGGGCTCCTCGCGCGACTGGGCCGCGAAGGGCCCGATGCTCCTGGGCGTGCGCGCCGTGATCGCGCAGAGTTTCGAGCGCATCCACCGCTCCAATCTGGTCGGCATGGGCGTGCTGCCGCTGGAGTTCCCGGCCGGGCAGAACGCTCAGAGCCTGGGGCTGGCGGGAGAAGAACTCTTCGATATTGGGGGGATCCAGAAGCTCTCACCCCGCGTCAAGCTCACGGTCTCAGCCGCCGGGCCCAAGGGCAAGGTCGAGTTTGAGGCCCTCTGCCGCGTGGACACCCCCATCGAAGCGGACTACGTCCGGCACGGGGGCGTCCTGCCTTACGTGCTGCGGCAGCTACTGAAGTCCTAGCGGAAGTTTCCTAGCCCGCTGACGAGTAGGCGGCGGCCAACCAGGGGTCCTGCGCTTCCAGTTGGTGGAGACGCAGGTCTTCGCCAAAATGGGAGGGGCGGCCCGGGTGAGGGGCCGCCCCTGGGAGGGAGGATAGATCGGGGTTACTGTCCTGCCGCCCCTGCCTCCACCATCGTCTTGGCGATCTCGGCGAGCGCCTCGTCGCGCCAAGCCGCATTGGAAATCTGGAGCGCCCTCTCCCGCGCCTCAACGAAGGTCTTCGTGACATCGATCCAGTGTTGCCGCGCGTAAGCCATCCGCAGACCAATCTCGGAGAGGGCGCGCGCCTTGCTCCAGCGTGCCGAATCCCAATCGGTGTCGCCGTAGGAGATTTCATCTTCCAGCGCCCGGGCCGTCTTGAATACGTTGCGGACATCAGCCCGAGAAAACCGCATGACCGACATCTCCGCGGCGATCACGGCCAGAGACTTGGCCTGCTCCTCCCGGAAGGCGTTGTCCCGGCGGGTCGACGGCGCGACCGGGCTCTTCGCGGCGCGGATCTCGGCCACGGCGGCCTGGACCGCGTCGCTCGCCTGGTCGGCGTCCAGGCCGGACTCGCGCATCGCGCGGACCAGCCTCTCTAAGGTATCGGCTTCGAAGTCGGGCCAGGTCATGGTCTGCGCGGCGGAGACCGCCTCCGCGAGGAGCTCCGCTTTCTCCTTGCGGTCCAGCTTGGCGAGGGGAATCTGCCGCGCCACCTCCTTTAACACCTGGTAGCGCCGGTTCTGCGCGTCGATCTCGGACTCGGGAAGTTGAGTCGCGATTTGGATGGCCATGCGCAGAAGCTCGCCGTCGGCCACCGGGCCGCCGCCGACCGAAGCGCCGGGGCCCGCGGGAGGCGCGGCGCCGCCCCCGCCCTTCAGAAGCTCTTCAATGGTCCAACTCGGATCAAGCCAGATCTGGCCCTGGCCGGGCATCCCGCTGGCGCAGGCCTGCCCGGAGCGGACGGCGACTAGGGAAACGACCAGCAATGACGCAGCTGCGGCGAATGATCTCGTGGGGTTGATTTTCATGGGCACCCACAGGATAGCGCTTGCGCTCGCGGCTTCCCAGGGCCGAGAGGGTCCCGGGGCGCTCCCGAAGGACCCACGTCGCGGGATGAAAGAAACGGCTGCCAACTTTTAACCTTTGATTAATCGCAAGGCAGGTCTCCACATGCGTCACCTGTTGAGACGTGACCCCAGAATATCTAGAATCTCACCCTATGGCCAACAAACTCCACCTCATCACCGCGATCGTCCAGCATAAATTCGGCAACGCCGTCATTGACGCGGCCTTGAAAGCCGGCGCCACCGGCGCCACCTACTACTTCGCGCAGGGCACCGGCGTCCGCCAGACTCTCGGCGCGGCCGGGGCCGAGATCGAAGTCGGCAAAAGGATCGTGCACATCCTCCTGCCCCCGGCCAAAACCCAAGCCGTGCTCAAGGTCGTGACCGCGGTCGGAGGTCTCGACAAGCCGGGCGGGGGCGTGGCCTACGTGCAGGAAGTCTCGCAGGCCGTGGGACTCATTGCGCCCAAGAGCTGAGGGCTGGCGGCGTCTAGAAGCGGTGCGCCCGGAAGCGGTGCAGGTTGATCTCGGGCTTTCCCCCGAGGGCGAGCTCCGCGAGGGTCTTGCCGATCAGCGGGGCGAACTTGAAGCCGTGCCCCGAGAACCCCGCGCCTAGAACCGCGTTGGGCGCGTCGGGGAGGCGGTCGAGGATGAAGTCGTCGTCCTGGGTGTTGGTGTAGTAGCAGACCTTCCCTTCCATCTCGCTGAAGCCCGCCAGGTCGGGGATGAACTTCTTGAAGAACCCGCGCACCTTCCTCTCGAATTGGGGAGTGGTGTCGGTCTCCGGGAATTCTTTGGGAAATCCCACGGGTCCTTTGTCGTGGTGGCCGATCTTCATGAAGCCGTGGATGTGCATCGGAAATCCGTAGAAGCCGGTGCTCAGCGAGGCGAAGACCGGGAAGTGCTCCGGGCGGTAGCGGCCGCGGTTGGCCGGCGGGCGCAGGTAGAGCTGCTGCTGCCGGGTCACCTTCAGGGGAAGCTTGTAGCGCTTGAGCAGTCCCGCGGTCCACGGCCCGGCCGTGAAGACGTAACGGTCCGCGGTCCATTCCTTGCCCGCGGCGTCGCGCACCCCCCGCACGCCGCCCGGACCCCGCAGGATCTCCGTCACCTTGGTATGCGTGCGGACCTTCGCTCCCCGGCGCTGGGCCAGATGGGAGAGGGCCGAGGTCGTGCGCATCGCCCAGATCATCCCGCCGCCAGGATGGTAGAGGGCGAACTTGACGGCCCGCGAGTTGACCATGGGATACTGCCGGCGCATCTGCAGCTTCTCGATCCTCTCGACCTTGATGCGGTGCTCCTCCAAGACTTTCTGGCTGTGAGCCTCGTAGCCGCCTTCCTTGACCGCGAACTCGAGCATCCCGTTCTGAACCAGGAGAGGCTCCCCGGCTTCCTGGTTGAGGTCCAGCCACAAGGGCTGGGCCCGCGAGGCCAGGTCGGTGTAGAAGGCGTCCCGGCCGTAGGTGAGGCGAAAGACCCGCAGGTGATCCCCGGAAGAGCCGCAGGGATTGGGGAGGTCGCCCTGCTCCAAGAGCGTGACATGCCGACCCAGCCGCGCCAGCCAGTAGGCCGCGGCCGTCCCCATCACGCCGCCCCCCACGACCAGGGCGTCGGATTTCACGCCGAGGGACCGTTGAAGAGGGAATCCAGGACGGTCTCGAATTCAGCCCTCTGGCGCACCACGACCCAGCGCCCCCCCTCCTCGCGCACGCGCCGCCCGAGCTCCGCGTCGCCCGTCACCACGGTGACGCGTCCGGAGCCGTTTTGTCGGCTCAGCCGGACGCGGTCGATGATGAGATCATCGGAGGACTCGCCGGCCGCGAAACGCACCCGCACATTGCCGGACCGCGGCCGCAAGGACCGGGGGACTCCATCAAAGAAAACCTCCACATCCAGACGCGCCCCGCCCTCCTCTCCCAGGCGGTCCAGGATGGCCAGAAGACGAACGCTGTCGGCGTCCTCTTGGTCGCGAAATCCCGGGGCGTGTCCATAACAGACCCGGATGAGGTTGGTCGCGTCGATGCAAAGCGTTTGGGTTTTCACCGCGCGCATTCGGGCGGATTATAACATTAAGGAGGGCCGAGGCGGGTTTCGGCGCCGGAACGGCAGATCGGCAGCTCTATCCGAGAATCCGCATAAAAAATATATGATTGGATCGGCACCTATGCACCGGAGCATCGCGCTGGTTCTATGGCTCGGTTCAACGGCATTGGCCCAAGAAGAACTCCGGACCCCGCCCGCCGCGGGGGTGCGGCGGCTGCGGCTGCGGGTCTTCTCCCCGAAAGGAAAGGCCCTCGACGCCGCGGCCCTCCTGCGCCGCATCGGCCGGGCCGACGCGGCCAGCTCCCAACGGCCGCAGGCCCTGGCCGCGGTCTCTCCGGACGGCTTGACCGGAGCCTCGGGGCCCGCGGTGATCCAGGAGGCCGACGGCCCGGCCCTGGTCTGGAGCGGTCCCGAGCGCGTCACCATCAGCCTGCCGTGGCCCATCCCGGAGGACGGCTTCTCCACGGTGTGGATCGACAAGGGCGGCGCGGGCTTCTCCGATGGCGAGGAAATCTGGCTCAATGAAGAGATCGCCCTGACCCAGCACCGGCTCCTGAAGGAATCTCTCAAGAAACGCGCGACCGAGTGGCAGCCCCCCTATAAGGCCGGGGACAAAGCCCGCAAGCTGGCCGAGAAGGCGAGCAAGCTCATCGGCAGGGCTCAGGCCGAGAGCGAGCCCGCGGCCCGCGCCGAGGCCTTCGATGAGGCGCTGGCCGCGGTGAGCATCGCCTGGCAGAAGGCCGTCTACGAGCACGGCCTGCAGGTCGCGCACAACGAGAAGCTGCGCGACGGCCTGCGCTTCGGCGTGACCTTGGACGAGTCCTTCGTGCGGGGGATGGACTCCTACAAGTGGGTGGTCGAGACGATCGCGCGCTCCGGCACCAACTGGGTCCGGCTGGTGTTTCGGGCCAACCCGCAGGATTTCGCCTACGAGGAAGCCCGTTCCTTCAACGAGTACGACGCCATCGTCGCCGCACTCAAGTCCAAGGGAGTCCGCATCATGGGCTGCGCGCTCGACACCACCCAATGGCCGCGCACCCTCACCCCGGAAATCTACGCCCGGCGGATCAAGAACCTGGTTTTGCGCTACGGCGAAACGATCCGCTCCTGGGAAGTCGGAAACGAGATCAACGGCGACTGGCTGGGCGGCCCCAAGACCCCGATCCCGATCGGAGCGGTCTTCGATATTTTCCAGGCCGGGGCCAAGGCCGTCAAGGAAACCAACCCCGCCCTGGAAACCACCGCGACTCTCTACTGGTGGGATGGCACCGCCCCGGACCGCGCGCATTCGCTCTTCGGCTGGCTGCAGGCCTACGCCCCGCGCCTGGGGCGTAGCGTCGACGTGGTGGGCCTGAGCCTTTGGCCCGAGGACAACCCCGTGGGCATGGCCTTCGACACCATCTTCCAGCGCCTCCACGAAGCCGTCCCGGACAAGAAGCTCATGCTCTCGAGCATGGGCTTCGTCGAGGAGTCCGAGCTCAAGGGCTACTGGTGGCTCGATCCCGAAGACGTGGACGCCGCCCGCAAGGACCTCCTCCTGCTCTACACCGCCGCCTCCTGCGCCGCGCCCAAGTCGGCGTGCGGCGGCTTCTGGTGGCAGGCCCTCGAGCAGATGCTGCCCCCCGACCGCCGCGCCACCGACCTCTTCGGCATCCACCGCCGCGCGCTCGAGCATCTCGGGCGCTGATCGGACGCCGGTTATCCACACCCCTGGGGGCGCCCCAAGCGCGGTGCAGAACTCGGGCACCGCCGGCGGGCGTCTACAAACCGTGCCGCGCGGCGGCGATTCAACCCGTCTGGATCCGACTCGGGTTTTTCTTCCGCCCCTCCATCGGTGGAGGCGACCGCTCTCATTTTATTGGGAGGCCCACCGCCAGGCTTACTCCCAGACTGGGAGTAAACCTGCCCACAAAATATTGGCGCGCCCCACGCGGCAAGCCGGGGCCTCCGGGAATATTTCATTGGCGCCCTGACCCCGCCCAACCCCCTGTGATACAATCCCCGGGATGACCGACCAGGAGCCGGCCACCCACGTCGAACTCGCCGCGGCGGCGGGCCTGGGGCTTCTGATCGGCGCGGCCGCCATCGCGCGCGGGGCGCACGACGTCTGGGCCGGCACGGCCGCCCTGGTGGCGGCGTGGGTCCTGCTTGCCGCGCTGCTGGCTCGCGATTCCTGGACCGGGCGCGGCGGCCTGCCGCTTTCGCTGACCGCGCCTTCGGCCCTTCTCGCCGCGGCGCTTTGGCTCTCCTGGCGGCGCTCCGTCAATCCCGGGGAATCGCTCCTGGGACTGCGGGATTGGCTCTGCGGCCTGGCGGTGTTCCTGGCGGCCGGTCGCTGCCTGCGCACCGACGCCGCCGTCTGGACGCTGCTGGCATGCCTGGCGCCGGTGTTCTGCGTCGAGCCCTTCGCCATGGCGGGCCAGCGGCTGGAGAGCGACTACGTCCTCACCGACCAGGTCGCGGGAACCTTGGTCAACGCCAATATCGCGGCGGGGTTGTGCCTCCTGTGGCTGCCGCCCCTGGCCGACATCGTTTTGAGAACCCGCCGGGCGACCGGCAAAGTGCCGTGGCCCTGGGCGATCGCCGCGGCGGGAAATCTCATCGCCCTGGTCATGACCCGCAGCGCTTGGGCGATGATCTGCCTGCTCATCGCCGCGCCCTTCATGGCCGGACCCGCCGCGGCCCGCGAGTGGCGGCGCCGCCACCCCCGCGGGGCCGCGCTCCTGGCGGGCCTGCTCGTCGCCGTTGTCGGCGCCCTGCTCTGGCGGGGACTCACCACCGACCAGGCGGTGACCGGCCTGCGCCTCATTCCCGGCGAGAGAACCCTGCGCCTCCAGTGGTGGGGGAGCGCCTGGAGGATGTTTCTCGATCACCCCTGGACCGGGGTCGGCATCGGGGCCTTCGGGAGCGCCTACCCGGCCTACCGGGCGCCGACCCTCCTCAACACCCGGCACGCCCATGGTTTTCCCGCGGCGCTTCTGGCCGAGACCGGCTTGATCGGCGGCGCCGGCATCATCCTATTCGCAGCCCTCTGGCTGCGGGGCGTGCGGGGCGCGGACGCCTCCCCTTCGCGGCGCTGGCCCTTCCTCCTCGGCCTGTCGGTCTTCGGGGCCCATGCCGCGGTCAACGTGAGCCTCGAGTATCTCGTCAATCTGATGTCGGCCTGCGCCGCGGGGGGCCTGCTCGCCGCGCGCGCGCCCGAGCCCCTCTCGCGCCGGGGACGGGCCGCGGCCTTCGTTCTGGCGTCGAGCCTGCTCGCCGCCATCCCCTGGGCCGCGGCCCCCTTTCAGGCCAGCCGCCTGGAAGTCGCCGCCGAAGGCCGGCTTTCCGCCGGCGACCTGGCGGGGGCGCTGGCGGGGTTTGAGGCCGCGGCCGCGCGAACGCCGGAGGCGTTCGAGCCCTACCGGGGGATGGCCCGGACGAGCTTTCGCCTGTTCCTTGAGAAGGGGGACCCCCGGCACGCCGACGAGGCGGTTCGGTCCCAGCGCCGCGCCGCGCAGCTCAACCGACTCTCGGGCCTGCTCTTATCCGAGCTCGGGGCCTATCAGCTCGCCGCGGGCCGCCCCCAAGACGCCCGCAAATCCCTGCAGAAGGCCCTGGCGCTCGACTCCGGCAAGGCTCCGTGGCGGCGGGAAACCGAGGCTTTGCTGCGGCGGCTGGGCCCGGCCGGCCCCAAGTAGAAACCTCACATGATCTCTCCCCTTGGCAGATCCAATCCTGAAAACCCCCTGCGCCGGTTGGCCTCCAGGGCTATACTCTTATGAAAGCAAGTCGCGTCAGGAATTGCCCTGTGTCATTCCCGTATTCTCCAGCCATAAGACGCCTCGCCCTTACGGCTGCGCTGATGACCGTCGCCCCGCCCGCGGTCCGCCTTCAGCGGGAGGCGCGCGAAGCCGGCCCGAAAACCTCCCCCAGCACCGACTCCAGCGACCCCGCCCGGATGCCCTTGCCGACGACGGCAAGCTCGCCATGGCGGTGGATCAGGAAACCCCGCCGTGGACCCAAGTCCCTCATGACGATGCCGAGTTTTCGCGCCGCGCCCGCCGCGGGGCTGAGCTTGATCTCCATGGGCAGCCACTCGTCGCGGTAGCGCAGGAGCAGGTCCACCTCCGCGCCCCCGTGGGCGCGGTAGAAATAGGCCTGGGCCGCGGGGTCCTTGGACCGGGCCAGGTGGAGGACCTGCTCGATGCAGAACGTCTCGAAACTGGCGCCGGCCTTCGGATGGTTGAGGAGGGCTTTCATGTTGAACGGTATGCCGAGCAGATGATGCAGAAGCCCGGTGTCCCGGATGTAAAGCTTGGGATTCTTGACGAGCCGCTTGCCCAGGTTGGCGAAATAAGGCTGCAGCCGCCGGACCAGGAAGGTTCCTTCGAAGACGTCGATGAGGCGGGAGACGGAATGGTAGTTCATGCCCGCGGCGCTGCCCAGCTCGCTCAAGTTGCAGATCGAGCCCTGGGAATGGGCGAGCATGGTCAGGAGCCTCAGCATTCGAGACGCCGGAACCCGGAACCCGAGTTGCGGGATATCCTGTTCCACGTAAGCCTTCAAGAATGCGGGGTGCCAGTCCTCGGGGGTGGCACGGGGACGGGTCCAGTGCAGACGGGGAAAGCCCCCGTCCGCCCAAAGCGCCTCCTGAGGCTCCTCCAGGACGGAGAGCCCCCCCAGCTCCATGAAACCCGTGCGCCCGGCCAGCGATTCGGAAATATTCTGGATGAGCGCCGGCGAGGCCGAGCCCAGCAGGACCACCTTGCGGTCGGGGTGCCTATCCAGAAAACCGCGGAGCAGCGGAAAAAGCGCGGGCAGGCGCTGGGCCTCATCGAGGATCAGCCTTTTGGACTGGTTCAGGATCACCGAAGCGTCCTCCTCAAGACGCAGGAGCGTTGTGGGGTTCTCCAAGTCCAGGCAGTCATACCCGGGCAAAGCCCAACGGGCGAAGGTGGACTTGCCGACCTGCCTGAGGCCGAGTATCGTGACGGCGGGAAACTGGCGCAACAAAGACATCAGCCGCTCGCGCGCCAGGCGGGGACGGACCATAATTGAAATATAGATGATTAACATCTAAATTTCAATAGATGATTATAGAACCCCGTCTCCTGCCGGGCCCTTGACACGACGAGCCCGGATGTCTACACTCAAAAGGACGACCATGCCCCTCGTCACCCTCGTCGCCCTCCTCTTGGCGCTCGCGCCCGCGCGCCTACGGGCCGAGGACGGCCAAGACTGCCGGAAGCGGACCGTGACCCGGGACGCAACCGCCGGCACCCTGGTCACCTGCCCGGGCAAACCCCCCGAGTTCATCCCCCTGGCCGCCAAGCCCAAACCCAAGCCCAAGGCCGAGGCCCTCCCCAAGCCCGAAGGCGGCAGGTTCGGGATGTTCGCGGTCCCCCCCAAGACCGGCGGGGAGAAAGACGGCAGCGCCGTGGCCAAGGCCCGGGACGAGGCCGAGACCATCAACGAAGAAATCGCCGCGGCCCAGAAAGCCGCTCCCAAAGGCGGCGACGCGGAGGCCGTCAAAGAGGTCGTCCTCAAGCATCTCCCCGCGCTCAACGGCATCGGCTCCGACCCCGAACTCCCCGCCGAGGTCCGCGAGCAGATCGCCCGCTACAACAACCAAGCCGGCCGCTACCAGGAGGCGCTCCATCTCTCGGAGATCACCCTGAAGAGCCAGCCCGAGCATCGCGACGCCCTGCACAACAGCGCGGGCGCCCGCTACGGCCTGGGCGACTACAAGGGCGCCATCGCCGACGCCACCCGCGCCGCGGAGGTCGATCCCAACAGCGAGTCCGCTTATTCCATCCGGTCGCTGTCGCACTACGCCGCCGGCAACTACCTCCAAGCCCTCGAGGACTCCAAGCGGGCGCTGGCCTTGAACCCCAACGACAAGACCGCCTTCTCGGTGATGAAGCTCTCCGAGGGGCGCATCGCGCCCTCGGTCAAGCTCCCGGCCGGCAAGACCGCCGAGGGCCTGGAGGTCGAGCGCGAGTACCAGGGCTCGGTCCAATTGGCCAACCAGGTGGAGGAGCGCCGGCGCGCCATGACCGCGGGCGGGACGCCCGACCCCGGCGAGAAGCTGCTCCGGTCGGCGGCCGGCAAGATCGCCATCAAGGACTATTGGGGCGCCGTGGCGGACGCCCAACGCGCCGTCGCGCAGTCCCCCACCGCCCAAGGCTACTACCTGCTCTCCGCCGCGCATAACCTCCTCGGCCGCAACGCGGAGGCGGCCCGCGCCGCCACCGAGGCCTTGGTCCTGGACCCCAACGACATCGCCGCGCGCGACGCGCGCGCCTGGGCCTACTACCGCATGGGCCGCCTGAGCGAGGCCATGGCCGACGCGAACAAATCCCTTGAGTTGGGGCCCCGCAACGCCTACGCCTACGCCAACCGCAGCTTCATCCACGAGCGCCTGGGCGATTTCGAATCCATGGTGGCCGATCTCAGGTCCGCGGCGACCCTCAACCCGCAATTCGAGCCCGCGCACCGCGACGCCCTGGCCCGCACCAACCTCCAGTCGGCCCCGCTCCCGGACCCGAGCCTGCGCCGGGACGTGCGGCGCGAGGCGGCCCAGGCCGAGCGCACGCGCCGCAAGTCGTTTATCACCATCATGACCAGTTCACTCATCGGAGGCTTTCTCATCGCCCTGGGCCTGCTTCATATCATGAGTTCCCAGTGGTCGAAAGGGGCCGCCGCCCAGACCCGCGCCGCGGCGGCGACCCCCGCCTCCGGCGAGGGAGTCCTGCACCTCCCCTCGGCCCTGCGGTCGGCCTACCGCATCGGTCCGGTCGTGGGCCAGGGCGGGATGGGGGTGGTCTATGAGGCCGTGGACCGCGCCCTCAACCGGAAGGTCGCCATCAAGATGCTCCGGCCCGAACTCCAGACCGACCCGCGGGACCGGGCGCGCTTTCTCGGGGAGGCGCGCACCGTCGCGGCCCTGCGCCATCCCGGCATCGTCGAGATCTATTCCATCGTGGAGGACGACTCCGGGCTCTATCTGGTCTTCGAGTTCATCGAGGGCCGCTCGCTCGAGAAGCTCCTTTCGGAAAAGGGACGCCTCAGCCTTGCCGAAAGCAAGGCGGTCATAAAAGGCGTCTGCCGCGCCCTCGAATACGCCCACCGCCACGGCGTGGTGCACCGGGATCTCAAGCCCGGAAACATCATGCTCACCACCCACGGCCAAATCAAGGTCATGGACTTCGGCATCGCCAAGGTCGCGCGGGAGGCGCGCGGCAAGCTCACCGACACGGTGGTGGGAACACCCTACTACATGGCCCCGGAGCAGGAGGCGGGCGTGGTCCGCCGCGAATCCGACATCTTCGCGCTGGGAGCCTGTCTCTACGAGATGGTGACCGGCCAGCGCCCCTACCCGGCGCCGGCCTCCACGCCCCTGAAGCTCGCCAAGGAATACTCGGCCCCCTCCAAGCTGGTCCCCTTGCCCGGGGAGCTCGACGGCCTCATCGACGCGGCCCTCGAGCCCGACCCGGACAAGCGCCTGGGCTCGGCGACCGAGTTCCTGGCCCGGCTCGAGCGGATCTCGGACGTTTCGGGACCGGCGACCCCGGCCCCCGGAATCGCCTGAAGCCTCTCGCGGCCGCCGCGGTGCTATGGCTCCTGCCCGTCAATAGGGCGTGGTCCGCGCCGACCTTCGTCACCGATACGGGCGTGCGCATCGCCTCCGCCGCGCCGCAGGCCGTGGCCGGGGCCTACCCCGCGCTCCGGCTCTACTTCCTTCGGGGCTCGACCCAGGCCCTCTCGGCCGTGACCGCCGACGGCCTGACCTTCACGGCGGAGGCGGGCCTGCGGCTCTCGACCACCACGCAGCCGGCCGTCGACGCCGCCGCGATCACGGGCCTCTCGATACTGCCCCTCGACGCGGGCGGCTGGCGCATGCTCTACTCCGCCGTGGGGGCGGACGGGCTCTTCCGCATATTCAGCGCGACATCGGCCGACGGCCTCGGCTGGGCCAACGAAGCGGGAACGCGGATCACGGCCGATGGAGGAAACACCTACCTCGCCCGCCCATCCCTCGTGAAACTCGCCGGCGGCGATTGGCGCGTCTACTACATCCAAGACCGAAACGGCGGCAATCAATCCGCGGACCGGCGGGTCTTCACCTCCCTATCCGTCGACCAAGGGGCGACCTGGATCGGCGGGTCTTTGGCCCTCAACTCGCAGACCGAAAGCGTGGCGACAAGCACCTCGCCCTTGACCGACGGCAGGGTGCGCCTCTACTATACCTCGTCCCTCGCCGGGGAGACCACACGCCACCTGATCCTGAGCGCGGTTTCTGCCGACAGCCAGGGCACGAGCTTGGCGCGGGAGACCGAGGTGCGCCTCTCGACCGGGATAGCCGACGGGGCGGTCAGCGACCCCCTGGTCGTGCGCTCGACCGACCATTTCCGGTGGCGGATGTACTTCGGCCTCTCCCCTCTCGCTACGGCGGGCGACCCGGTCCAACGGAGCGCGGTCACGGACTCGCCCGACCCCCAATTCATGAATCCCAACCTCGTCCTCAAAGCCAATGCCGCGGTGCGGCTTGAAGTCCGCGGCGAGGTATTCTCGCCCGGAGCCGCCGCCAGCCTCGTTCGGACCGGAGAGGCCGACATCGTGGGGACCGCCGTCACGCGGCAAAGCGACCAATCTCTCCTCGCGACCTTCGACATCGCGCGGCGCCCCACGGGCCTCTGGGGCGTGGCGGTCACCAACGCCAACGGCCGGACCGGGCAGCGCGCCAATGCCCTCCGCATCGATTTCGAGCGCGGAACGGTCACCGTAACGGACAACCTGCTGCGTCCGCGCGAAGGCCGTCCCGCGAAGATCGAGATTAAACTCTTCGACCCCGGGCGCGTGACGGCCGGCATTTTCACCATCGGCGGACGGCCGGTCGCGACCCTGCTCGACGCCGACCTCTCGGAGGGGACTTTCACGTTCACTTGGGATGGGAAGTCGGCGCCCGGAGCGGCGGTCCCCAGCGGGGTCTATCTCCTGCGGGTCGTGGGGCCGAGGCTCAACGAGTTGAGCAAAATCGTTGTCATACGGTAAACTCGCCGTCACCGCCGCGGCCGCGCTCCTAGGCGCCGCCGATGCGCGGGCCGCGGGGACCGCGCTGCGCCGCGCGTTTTGGGCCCGGCCCCAGGCGCTTGGAGAGGCCTTCACGGCCGCGGCGGGCGGGGTGTCCTCGCTCGGCATCAATCCGGCGGGCCTCGGCGGACTCAAGCGCCCCGAAATCCTCATGGGGCACTCCCGGGGATTGACGGACGACCAGTGGAGCGCGATGGGCTACGCGCAACCGGTCAGGGCCGCGGTGGTCGCCGCGAGCCTCTTCTATTACGATGCCGGGGACATACTCGTCAATCTCTCCAGCGGCCTGCGCGAGACCCGGTCCGCCCAGCGCGATCTGGTCTGGTCCGGGGCGGCGGCCGCTCCCATCGGCAAGTCCCTCACGGTGGGCGGCGGCGCCAAGGTCTTCCGATCCGACCTGGCGGGAGAGAAGCTCGCGACGGGCTGGGCCTTCGACGCGGGTGCCCTTTGGCGCTCCCCCCTCCGGGGACTCAGTCTGGGAGGAGCCGTCCTGAACATGGGCCCGGAGGTGACCTTCGAGGAGGCCTCCGATCCCCTCCCCCGGACGCTGCGAGCGGGCGCCTCCTTTGGCCGCAGTTTTTCGGAATTCGAATGGGCCGCCGGCGACCTTTACGATTCGCTGCGCCTCTCCGCGGCTTTCGACGCCGTCCTCACCCTTGGTGAGCCCGCGGCCTACGGGGCGGGGGTGGAAGGCGACTTGGAACTCGCCGAAGGCCGCTTCGCGATGCTCCGGCTGGGCCGCATTTTTAACCGCGATCCGGACGGCTTCACCCTTGGATTGGGCTTCGCCGCGGGCCGTTTCACCCTGGACTACGCCCTAGGCTTGGTGCGGGTCTTCGATAACGCGCACCATGTGACCCTGGGCTGGCGATTCTGACGCGGAGGACCCTCCCTCCTGCGATCTATCTGCGATGGTTAAGTTCCGCGCCATGTCCCTAAGGGCAGCCGGAGAGCTCCCACGCCTCAAGGCGGGCCCCCCTGGGCCTTGACAGAGTGTCTACTATACACTATACTAGTGTCTGTGAGACACTATATAGCCGCGGGTTCCTCCCCCGGACGCGCCCACGCCCTCTCCGAGCGCCCCAACCAGGACGCCTTCAGCGTCCGACAGGGCCCCTGGGGCGCGGTCGCGGTGGTTTGCGACGGCTGCGGCTCCGAGCCCCGCAGCGGCATCGGGGCGGCCCTGGGGGCCTCCATGGCCGCGGAGGCCGCGGCCCGCCAGCTCGCCTCCGGCGCTCCCCTGGACCTCTCACGCCTGCGGGCGGATATGCTCGGCGGCCTGGCGCTGGTGGCGCAAGCCTCCGGGCTCTCTTTTCAAGAGTGCTTCCTCTTTACCATCATCGGGGCGGCTTTCGCGGGCGCCGACGCCCAGGTCTTTGCCTGCGGGGACGGGGTCGTGGCCGTGGACGGCTACGTGCGCCGCCTGGGGCCCTACCCGGACAACGCCCCTCCCTATCTGGCCTATGCCCTCACGGAGCCCGGCATCGGCTTTGAGCGGCTCTACGAGGGGCCGGCCGAACGCGTGCTAATCGGAACCGACGGGGCGGGCGAGGCCGAGCTCTCTCCCTTTTGGTCCGAGGAGCGATTTTTGAAAAACCCGGACCTCCTGCGCCGGCGCCTCAAGCTCCTGCGCCTCTCCGATGACGCCACCGTGGCCGTTATCATAAGGAAGGAGGAATGAAGGAGGTCCTGCTCGGCGGCAGACGGCTCAAGCTCGACCCGGCCAAGACCCTCGGAACGGGCGGGGAGGCCGACGTCTATGACATCGGCTCGGGTTTGGCCCTCAAGATTTACAAGGGCCCGGATCATCCGGACTACAAGGGACTGCCCGCGGAACAACAGGCCGCCCGGGACCGCCTGGCGACGCGCGCCGCCAAACTCCGGGACTTCCCCACCCCGCTTCCCCCGCGGGTCGTGGCGCCCCTGGAGACGGCCGTTGACCGCGGCGGGAGCATGGTCGGCTTCTCCATGCGGCTCATTCCGGGAGCGGAGCCGCTCCTGCGGTGGGCCCAGCCGGGCTTTCGGCAGGCGGTCCCCGCCGCCGCCGTGGCGCCTCTTTTCTTGGATCTGCACGGCACCCTGGCGCGCCTGCATGAGGCCGGCGTCGTCATCGGCGACTTCAATGATCTCAACATCCTCGTGGCGAACGGCGCGGCGCACCTCATCGACGCGGACAGCTTCCAATTCGGCGCCTACGGCTGCCTGGCCTACACGGACCGCTTCGTCGATCCCCTGTGCTGCGCCGACGGGGCGCTCACCCCGGTGCGCCCCCACTCGCCCGCCAGCGATTGGTACGCCTTCGAGGTCCTGCTTTTCCAATCCCTGCTCATGGTCCACCCCTACGGCGGGGTGCTGCCGGGCTCGGGCGCGCGTCCCAGCGAACGCATGCTCAAACGCGTCACGGTCCTCGACCCGCGCGTTCGCGTTCCCAAGTCTTCCCTTCCCTGGAAAGTCCTGCCGGACGAATGGCTCCACCGGTTT
The DNA here is from genome assembly GCA_964374095.1 of uncultured Elusimicrobia bacterium. Lineage (GTDB taxonomy): Bacteria > Elusimicrobiota > Elusimicrobia > UBA1565 > UBA9628 > CAYJXJ01. Next base: position 21,528 of record CAYJXJ010000032.1, read on the forward strand.
CACGACACCTTCGCGGAGGATCAACGCAGCGCCTTTCCCATGGGCCTTCTGGAATCACTCCGCTGGACCCTCTGCCCGGGCTGCCGTCATTGCCACGCCCGAGATATCTGCCCCGACTGCGCCGGGCATACGCCCCAGGCGCGCCGCGAGCTCATCACCGTCCATGGCCGGGTGACGGCGACCCGCCTCATCCTGACCGAAGGCAAGGTCGTGGCGGTCGGACCGGAGGGCTGGCTCATCCATGAGGGAGGCGAGTTCAAGCGCGAGGACGGCCGGGTGGTCCTGCGCGGAAATCTCCGCCCCGGGACCCGCTACTTCCTCAAGGGCCGCTCCGCCGCCGCCGTGCGATCCAACGAGACTTACGCCTGCGCGGGCGGACGCGCTTTTTGGGAGCGCGACGGCGCGCTCTGGGGAGAGGGCAACTGGGGCGACGAGCGGGTGGGCGAGGTGCTGGCGGGGCAGACCCACATCTGGGCGGGCCCCGCGTTCGGCTTTGGGTTCTATCGCGCCGGAGGGGTCACCGTGGCTTTCGTCTTCGACGCCCAGCGGCGAGGCCTGTTGGATGGGGTGCCGATCCCCGCGATGCGCGGGCGCATACTCGATGCCAACTGCGTTTTTGGCGACGGGCGCGCGTGGCTGGTGCTGGCGCTTGAATCTCAAGGCAGCATTCAGCGCCGATGCGTGGTGATCACAAAAGAAGGAAGAGTAACGGCGTCGGCGGACTCCCCGTCATGGTTGGAGTCCGCCGACGGCATCTGCGCCGCCGGACCCCACCTTTTCGTTCCGACCGACAAGGGGCTCATCCGGGTCGAGGACTCGCTCGCGCGCGCCGTTGAATTTCCGGAAACCGAGCCGTTTATCGATGCCGGGTCGCTTCTGGCGGTCGGAAGCGACGGCTTGATCGTCGCCAACCGCCGCGAGATTCTCAAGCTCAAAATGAGACAGGAGGTGCCCGTATGACCGTCAAAACGCCGTCAGCGCTTCCCACGTTCTACGACCCGGCCAACACCGGGAAGTGGGACTTCGTCCCGGACCAGCAGAAGCTCTTCACCGCCGCCGCCGACTGGCGGCGGGAGCATTCGATCGCGCCCGCGGCCTCCGACCGGACCGCGGTGCACGTGCTCCTGATCGACGTGCAGAAGGACTTCTGCTTCCCGGGCGGCACGCTCTACGTCGCGGGCCGTTCGGGCAAAGGCGCCATCGAGGACAGCCGGCGGATCGCGGAGTTCCTCTACCGCAACCTCGGCCACATCACCAACATCACGACCACGATGGACACCCACTTCGCCTACCAGATCTTCTTCCCGTCGTTCTGGCAGGACCAGAACGGCCAGGCCCTGACGGCCTTCCGGGAGATCTCGGCCGACGAGGTGGCGCGCGGGGAGGTCAGCCCCTCGCCCGCGGTGGCCAAGTGGCTCTGCGGCGGCAACTACTCCTGGCTCGTCAAGCAGGCCGCGCACTACTGCGCGGAGCTCGAGAAGGCCGGCAAGTACCGGCTCTTTCTCTGGCCCCCGCACTGCCTCCTCGGCAGCGACGGCCACGCCCTGGTGGGCAGTCTCCACGAGGCGCGGCTGTTTCACTCCTTCGTCCGGGGGGCGCAGTCCTGGGTGGAGGTCAAGGGCGGCAATCCCTTGACCGAGAACTACTCGGTCCTGCGTCCGGAGGTGCTCACGCGTCACGACGGGGCCCCGTTGGCCCAGCGCAACAGCCTGTTCCTCAAGACCCTGCTGTCCTCCGACGCGGTCGTGATCGCCGGCCAGGCCGCCAGCCACTGCGTGAAGAGCTCGATCGACGACCTGCTGGGCGAGATCCTGGCGCAGGACCCGGCGCTGGCCCGCAAGGTCTACATCCTGACCGACTGCATGTCCTCGGTCACGGTGCCCGACGGCAAGGGGGGCCTGGTCGCGGACTACACCCCGCAGGCCGAGTCGGCCTTCCAGCGCTTCGCCGACGCCGGGATGCACCTGGTCAAATCCACCGAGGCCCTGGAGTCTTGGCCCGGAATTCAGCTGTAAGGAGGCATGTCATGAACTCGACACCGGAACTCTTGAAGGGCGCCAAAGACGACGGCGAACTCTCGGACGCGGCGATGAAGGCCCTCTCGATCCCGGACCTGGGCGCGCAAATCCAGGCCGGGCTGGGAGTGCACCCGGATGACGTCTCGGCGAGCGAAGTCGTGCTGGTCACGGTCATGATCGACGATTCCGGCTCGATCCGCTTCGGGTCAAACGCCCAGGCGGTGCGGGACGGGCACAACCTGGTGCTCGACGCCCTCGGAGCATCGAAGCAAAAGGACGGCGTCTTGGTGCACACGCGCTACCTCAATGGGGAGGTGCTCTATCCCTATTGCCTGCTGGGCGCGGCCCTGCGGATGGACTCGAAGAACTACGACCCCCAGGGCGGCACGCCTCTCTACGATCAGTCGGTGGTGCTCCTGGGGACGGTGCTCGCCAAGTCGCGGCAGTTCGCCGCGTCGGGAGTCCCCTCCCGGACGGTGACGCTCATCATCACCGACGGAGCCGACGAGGGCTCGACGCGCTCGCGCGCCAAGGACGTCAAAGCGCTCGTGACCGACATGCTCCGGGCGGAGCGCCACATCATCGCCGCCCTGGGCGTCGACGACGGCAGCACCGACTTCCGGGAGGTGTTCCGGGAGATGGGAATTTCGGATCGCTGGATCCTGACCCCCGGCCACGGGGCCGGCGAAATCCGGCGCGCCTTCCAGGTGTTCTCGCAGTCGGCGGTGCGCGCGAGCGCGGGCTCCGGCAGCTTCGGCGCCGCCTCGGCGGGCGGCTTTGGGGCGCCTTGACGCGGCCCGGAAATTAGTCGGGGGAAATGTATCGCAAAGTTATCCCCGGCGCTTGGAACGTTCCAAGCGCCGGGGATAACTCGAACGGACGCCTGCGGCGGACAATGCGCTATACTTTGGGAACCATGCCTGGCGCTCAAGCATCTCCCAATCGCGCCAGGAACCATGGGCTCCCGCCCAAGGTGCGCGTCGCCGTCGACATTGTGATTTTCGCGGTCCGGGAGGACCGGCTGAAGGTCCTGCTCATCAAGCGCGGCGTGCCGCCTTTCGAGGGCCGTTGGGCCATCCCCGGCGGATTCGTCAAGGAAGACGAGGGGCTTGATGAAGCGGCGCGCCGCGAGCTGCATGAGGAAACGGGAGTCTCCGGGGTGTATCTGGAGCAACTCTGCACCTTCGGCGAGCCCAAACGCGACCCGCGCGGACGAATTCTCTCGGTTGCCTACTTCGCTTTGTTCCCTCCCGAGCGCGCGGGTACGCCACCGGCCGCCGGGGGAGACGCGAAGGAGGCATCCTGGTTCGACGCCCACAAGCCCCCGGGGCTGGCCTTCGATCATGCGGACATCCTCAACTACGCGCGCCAACGCCTGCGCTGGAAGCTCGAATGGACGACCGCGGGTTTCGGTCTGTTGCCGAAGAAGTTCACCCTCACCGAACTGCAGAGAGTCTTTGCGGCGGTGCTGGGCCGCCTCAGCGACAAGCGCAACTTCCGCCGCAAGGTCTTGAGTCTCGGAGTGCTCCGGGGAACCAAGGACCGGCGCGAGGAGGGGCTGCCGCGGCCCGCGCAACTCTTCGAGTTCTCGGCCGCGCGCTTCGAGAAGCTGCGGGAGCGGGGGGTCCTCTTCCCATTCTGAGGCCATGACGCAGCTCTCCTATCAGAAACGGACGATGGGGCTGTCCCGGTTCTGGCCGCGCAGGACCGGAGTCTGGTCGCGGTTCTGGCGCCTGGCCGCGTCCTGCACCCTGGGCTTGAGATACCGGTAGAGGGACTCGGCCGTGACCGATCCGTCGGGACCCTGGGCCGCCCCGCTCAATCCCTGGAGGAAGTAGTAAGTGAATATCCCATGGCCCTGCTCGGGCAGGACGCTCGTGATCTCCTGGTCGGAGGCCGCGGCCAACAGGGTCAGCCGGCCCGGGGGAAGCTCGCCCGTGTCGACGCGGGGCACGAGGGGCCGCGCCCCCGGGGCCAGGACCGAGCGTCCGCCGGCCCCCGAGAAGCAGGCGTCCAGGACCACCATCACCTCCCGGACGCGCAGGGCGCCCAGCTTCTCATAGAGGCGCCTCAAGGGGTAGCCGGTGCTCTCCAGAAAGTTGGCGTCGCCGTCCCAGGGGACCAGGTAGGCCTCGCCGCTTTTCACCTCGGGGGCGCCGTGGCCCGAGAAGTAGAACACGACCCGGCCCTCTTCGGAAACCTTCCTGGGCAGCCAGTGCTCGATGAACTTCTCGATGCCCTTGTAGCCGGCCTTGTCGCCGGTGAGGAGCACCACGTTGCGGCTCGGGAAGCCCAAGGCGATCAAGTGGTCCTGGACCGCCACGGCGTCGCGCTCGGCGAAGGAGGCCTCGGGCAGCTCCGAGTACTTCCCGATGCCGACCACGAGGGCGAAGTCCCCCGGCCGCTCCGGCAGCCGGCGGAGGGGGCGGTCGATGTCCGAGACAACCGTCCCGGAAGCCGCGGGCGGGTCCTTCGTCGACTCCCCCGGGGCGGGGACCTTGGCGTTGGACGGTCGAGTCCTGGACTTGAGGGGCTTGAGAAGCCCGATGGCGGCCTCGGCCCGGGCCCGGCACCCCTGCCTCTCCGTCTCCGCCACCAGCCCCGTTCCCTTCACCATCCGGGCGCAGGAGCCGGACTCGAGGGACATCGCCTCGAGCGCCAGATCCACGTCACCACCCCTCGCGACGAGGAGGGCGATGATGGGATCAAAGCCGCGGTGGGCGGCCAGAGCCAGGCTGGTCCAGCGGTTGGCCATCCGCGGAGGGATCTCGTCAACGTCCGCGCCCGCGTCGAGCAAGGCTTCGGCCAGATCGCGCTCCCCCGCCTCCACGGCCGCGCGCAAGGCGCCCGGGCAGGCGCTTGGCGCGCCTTGGCGCTCCCCGCATTTGCGCAGCAGCAGGCGCAGGGCCTCGCGCCGAGCCCGGCCCCTGGCCCCGTGCCGGGGCGCAACATACTCAGCGAGCATGTTGTAGTGGGGCTTCCCGTACCTGTCGAGCTCGGCAGGTTCCGCGCCCGCGGCGAGGAGAGTCTGGACCGCGTCCACATTTCCTTCCCACGCGGCCTTCTGGAGGGGAGTGACGGCGGCGCAGCCCAGGAAGACGGCCAGGGCGGCAAGGGCGGGCGCAACGCGGGCAGGGGTAGGATGAAGGGCCGCGGCGGGCGTTGGCCTATCTGTCATTCACACTGTGAAGATGTTTGTATTATTTACGAGTGATCGCGTGCTTAGGTCCGCTATGGGTCATCTCGACGCCCGGTCCATGAAAGCGGCACGGACCGAGATCGTCTGTCCAGCCTGCAGGCAGGTGAACGTCCGCGCCGGCGGCTGGCGAGGGATCTTCAACCCACGAGACTCCGAGCGTTGCACCTTCTGCGCAGTCTCCCTCAAGACCGGAGAAAGAGACCGCTGGGCCCTTATCCATGGGTCCTTCATGATCTTCGGCGTGTACTTCATCCATGCCGTTGCGGTCGGGGGAGCGGCCCTCATCGTCGCGGGGCTCGTCCGGCCTGAGCCTCTCCCAGTCCTCATAAGCCGTTAGGATCCGTCCACAAATGACAGGCTCGTAGCTCATTATGTTATTATGAAAGGCCCCGGCGGCGAGGATGGGATGACGGAGCTTTTTCATGGGTTCATCTCCTGAAGAGCGGTCGGCGCGGAAATCTTCGTTTCTTCGACTGTAACTCAGGCGATGATGAGGGGGAGAGGCTTGAGCTCCCTCTTGAGCGGATCGAGGGCCAGGCCGAGGGACTCGAGCGTGAAGGCTCCCAAAAGCAGGATGTCTCCATCCTCGCCGAATACCACGTCCGCCCCGCCGACCTTCCCCTGGAACCTGAATAGCGCGATGCCCTTCTTACGCTTGATTTTTTCGCCGTTGGCCAGGGTGAAGGTCTCCACCGCCACCGGCGCGATGCCCAATTTCTTGAGGATTTTCTTCGGAACAACCGAATATATGGCGCCCGAGTCAACGAGGAAGTCCACCGGCACCGTTTTTTTGGGCCGGGCGGGGTTGCCGACCTCCACGGTCACGGTGGTCAGTCCCATACTCAGGAGTATAGCAGATGGACCCGGCACGGACAAGGACAGGCGGGCGCGCAAGGCGGGCGAAGACACCGGCTTTCCGAGCATGGGCGGCGTGGCCGGGAAATCGACGACCCCGATGGGGGACTGACCCCTACTCCCGCGCCCCAATCGCCCCCGTCAGCCGCCCAAGCCAGTAGGCCGCGAGGAAATCCAGCGGCGCGAAGGCCTGCGGGGGCCGCCGCCGGTAGTCCGTGAAGTCATCCATGGCATAGGCCGAGCGCTGCCAGACGAAATCCGCGGGCGGCCGCTGCCAAATGGGAAGGGGCTGGGCGGGGAGCTTGCGGAAGGTCACGGGCCAGCGCACCATCGGCACGCCGGGTCGGCGCGAATTGTCGGCCCGGCGCTTGAGCTTGGAGAAGGGGTAGCGCCACTCGCGCAGCGGCACCTTGGCGGCTGCGGACCGCCGCCCGAGCCCGTCGAGATACGCCGCCACTTCGGGGTCCGCCGCGGCCGTCGTGGCGAGCTCGGGACGCCTGGCGAAGGCCCAGCGCAGGAGGTAGACCCAAAAGGAATTTCCCATCTTTCCGGTGAGGCGGTCGAGGTGCGCCGCGCCCCGCGCGTAGATGAGCCAGCGGCGCGAGTCGTTCTCGGCGAGCAATGCCGAGGCCAGGGCCAGATGCCCGATGTTGTGATTGGTGCTCATGTTGCGCGACAAAAAGGGACCCGAGGCGTAGGCCGCCCAACGGTGGAGTCCTTCCTCAATGAAGGCGTCATGCGCCTGCCGGAAGCGCTCTCCCCGTCCGTGCCGGTCGAGGGTCTTGAGGACCGCAAGGGTCGAAAGCAGGCCGCTGGTCGAGTTCAGCACGCGGCCCCCCAAGGAGCAGAAGCGGGTCGGCCTGCCGTCGGAGTTTCGCAGGACCCAGCCGCCCTCCGCCACCGTGTCGGCGAAGCGCTCGAGGAGCTCGAGGATGTCTTCGCGCCGCGCCGGCAGGAGTTCCAGGGCCACCAAGCAGCCGAAGACCCACCCCGAGGCCGAGTCGATCGACGCGTCCTCTTTCCACTGCCAGCCCCCGGCGCGAAAATACCATCGGCCGCCGGGTTCGGCTGGGATGTCGTCGGGAAAGACCGCCCGGGCGATGGGCCGGCCGCGCCCGGCCAGCAGGCCCAAACCCTCGAGGGCCGCCTCCGCCCGCCGCCGATTCTCGGCGGATGGATCGAGTTCGAAGTGCCAGGCGGCCGCCGCGGCGTAAACCCCCTGCCAGAGGCAGGCGTCGCCCAGCTCCACCGGCGGGGTGATGATGGAGAAGAGCCTCCCGTCATGGAGAAGGAAGCGGCGGCGCAGATCCTCGAGCATCTCCCCCGCCTGGAGCCGCAAGGGGCGGGCATCCGCCGGTTCGGGGGCGCGGGTGAATTCAGGGTGGGGATCCAAACCCAAGTGCACCCGGTCCCAACGCCGGAGGATCGCCAGCAGCGTCCGAGCCGCGGGACCGCGCAGCCTCGCGGGCCCGGCCGCGAGGACCGCGCCCCACGCCAGAGCCGCCGCCAAGGCCAGGCGGCCGACCCATCGGCCGACCGATCTCGCTCGGCGAGCATGAGTCATGGGTCGGGGTTCAGAACGCCTGGCCGGTCAGGATCGAGACCGACAGCGGGACGGAGCGTCCGGTGTTGAAGGCATAGGCCACGTCGATGCGGACGGGATTGCCGGCGCCGCCGCGCGTGGATGCCAGGCGCAGCCCCGCGCCGATGCTCGTGCGAACCTGGGTGAAGCTCAGATCCTCGGTCTCCCGCCAGGCCGCCCCCGAATCCAGAAAGACCACGCCTCCGATGGCGACCAGCTTGAACGCCTCGGGAAAGAACAGGATGCGGTCCTCGACGTTGACGAGGATGCGGCGGTTGCCGGAGAACTGCTTGAGCCCGTAGCCGCGCAAGCCTTCCTCTTCCCCCAGCCGAAATGAGTCCGGAGGCTTCAAGCGGTAGCCGTGGTCGAAGGCCGCGTGCAAGGCAAGGGTTTGGCGCCACGGCGCCGTCCGGTAGTACTCCCCTCCCAGGCGCCAACTCAGGCTCTTGGCGTCCAGGCCGACGTACGAGCTGGAGTAGGCGCTCTCCAGCAGTCCGAAGTGCCCGGGGCCGAAGGAATGGCCCTTGGTCAGGCGGAAGCTCGGGGAGTAGGATCCGGAACTCGATCCGAGGAATTTCGGCCTGCCCCCCAGCCCCAAGGCCAGGGTCCAGCCCATGTTGTAGTCCTCGTCCCGGCCGAGCTTGCGGATGTTCTGTTCCTTTATGAAATCGAGATGTTCACGGTTGAAAATCACATCCAAGGAGGTGGAACGGCTGGCTTCCTGCCCCGCGGGGATCATGGATTCTCCCGGGATGGACTCGAGGCGGGTCCGGCTGTGGGAGACCGCGGTCTTGACCCGGCGCACCAGCCTCGGCGATGACCCGAGGGAGACTCCCCACGAGAGCGAGCCGTCCCGGGTGATCCTGCGCATCTTGCCGTCGGGCTTGATGGCGTTCTCGCCCAGAACCCGCTCGTCGCGGTAAGACCCCGCCAAGGCCAGGAAGGTCTTGGCGATCGAGGCGTAAAAGGGCTTGGCGATCGAAAACTTGAAGGCTCGGGCTTCCTCGTCATGGATCACGACGGCCTCGGCTTCCAGACGCTGGCCCAGGAACTGGGGATCTCCGTAGGAGTAGCGTCTCTCGACCGCGGAAAAACCCTGGCCGTAGGTCGCGTTCATGGACTTGCCCAGGCCCAGGACGTTGCCGTCCTGAAGCCCCGCCCTCCAGGAGTTCTTGTCTCCCGCGCGCTTGTAGGAGGCCGTCGGCTCAAAGGTCCAGTTGTCCCAGGTAGTGACAGTGACGTCGACCACGCCGTCCTTGGGCGCAGCCGCCTCCACCTTCACGCGGCGCAGGAAGCCGAATCTTCGGAGAATGCGCTCGCTCTCCCGCAGGAGGGCGGGATCGTAGGGGTCGCCCTCGCCGAAGAGGAGCTCGCGCTCGACCACGAACTCCCGGGTGTCGGGATGGAGCCTATTGACGACCTTATGGAAGCTCTTGGACTCGCTCGGGGCCGCGGGGTCGAAGACGTCCTTGACGACGATGGTCACGGTCCCGATGCGCCATGTTTCGCCGGGCGCCGGGGTCGTGCTGATCCGCGCCGGAGCCGGCGGCGCCGCGGTCGAGAAGGACGGGGGCTCGCCGAAGGCCGCGGGTTCCTGAGCCCAGGCGCCGCCCACGGCGGCCGCCGACAGGAAAACGGCTGGAATCACGCGCCCAATGAACATAGCGGGGACTATTGTACGTCTTGTTTCCCCCTCAGGGAACCTCACACGGGGCTCAGGAACAATTACTCCCAGCGCCGGTGCGTGTCGCCCGCGGTCCGGTGAGACGGTCACCTCCACCGGTGGAGGCAACCCCCCTTACCAGCTCCGCACCCCGGCGCTGGGAATAATTGTCGAACGAAGGCTGTCTCAATTCTAGCGCAACTTGAGCCAGACCCGTGCGGAGCGCGCGCCCAGGGCCTTGGGGTCGGGATTGAGCGTGGGGGTCTGCTCGACGTGCTTCTTTCTCGCCTCCCGCTCCACCGCCGGCCGCAGGTAAGAGAACAACTCTCCCGTCGTCACCTGCTTGTCGCCGTCGGCGTCCGCCGCTCCCCGCAGGCCCAACAGCAGGAAATAGGTCAGCATCCCGTGCTGGCCCTCACGGCCCCAGGTAGGTGTCCAAGTCCGTCAGGGTCGCCCGGTCATCCTTCAAGATCACCTTGTCGCGCGCATGGGTGGGCTCCCGGATTAGTATACCCCCGCAATCCCGCGTCCGCAAGGAACGCGCCGGAGCCTGCGCCTGGGAACGGGACGCGCACTTGCGGCGGCGGGATTGGACGTCTATACTCTGTCGATGGCCGATCTGGGGACGTACCTCACCGCGTTCCTCATCGCCGGCGGTTGCGCCGCGGGCCTCGCCTGGGCCCGGCTCAACTCGGGAACCGCGAGGGACCGCGCGGCCCTGCGCGAACTGGCCCGACGGGTGTTCGCTGCCGGCTCCTGGTCCGATGTCTCCCTCCGGGGAATCATGGGCCCGTTGGGCTCTACCCGGCTCGCCGGCCTGCGCCGGGGAATCCGCTTCGAACTGCGGCTCCATCTTCTCAAGGATCACAACTATCTTGAAGCCTTCCTGGAGTGCCCCTGCGCCTGGGAGTTCCACGCCGCCCGGGCCGGCCCGATCACGCGCGCGGCGGTCAAGGCCGGGCTCCTTGAGGACGCCGAGATCGGCGTGGACTGGCTCGATGCGGCCTTCCAGATCAAGGCCTCCGACCCGCAAGCGTTGCGCGAACTGTTCCGGGGCTCCGAAGTCCTCGAACCGATCGCCGGACTCGTGAAGGACTCCTGCCTGGTTTCCTTCACGGCTTCGGGGGACGGCCCCCGGTGGGGACTCGAACCCGCGCTGGGCCGGATCCACCCGGGCCTCAGCTGCCTGCGGCTGTCCCGCTCCCGTGGAGCCCTGCTCGATCCGGGGGAGGTGGGGCGCACCCTCGACGCCTTGGCGGACCTGCGCCGGGCTCTGGCGGACCGCTGATCCGCGGCCGCAAGGTCCCCCCCCCCTCCAAGTTCTTGGAGTTTTTTTGCGAGAGCCCGAAGGGATGAACGTTGCGCCGGCAGCGGCGTTTTCACCTCCACCGATGGAGGCGGCAAGCCCTGAGGCCGCGACGGTTATCCCGGCGCGGTGGAAAACTTCCGGCTCGAGTCCCGGCCTAGGCGAGCTTCGCGGCCAGCGCGAGCACCGCGTCCCACTCCCGAGGAGTCACGGGCTGCACCGAGAGGCGGCCGCGCTTGAAGAGCGTCATGCCGCTCAGGGCCGCATGGCGCCGGAGCTCCTCCAGGGTGAGCAGGCGCTTGAAGACGGCGACGAGCCTCACGTCCACCTGCGCCCAGGTCGGGGACTCCGGGCGGGATTTGGGGTCGAAGCCCGGGCCGCGCCGGTCGAACTGAGTGGGGTCCGGGTAGGCCCCCCTCACGATCTCGACGGTCCCGGCCGCGCCCGACGGCTCGGCGTTGGAATGGTAGAACAAGGCCTGGTCGCCCACGGCCATGGCCCGCAGGTTGTTGCGAGCCTCGTAGTTGCGGACCCCCTCCCAGCCCGTTCTGCGGCCCGGGGCGCGGGCGAGGTCTTCGATGGAGAAGACGTCGGGCTCGGACTTGACCAGCCAGTGCCGGCTCAACCCTTGCCCTTCCCCCCATTGGCCGCGCCCTTCCTCGGGGCATAGGGATACCACCAGGACTTGCTCTTCTGCTCGAAGTCCCAGTGGATGTGCTTGGTCTGACGGAATTCCTCGAGGCCCTCCTCGCCGAGCTCGCGGGAGCCGCC
>CAYJXJ010000033.1:0-21167 GCA_964374095.1 uncultured Elusimicrobia bacterium
TCGTGGCCCGTGTTCATGGCCTGCAGCATGTCGAGGGCCTCGGCGCCGCGGCACTCGCCGACCACGATCCGGTCGGGGCGCATGCGCAGGCAGTTTTTCACGAGATCCCGTATGGTGATCTCGCCCTTTCCTTCGATGTTGGCCGGGCGGCTTTCCAACCGCACCCAGTGTTCGGCGAGAAGCCGCAGTTCCGCGGTGTCCTCCACGGTGACGATTCTCTCGTCTCCAGGAATAAAATTAGACAGCATGTTCAGAAAGGTCGTTTTGCCCGTTCCGGTCCCGCCGGAGATGATGATGTTCTTCTTGACGATGACGGCGTTCTGGAGGAACTCGATCATCTCGGGGGTGCAGGCCCCGAATCCGACCAATTGCGTGTGGGTGAAGGGCTTGGCGGAGAAGCGCCGTATGGTCAGGGTCGGCCCGGAGACCGCCAGGGGCGCGATGATGGCGTTGACGCGGGAACCGTCCTTGAGCCGGGCGTCGACCAAGGGAACCGATTCGTCGATGCGCCGTCCCACCGGCGCGACGATGCGCTTGATCACCTGGATGACCTGCTCGTCGTTGCGGAAGCGCAAGGGAAGGAGCACGAGCCGCCCCTTCTGCTCGATGTAGATCTTGTCGAAGGCGTTGACCATGATCTCGTTGACGGTCGGATCCCGGAGCAGCGCCTGCAGGGGCCCCAACCCCAGGATCTCATCGACGAGCTCGCCGATGAACTGCTCCCGCTGCGCGCGGCTCAGGGTCAGGTTCGCTTCGCGCTGAAGGAGGTTCTCGATGATGCCGCTCACCCGGCTCCGGTTATCCTCATTCTGCTTGGGATCCTCCGAAATCCGGATGCGCTCGGTCTCCATGGCCGACACCACGGACTTGTGCATCCGCGTCTTGAGCTCGTCCCAAAAATCGGGCAAGGGTCCGGTGGTGGCGGTCGTGGGGACGGCCTTGGCCTCCGAGGCGGCGCCTCGCTCCTTGGCGGCGCCGGAAGGCTTCCAAAGGAAATCGGCGCCCTGCTGGATCTCCTCGTAGTCCCCGGTCGAGTCCCAGCGCTTGACGGTGGGCTTGAGGTCATAGGTCCGCTGGAGAAGGAAGCGCAGGGTCTTGACCCATTCCGCCTGGAGATTTTCGACGACGAGGATCTTCTGGGTGTTGGCGTACTCCGGGATCAAGTCCTCCCAAGGCATGTAGGCGAGCACCTTGCGGTTGATGTTCTCGAAGAAGCGGTTGACCTCCTTGGGGGCCAGCGCCCCGGGAAGATTCGCCTGGTTGATCACGATCTCGAAGCGTTCCAGGGGGAAATGCAGGGCCTTGTATTCCTGGAAGAGCAAGTAGGTCGCCTCGAAATACGCCCGCTGCGGCAGACAGACCCAATAGATGAGGTCGGCCAAGTCGAAGGAGAAGACCTGCATCGGGAAGAACGGGTCCACGTCGATGAAGAGATCGTACGATTCGGCGAGGGCCCCCAATATGCTCACGATCGTTTGGGGCGTCAGATTGAGGACATCCTGGCGCTTCTCCCCCAGCGGGAGGAGTCCGACCCCATAGGAGGTGATCGGGATCCGGCCCCGCAAAAGCCGCCCGATGCCGGTGTTGGACTCCCCCAAGAGCGGCACCATGCTCGCCACGGTCGGCGGTCGATTGAGCCCGAGGAGAAACGACAAGTCCGTCCGGCACAACGGATCCATCTGGACGACGACCACTTTCCTGTTCTGGCTCCCGGCCCACGCGAGAGCGAGGTTGATGGCGATGGTGCTCTTGCCCGCGCCTTCTTTCGGGCCCGAGAAAACCACGACCCGGCAGGGCTCGCGGACCCTGCCGGCCTCCGTCTCCGGCGGCGGCGTCTCGTTCATTTGACGATTTCCATGGTGATGAACAGGAAGAGGGATTTCTGCTCCTCGATCACGTTGGTGTTGGTGAAGAGCAGGCCCAAAAGCGGGATCCGGCCGAGGTAGGGGATGCGGGTCTTGGTGATATTCTTCGAGCTGGACTTGAGGCCCCCGATCACCAAGGTCTCGCCGCTCTTGATCTCGACCGAAGTCTGGACCTGCCTCGTGGTGATCGAAGGCACGGAGGTGTTTCCCACCGTCACGGGCTTGGAGAAATCCGGATTGGAGACTTCCAATTGGGCCTCGGCCCGAATCGTGTCTTTCTTATTGGGATTGATCACCGGCAGCACGTTGAGGATGACGCCGAACTTCTTGAATTCGACGCCGACCCCCTGGTTGTTCGTCACCGGATAGGGCTGATCGCCGCCCACCACGAAGTTGGCCTGGGAGCCGGCCTGGACGATGACCTTGGGATTGGACAGGAGCTGGGCCTTCCCCTCGGTTTCCAGCATCCGCAGCGAGGTCTGCAGGGCGGTCCGTCGCGCGAAATCACCGATGGTGTATATTCCCGGGATCGTCTCCTCGGCGAACGTTATCCCGGTCTGAAGAGGCCCCCAGACGAAGCCTTGGTCCTTGGCGACCGAGCCCGAAATCTCCACGATGTCCGCCGATATGGCCACGAGAGAATCCTCCGCCTGACTCCACGCCTTCGGGCCGGCGCACAGCGCCAGCCCGAACATCATCAAGAAACTCCTCATCAGTTGCCTATCCATGTTGCCGTACCGGTGTCCCGCCGACTAGTTCTTAAATAGTTTCCTGAAACTCGCCATCTCCATCGGATGCATTTCAATGTCCCCCAGCCCCCGCATGATGACCGTCGTGTCTCCCTGCTTGACGGCCAACGCCAAATACTGAGCCTCGTTGGGGTTGAGGGCCAGGCTCACGACCGACTTTTCGGAGAATGCCGCGACCTTGGATTCCTTCTCCTCCTTGCCCTTGAACTGCTTGGCGCTCATTCCCATCCCCATGTCCGTGCCGACGGCGATGACGAGGACGTTTTGAAGGATCGTGGCGGTGACCTTTTCCTTCCTGTTGTCCGCCATCTGGGCATCGAACGTGACGAGGACGTCGACGCGGTCTCCCGGCTTGATCAGGGCCTTGAGCTCGGGCTCGATGCCGAGCACCGCCCCGCGGTATCCGGGAGGAATCTTGACGCTCAAACCCGCTTCCGGCGACATCGGGATCAAGGCGGATTGGCTCATCTGGTTGCCCTTCGGAATCCGGACTTTCGACACCAGATTGGCGATGAGCTTGATATCCGAAGGCGATCTGACCTCAAAGGCGTCCTGTTCCATGTACTTGCGGGGGATGGGGACGACCTCGACCATCTCCTCCTTGATCACCGTGCGCTCGGGGACATCCACGCGCGCCACCAAAACCTGCCCCATCTCGAACGCCCCGCTGAGGGCGCGCTCCTTCGAGCTGAGGACCATCAGGTAGAAGATGGCCGCGCCCATCGCCAGCACCATCGGAACCAGCACCCCTTTTCTTTCCATTAGAATGAAACCCCGGCCGCCGCCCCCGCGGGCAATGCCCGCCCTAGGGCCCGCGGGGACGATTCGCCGCCGCTCATCGTCATTTGAACAGGGGCTGCTCGATGGGCATGCGCATGGTGATCTGAACCAAGCGTTTGCCCGTGCCCGGGGGCTTGGAGAGGGCGAAATTCGTGATCGGAAAGATCAGGGGAATGGGATACTCGGTGGTCAGGATCAAGTCGTTGGCGAAGACCTCGGCCTGAGGATCGTAGACGGTCGGCTCGGCCGCGGCGTTGACCACCCGCGCCGCTTGGACGATCCGCTTGAGATAATCCTCCAGCGCGCCCTTGCTGATGTTCATGGCCCCCTTCCCCCCCTTGGGGGCCGAAATCAGCGATCCGTAACGCGCGGTTTCGTACGTGGCATGGTTGATGATAATGGTATGGAAGGCCATGTTCCCCAACTCCAGGATGAGAAACACCAACGTCAGGAAGACCGGCAGGACGAGGAGCATCTCGACGATGACCTGGCCCACCCGTGATCGTGGAAGGCCGGGGCCGCACGCCGGCCGCCGTTGGGCAACGGCGTGCCTCCGGCACCTCGGCCCTGCCGGGCCCTCCCGGCCCTCCGGCTCGGTCATTGGCGACCTCCGCGGCCGCGCGCACGCCGCCTCGCCCACTCCCCGTGGACGACCCGCGGCCGTGACCGCGCGAACCGGCTATTGTCCCAGGCTGCCGGCGGCCTTGCCGATCATCTCCTGGATCTGCTGAAACAGCTGGGGCATGTACTTTTTCAGGGCGACTCCCGCTACGAGAACCACGCCCACGACCACCGTCAGCATCAGGAGATACTCCACGGTGTTCTGACCCCGCCGATTCTGCATCCAGTTGGCAAGCCGGACCTGCGCCTCGATCAGTTTGTCTCTCATTACGTTCATCTCTCCTTAATATGAGTCTTCCGCTGGAATCGGCCGGCCCCGGCGGACCGGACGCTAGTCGTACATCATCAGAATCTTGGTGCCGGCCTGTATGAAGAGCTTCCGGACCTCCCCATGGAGAAATCCATAAAGACCGACGAAGAAGGTGACGAGGACCAAGGTCGCGAGCAGATACTCGATGGTCGCCTGGCCCCGCCGGCCCCGCCCCCTCTTCATATCCTGAGTGTAACACCCGGTCCCCCCTATGTCAAGACTGGCACGATAAAGAAAGTGTTAAAAACACCTTAAAATTTGACCTTGAGCGACGCCTGGTTCACGCTCCCCAGGGCTCCCGCGGGAACAAACGCGTAATCCAGCGTCAAGCCGTAGCCGAAAGCCCGCGATGTGTAGACCCCCAGTCCGAAGGTCAGCCCCGTCGATCGTTCCAGATTGATGTTCTTCAGGGCCGGGTTGTAGCTGAATCCCGTGTGATCCGCGGAATAATAGCCGATGCGGACGGCCAACTGCCCGACCTCCAAGTATTCCTCGGGCAGTTGAAATTCCGCCCCCAGGCCCACGCGGGCGCCGTCGTCGGACGCCTTGTTGACTTCGAAACTCGCGCTGACGAAGTCGCCCAATTTCAGGGCGGCTCCGAGCCTATTGACTTGGGCGACGTTGTTCTTGCTCGAACCGAAGTTCTGGGCGGAAAAACCCAACGCTAACGTGTTGTTGGGCTTGAGGATGATCCCCAGATCCCCGACCATCGTGTCATGCACCGATCCCGCGATGTCCTCATGAATGGCGCGCAGTCCCGCGCCCAAGAAGAGCTTTTCGTACCAGAAGGAGCGCCCCAACCCGATGGTGGCGAAGCCGTGCCGGACGATGAGATTCTGGTTGTTGAGAGGAGTTCCATTCCCATCACGCGCGTCGATGCCCGCCTCGGCGCCGTCGACGCTCAAGTAGCCGAAGTTCGCGCCCCAAACCGTGCGGCCCATGGGATGGGCGTAGCCGAAGTAGAGAGGCGACCCGATGTTCTGGACGTAGCTGAGCCACGAGTACGATAACTCCTTCTGCTGGGTGACCGCCAAGCCCGCCTGGTTCCACGTCAGCGAGTCGGCCCCCTCGGCCAAGGCGACGTAGGAGCGCCCCAGCGACACCGCGCGCGCGGACCCCTGGCCGATCTTCATGAAGGAGCCGCCCCCGGTGCCCGCGGTCGCCTCCACGGCGCGGGCCTCCCGGGCGAACAGGGCCGCCGACAACGCCGCCAATGCCCGGAGTCTTCTCATGGTATCAACAACTTCTTGACGACCTGCAGGACATTGCGCCCGCCGATGGTCTCCTCGATGCGTATCACGGCGTAGTAGAGGCCGCGGCCCACGGGGCGGCCGGACTGGTTCACCTTGGCCCAATCGAAGGCCACGTGGGTGTCGAAGGTTTTCTCTCCGAAATCCTTGTCGAGGACCAGCTCTCCGGAAATATTATAGAGCTTGAGGAGGACCTTTCCCTGTATGGGCGCGTAGATGTTGAAGCGCGCCGTCGGGTTCTTCAGGGGGTTGGGGTAGACGAAGGTGTTGGTCACGAAGGCCCCATAGACGTCCACGGCCCCGTTGCGCGCCACGGGGATATCGTCGATGATCCTGTCCACGGCGAGCGCCGAGGCGTTGAGAATGTTGCCGGTCAACGGGTCGATCGCCGCCGAATCGGTGGAGGCGACCAATTTGAACCGATAGGTGCCGTCGGGGACCAGGGCTTGCCGCAAGTCCGTCCCATCCCAGGACTTCTCCAGCAGGGTCCGGGCGGGCTGGGCCTCCACGATTCTCTTGACCAGCGAGAGCGACTCCGGCGGCGAGGGATTCCCGGCGGAGTCGAAGATCGTCCCGGGTCGGAATATTTTCAACGAGATGCGCATCGGCTCCGAGATCTGGAACGATATCCCCGCGCTCGGGGTGTCCTGGCGTATGGGCGAGACCGCCACATCGTAGATCCTCAGCGGCTCGTAGGTGATGGTGAGCTGGCTGGTCGAGCCCGATGACAGGACGGAGGCCAGATCCTCGGCTGAAGCGCGGACATTGTAGAACCCCGGCCTCGGGAAATTCCCCCTGTCGTCGCGGCCGTCCCACGTATCCTGCAGCAGAACGCCGGCGTCGCGCACGGCCCCGGCGACCACGGTCCTGACCACCGTCGAGGGCAGCGTGGCCGTGAGGATCTGGATCGTCACGGAGGACTGCCTATTGAGCCCGTACTCCACGGTGAAGGGGTGGAGTTGTATGGTGTTGGAGGAATTGAAGAGGACCGGGATCTCGGGCTTGACCGCGAAACTCGTGAACACGATGGCGCCGCGGGCGACGCTCACGCTTCCGAATATGCGGTCCGTGGGGAAGACCTTGCCCCCGCCCGTCGACGTGACCGGACTCGTCGATTCGGCGGTCAGGGTGAAGACGTAGTTCCCGTCCGGCACGAACAGGCCGTTGGCGTCCCGGCCGTCCCAGAACTCGGTGTAGCGCTGACGCCCCACGCGCAAGCCCTTGAAGGTGATCACGGGGGCGGTCGCCTGGCCGTCCTTGACGATCTGCAGACAGCCCGCCGCCGGCGTGATGGAGCCGCAGGGCGGCCACGTCGCGGAACTGGCCACGATCTGGGTGCCCGGATGGTAGATGTTCCAGGCGAAATTCATGGTCTGGGTGAGCTGATAGGTCAGGGTGACGACGTCGGAGGCTCCTCCCAGCAACGGCGTCGTGAACACATCCGTGATGCGGAACAGATTCACGGGGAAAATCGCCGTCGTGGTGGAGACCTTGGCCGGGAAGACCGGATCGGCGGCGGTCAGTTCGATCAAATAGGCTCCGGACGACACCAGCAGCCCGTTGTCGCCCACGCCGTCGGACCACGTTTCCTGGTTGCCGAAGAGTCCCGGGCGCAGTTCATTCTTGACCAGGGTGCGGACGAGATTCTTTCCCGAGGCGTCGAAGACGCGCACGTTCACGGTGCCCTCGCGCGACAGGGTGTAGCGGAAGAAGAAGGGATTGATCCCGGCCACGGGCGGGCTCGAGCCCACGACGCTCGAGGAGGGGGTGATCTGGGTCACGCCGACGTGGCCGCGGAGGATGGGGAGGAATCCCGTCTTGGCGATCGAGGTCCAGATGCGCTTGTCCGCCGCCGACCCGCCGAAGGCGAAACCGTTCTGAGAGGCGAGGGCGGCATAGATGACGAACACGTAGTCGCCGTCGGGCATGAATTCGCCGAGATCGTTCTTGCCGTCCCAGAAGCTCACCACGTCGGTCCGCGAATTTTTCTGCTCGATGATGCGGCGCAGGGGCGTCACCGCGGCCCCCGCGCAATTGTCGAGGCGCGGCGAGAAGTCCTTGGGGGGGAGATTCAGATTCGCCGCCTGATCCAGCGCGGTGTCGTTGACGCGGTTCAAGGCATTGTTGCAGAACTGGATATTCGGGGGGTAAATGTCGATGAAAGTCGTCGCGGGTTCGGTCAGGACGTAGGTGAGCACCGCCAACGACGTGGAGCCGCCGAGCAGGGGCAGCACGCGGATGTCGGTCACGTGCAGGGGATCGAGGCCGATCTGACGGGTGGTCTGCCAGGAGAGGTCGCGTCCGTATTGATCTTGAGTGTAGGCCTGCAGGGTGGCCAGGTAGAGGCCCGGGGGCACGAGGTCGGCGTTGTCGGCGCGGCCGTTCCAGGAGTCCCCGTTCAAGAGGGTTCCTTTCGGAGTCCCTTCCCCGGAACGCGGACGGCCGGGGACGAGGCGGCGCACCGGTGCCGTCAGATTCGTGGAGTCGAGGATGTTGATGAACATCGTCGCGTCCTTGGACAGCCGGTAGGTGATGTTGTAAGGCTGGGCCGATACGCCGGTGAAGCGGCCCACCACCGTGGTCGAGGCCTGCATGACGTGGATGTTGGTCACATCGATGGTCAAGGGACGCTGCGGGACGACGTTCCCATCGACGTCGAGCGTGTTGCCGGAGGGGTAGGAACGCTCCGCCGTGATCGTGATATTGCCGGACGTGCTGGATTGGATCTGGGTCTTGGCCCGCATGCGAAAGCCATAGGTCCCGTTGGTCTTTCCCAGCTCGCCCTGGATGTTGACCGCGCCGTCGAATAGGACGCAGGCGGGCGGGAGTATGCTCGTCGTATTGTTGGTCAGGCTCCCCGCGTTGTCGATGAAGTAGGACCGAATGGGGGGGGTGGAGCCCGCGTCGTTCTGGTTCGAGCCGTCCTGGAATTTGAACACCTCCACCGAGATCTCATCCAGGGCCAGGACGTTGTTCGTCTCGTTGGTGTACTTCACGGCGCCGCACAGAAAGACCGAGTCGTTGCAGACGTTGTGGCCGATGGTCCCCTGCTGGGGAGCCCGTCCCGTGAAAATGCCCCCGACCGAGAAGAAGCATCCAATGCTCCCGATCCCGTTTGCGGGGTCGCTCGCCCCGGAATAGAGCCCGGTCTCGAACTCGACGTGGGGATCATTCGAGATATTGCCGCATAGGGGCGAGAGCAGCAGATTGGGGTCGGTATCGTTGCACGTCGTGAAGCCCGGCACGGCCGACGTCCCGAGCGGAGGGCACCTAAAACGCACCCCCACGCTCCCGGTGCTGCCCGCGGACGTGCAGTTGCGCACCATGACGTAGGTGGAGTCGATGGAGAGGGTCACCGCCCCCGCCGGGGCGATTCCACCGGCCCCTGCGACGAGGGCGAGGACGAGGGCTTTCACGCACCGCTGTCGGGTCATCTTGGGTGTCAGCCTGGGTGCTGCATCAAATCTACTCGAATCCTGTTTCCCATTTGTTAAGCGAGGGTTAAATGATTGTGACGTCCCGCCTGGCCGGACCGTCCCTTCCATATCATTGATAGGAATCGACGCCGGTCACCCGCGGGCTCGCTCATAACCGGTACTTCACGAGGGCGTGACCGGGGCGGTCCATCCCCGGGCCCGCCAAGACCCACACGTCCCCGCCCGCGGCCGGCATCAGGGCCACGGCCGTCTCGGCGAAGGGCTGGCGCGACGCGAGTTGAAGCCTGCCGCCCTCAAGCGTGAAGACCATGAGCTCCCGGCTGCGCCCGTCGACCGCCCAGAGACGGCCGTCGACCCAAGCCAGGGCGGAGGGAACGAACTCGGTGTCCGCGGGAACCGGCGTGAAATCCCCCCCTTCGGCGGGAAGGCGGTAGAGGGACTGGGACGCGGCGTCGTAGAGCCAGAGGTGCGCTCCGTCATGCGCGAGCGCCGCCGGGGCCGGCCCCGGCGCGGGCCGAGAGGAGATGATCACGTCGGGCCGGCCGGCCCGGTGCTGAACCAATCTCGCCTGCGCCGCGTCGATCGACCACAGGTACTCGCCGGCGTGCGCCAGAGCCGCCGGCCGATACGGGGCGAGGGCCTTCAGCTCCCATCTCTTGACGGGATTGCGCAGGTCCTGCGGGTCGAATGAGAAAATGCCGCCGTCCCACTCCGCGGCCCACAGCATGGCCCCGTCGAAGGTCAGGGCCGTGGGGTTTTCGAGGAGGACGGGCTGCGTCGAGACGACGGCCAGCCGGGGCTTGGAGAGGCGCTCCACCGCGCCGAAGGCGATCAAGGCCGCGACGACAAGGCCCGCGGCCGCCAGGACCAAGCGCCGGGAGCGCGGCAGCGGGGCTCCCGCGTCCCTTCCGGAGACTCCCCTGATGATGCGCATGACCGCGGCAAGCTTGAGCGAGCTTTCCGTGGATTCCCGCAGGGCGTCCCCCAGGCGGGTCATGAACTCAACGTGCCGCTGTTCCTGGGTCTGGGCCGTCCCGGCCAACGCCGAACGCTCCTGGCGCAGCCCTTCCTCCCACGCAGAGAATTGTTTGCGCTGGCCTTCCCATGCCGCGCGTTCGCGGTCCCAGAGCTCCCGCCACTGCGACCGCTCCTCCTCCCATAGCTTGGCGAGCTCCTTGAAATGCTCCTCGAGCTGGGAGACCTTCTTGAGCGCCTGGGCGCGCTCCCCCTCGGTCTCCTCGCGGACCTGCCGCTCGAGCAGCAGTTCGGCCAGGGTCTTTTCCAGGGCGTTCTTGGCTTCCTTAAGATGATCCGTCAGCCGGAGGCTCTCCTTGCCCGCGAAAGTCGCCTCTTCCTGGTGCCGCTCGGCCCGCAGCCGCAGTTCCTGAAGGTCGGAAAGGGTGCGCTGCTCCTGGTCCTCCCATTGCTCCTGCAGCCGCCGGTTGCGCATCGTCTCGGCGGCCAACCTTTGGCGCGTGGATTCCAAGACCGCCCTCAGGGAGGCCGCCTGCTCCTCGGTCCTGTCCCGCTCCGCAGCCAGCGACTTCATGCCGGCGTCGAGTTGGGCCTGCGCGTCGAGGACTTCGGACATGATCCGGGCGTCGCCGGCCTGGTCGCGGCGGCGAAGCTCCATGACCTCCCGCTCCAGCTCCTCCTGCCGCGTTCGCGAGGCGGCCAGGGCGCGCTCCTTGGCTTCCAGCAGCTCCGCCCAGTCCCGCTCGCGCTGCCGGTGCTGGCGCTTCATCATCGCCATGGCTTCCAAAGTCTCGGCCTGCGCGCTGGGGGGGTCCGCCGACGGCGGCGCCTCCTCCGCGCGGCTGGAAGAGACGCGCGCCCACAGGCGCTGGAGATCGCGGTCGAGGTCCTCGGGAATCACCGCCGGCCTCCCTGAAGGGAACGAAGATTCCGCAGCGCCTGGGCATGACCCGGGAAAAGCCTGAGGGCCTCGCGGAAATGCCGCAGGGCTTGTTCCCGGCGTCCCATCCGGGACTCCACCGCTCCGAGGTTATTATGGGCGAAAGCCGCGGTCATGGTCTCCCCGCGGCGCGACGCCAGAGTGAGGGCCCGGGCGTAGGCGCGGCGCGCCTGCGGCCATTCGCGCCCCTTCTCATGATACCAGCCGAAAGAGAACCAGGGTCCGGGATCGCGCGCCGCCCCGGCGGCCGCGGACTCCAGGTGCCCCCAGGCCTCCTCCCGCCGGCCCACCTCCATGAGGGCGAAGGCCTTCATGCCGTGGGCGATGGAGTTGTGAAGCGGCCCGAGGGACCTGTCGATCTCGGCCATCACCCGCGCGGCTCGCGACGGGTCGCGCAGTCCCGCGGCCAGGGCCCCGAAGCTCGCCTCGCCCGGCCTTAGCTCGCGATATCGAAGTTTCTGCGCCAAAGTCTTGAAGCGCGCCCGAGTCTTCACGTAGACGAGGGCGCCGTCGTCCCAGTAGACCAGGGCCCAGGTCTTGGAATCGTCCAGGACTCGGGTATGAAGTCCCCGCGTGTTCTCCACCACGGCGAAATCGAAGTCCCAGCGGTCCTCCAGGCGCGCCCACACCTCGGGGCGGTGCCAGCCGGCGGCGTCCGCGATGTGCGCGGGTCCGTATTCGATCATCCGGCCGTCCACAAAGACCCCATTCTCCGGAGTCCCATGCCAGATCAGCGGGCCGCCCGCGCCGTAGGAGTTGAACATCCGGCCGGTGATGCCTTCCGCCCGGAGAAACGCCGCGGCCCCGGCCATCGGGTCGAGCAGGTTCGCCGCGGGAGCGCCCCACCCCCCCTGATGAGCCGCCCCGGCCGCGAGCACCCCGAGCGCGAGGAGCGCGGAGCCCGCGCCCCGCGGGGCTCCCCAAGCCCAGCGCGCCTGCGCGGCCGCCGAACAAAGCGCCGCCGCCGAAAGCATGAAAAGCGGCATGTGGCGGGCGGCGCCGGCCGCCATGGCGGCGAAGAGGGCGGCGGCCAGCGCCAGATGAATCGTGCGCCGCCCTCCCAAAACCGCGGCCCCGGCCGCCGCGGCCAGGAAGAATCCGGACGGCGCCAGCCAAGTCGCCGGCGGGGCCCATTCCGCGATGAGCCGCAGACCCGGGAAGGCCAAGGCCTGATCCAAGTGCCCAAAGAGGTCCCAACCCCAAGGATTGAGGCAGACGCCGGCCGTCCCGGCCAGAGCCAGCCCCCCCCAGCGCAGCGCCGAGTCCACCGGCCGCGGCCCCCCCGCGACGAGAGCCGCGCCCGCGCGCAGTCCGACGAGGGCCGCGCCGAGCAAGGCCGCCCCGCCGTGGAGATTGGCCCACAGCGCCTCCAGCGCGGGAAACCACGCCCACATCATCCCCGGCGAGCGGCGGTCGCGCAGGGCCAGCAGCAGGATCGAAATCCCCAAAAAATCAGCCAACTGCGGGCGGGCGACAAGACTGTCCCGGCTGACGATGAGAGCCGCCGCGGTCCAGACCGCGGCCCAGCCGCCCGCGCCCCCCGCCGCGAAGAGCGCGAGGGCCGCGCCGATGACCACGGCGGCCTTCAGGACCGCCACGCCCCAAAACCCCCCCGCCGCGTAGGCGCCGTACAAGACGACGTCGAAGAGCCACTCGAAACAAACCCAGGGCTGCCCGGCGATCACATACGAGAAGGGGTCGGTCCGCGGGATCGCCCCGGTCTCGACGATGAATCGGCCGCTGGCGAGGTGCCACCAGACATCGGGATCGCTTTGCCCTTGGAGCGCCGCCCAGGCCGCCGCCAGCGCCAAACCGCCGCCCAGGGCCCAGCGTCCCCGTATCGTCTCCGCGCCGGAAGCCGGAATATTCAAGGTGAACTAAGTCTAACAGGAAAACCTCGGACAGGGATGACCAAATTGTTAAAATAGACCGCCTCACTCATGAGCGAGCAGCGACGGGGAACGTGTTGGGCGGTCCCGCTCTTGGTCGTCGCGGCGACCGCCTGGGCCTTCGCCCCCTCCTTGGACAACGGCTTCGTCAATTTCGACGACGAGGCCCGGTTCTTGAAGAACAAGGCCTATATGGGCCTGGGCTTGCGGCAGCTGCGGTGGGTCTTCTTCGATTCCTTCCGGACGGGCAACTACGAACCCCTCAGTTGGTTGACCTACGCCGGCGCCTACGCGGCCTCGGGCCTTGATGCCGGAACCTTCCACGCCATCGGCATCGTCGCCCACGCCGCGACCGTCCTCTTCTTCTATCTCATGACGCTCGAGCTCGTGGGGGGCCCCGCGACGCCCTCACGCCTCGCCGCGGCCGGCGCGGCCCTCCTTTTCGCGGTCCATCCCCTGCGCGTGGAAGCCGTGACTTGGATCTCCGGCCAACATTACCCCCTGGCCGGGGCGCCGCTGCTCGCCAGCGTATGGTTCTACCTCAAGGCATTCCGCGCGGGGGCGGCGGCCCAGGGGGCGGCGGCCCGCCGTTGGCTGAGATCTTCTATAGTGGCCGCCGCCCTTTCCCTCCTCGCCTATCCCATCGGGATGGCGCTGCCGGCCGTTCTTCTCCTCCTCGACATCCACCCGCTGGGGAGGCTGCCGGTCGCTCCCTCGCGGTGGTCCGAACCGAGATTTCGGCCCGTCTGGCTCGAGAAACTTCCCTTTGCGGCCTTGAGCGCGGCCGCCATGACCCTGGCGATGGCGTCCCGCCTTTCGCAGCGGCATGTCCTGTCGATCGAGCACCATTCCCTCGCCGCCAGGCTGGCCCAGACGGGCTACGCCGTGGTCATGCACCTGCTCCAGACCCTGGACCCCGTCCATTGGCCGCCCTCGATCCGGGTGTTCCGGTTGGGCTTCGACTTTCTCAACCCGACCTTCCTGGCCTGTTTCCTCGCCGCGGCGGCCCTGACCTGGGCGGCGCTGCGGGAGCGCGCTCGACGGCCGTGGCTCGGCGCGGCATGGGGAATCTATTTGGCGACCCTCCTGCCGGTCTCCGGCCTCGTTCAGACGGGCAGCCAGGTCATCGCGGACCGCTACACCTATATCTCCGGCATGGGCTTTCCCGTATTGGTCGCCGCCGGACTGCTCCGGCTGCGCGGCCAGGGCGGCGAGCGGCGGTTTCGCTGGGGCCTGCTCGCCGTGGCGCTGGCGGCGGTGGGGCTGGCCCGGCTCACCCGCGCGCAAACCAGAATCTGGCGTGATTCGACGACCCTATGGCGGACCACCCTGGCAATGGACCCGGAAAATCCGGTGGCCCATGAGAATCTGGGAATCTCTCTGCTCAGCCAGGACCGGCTCACGCCGGAGGATGCGGCGCGCGGCACCCGGCACATCCAGGAAGCCATGCGCCTGCAGCCGGCCTTGCCGGGGGCGGTCTACGCCATGGGGCTGGCGGACCTGCGCCTGGGCCGTCCGGACGCGGCCCACGCGGCCTTTCGCCGCGCCGCGGCGATGGACCCGGCCAACGGGGTCTATCACAATGCCCTGGGGGTCGTCCTGACCAAGACGGGCCGGACGCGGGAAGCGGTCTCGGCCTTCTCCGAGGCGCTGCGCCTCCGACCCGACAACGTGGAGGCGCGCTTCAACCTGGCGCTGGCGCTGTCGGAGCTCGGACGGTGGGACGAGGCGCGCGCCCAATACGCCGAGACCGTCTCGATTTACCCGGACCTTTGGGAAGCCCACTTCAACCTGGCGGAGCTGCTCAACCGCCGGCCGGGGGACGCGGACTTGGCGGCAGGCCACTACCGGGAAGTCCTGAGAATCCGCCCCGGCAACGCCGACGCCTTGAACAACTTGGGCGTCATCGCGCGAAATCAGGGGCACGCGGGCCAGGCACGGGCGCTTTTCCAGGCCGCGCTGGCCGCTCAGCCCGGTCACGGCCGCGCGTCGGCCAACTTAAAAGAATTGGGGTCACATCCCGCCAACTGACAAATTCCAGGAATTTGTCAGTTGGCGGGATGTGACCCCCTCATCATCGGCTGCGGAGGAGGCGGAGGAGCTCCTGATTGGCCTCGCCGATGTCGACGCCGGAATCCTTGTACTGCCGGAGCACGCGGCGGACGCGCTCGATCAGGATGGATGAGGCGGCGCCGCTGGACTTGAGCGACTGGTAGGCCGCCCACTCTTCCCGGAACTTCATCTCCTGGGTCTTTTCCGTCTCGACCTTCAGGCGCTGGAAGGACTCGACGGTCTTGGAGTGCCGGTCCTCGAGGACCTTGAGCTTGGCGCGGACGTCTTGCTCGGCGGAGGACTTCTCCCGGAGTCGGCCCCGCAGGCTCTCGAGTTCA
Organism: uncultured Elusimicrobia bacterium; assembly: GCA_964374095.1. Taxonomy (GTDB): domain Bacteria; phylum Elusimicrobiota; class Elusimicrobia; order UBA1565; family UBA9628; genus CAYJXJ01. The sequence goes on from CAYJXJ010000033.1 coordinate 15,207, forward strand.
CGGCGCTGTTTGTCGATCTCCTCCTCGAAGCGCCAGCGTTTGACCTCCCCGCTGTCGAGCGCCTCGCTCAAATCCTCCCTCAGGCGCCGCTCGGAATCGAGGAGCCTCTCGTACTCCTCCTCCGGGCTGGAAGAGCCGAAACGAAAGCTCAGCGCCAGGGCATGGCTCAAGTCCGGGGTGACGTCGTTCATGGGGACCGTCATCGAGTAGTCAAACTGCGCCCCGAGCAGCCGCCAGCCGAACCCGAAGTTCCAGGACCGGAGCCGATCCCCCAGGCTCAGCCCCATGCGTCCGGCGAAAGAGCCGGCGCGCGGCGTGGCCAGCCAGTATTCGACGCCCCCGGCGATGCTCGTCGAGCCGCGGCGCGTGGCCGAGGGCTCCCGCTTGGAGAAGTCCGCGGCCCAGCTGAATTGCCGCGACATCTCGGAGACCCCCAGCTTCAGGGTGACCGGGACGCGGTCGCCGGCCAGGTTCGGGCCGTTGGAATTGAGCAGCGAAAGCCCGAAGGCGTAGCGGTCGGCCCGGCGGTAGAGAAGCCCCAGATCGAGGGCGGGCTTGAAGTCGCTGCCGCTGATCTGGAGGGTGCGCTGAATGCCGTCGGCCTGGAGGCTGCGCTGAAGGAGCTTAAGACTCATGCCCGCGTTCAGATGGCCGTCGGCGAACTCGATGGACCCGCGGCTTCCATAACTCAAGTCCACGGAGCGGTCGAGAGCGAATCCCTCGTGATCCGTGTAGGACCAGCCGGCGGCGAAGGTGCCCTTTACCCCCTCCAGCGAGATCGGCACGCCGATCGTGGTGTTGAGCTGGTCGAGGTCCACGGCCCCCGAGGGGATATGCCGCATGCGCAGGTAGTTGAGCCCCAACTGGGGCAATCGCAGCTCGCCCAAGGCCGCCGGATTGTAGGCCGCGGCGGCCAGGTCGTCGTGGACGGCGGTGAACGCGCCGCCCATGCTGATCGCGCGCGGGGAAAAGCCGACCTCCTCATAGGCGGCATGGCCGCAGACCGCGGCGGCGGCCAGAAGCGCCGCCGCCGCGGCACCCCTCGCCGGGGCGCGCCGGGCCCATCCTCTCATGGCTACAAGCCCCTTCATGGCTACAAGCCGCTTCATGGCTAAGGGATTGTAGCCTGGGGTTGTTTCAAATCTGAGTCGGCCCCCGCGGCCGGGACCGGCTCGATCCCGTAGGCGACGGGATCGAAGGCCGCGGCATGGACGTAAAAGACCGTCGAGAGGCGCGCGGCCTCGGCTCCCCTCCCGAAGGTCTCATGCGCCAGGCCGGAGAGGTAGCAGGCGTAGGCGTAGGAAAAGCGGACGTCGCGCGAATAGGAGTCGCCTCGCTCCAGGGCTCGGCCGGGCCGATGGACGGTCACCTCCCAGGAGGCCGCTTCGCGGCGCCGCGCCTCGTCCCCGCCCCAGGCGGTCCCGAGCCGGGCCGCCAGGCCGTTGGGGATGGGAACGAGCGGGTTGCCCCACAATCCGTTGGCGCGCAGACTTTCAATACCCAGCCCTACGGCATGCACCGGGGCACGCGAGAGGCGATCCCGCAGCCAGGTCCCGAATTGGGGCGACGCCGAAGGGATCAGCGTCAACGGCGCGAGCGCCCGCGGCCGCGCGGCCTCGAGGTAATGCAGCGAAAACTGCGCCGTGTCTCCGGCCACCACCGCGGCCGAGCCGGGCGCCAGCGTGCGGCGCAGGCTCCGGGCGTAGTCATGCGCCGCGAAGTCGCGTCGATGGTCCAGCGCCGGCGCCTGGCCGACGAGCGACGCGCCGGCGACCAGCGCCGCGAGGAGCGGCGGGGCCCAGGCCGGAAGGGGACGGGAGCGCCCGACACGCTCCAAGACGGCGCCCAGGCCCAATCCCGCCGCGGCCCAGAGCGCGACGAACGAGCCGGTCAGATGCTCCTCTAGAGCGCTGCGCGCGATCCAGTCGGTCGGATCAAACCGGGTCGCCAGCCAATAGACGGGCCCCGATAAGACGCCTCCGAGCAGAAGGCAAATTCCCAGGCCGTCGCGACGACGCCCCACGGCCAGGCCCACGGCGGCCAGAACCACCCCCGCTAGGCCCGCCCCCTCGGCCACCGCCCGGGCCCAGCCCGCCAGCAGGCCGCCCGCCGCGCTGAGGGTCAGGGGCCGCGCGAACGGGGCGAAAAGCTGAAACGTCCCGTAGTCGCGCCGGGTCAGGCAGGCCCAGGCCTCGCCCCAGCTCCCGAGCCGGATCCAAAGGAATGCCTCCAACGCCAGACCGATCCCAAAAAATGCCGCGGCCGTCCCGGCGACCCCGCGGGAGCCGCGCCAAAGAAAGGCCAGGCCCGGGACCCACAGGATCAGGGACTGGTGATTCACGAGCCCCAGGCCCAGGAGCAGGCCCGTCAGGGCGGCGCGACGCTGGCCCTTGGCCGGCGCCATCGAGAGGCCCAGGAGAAGGACCAGGAAAAGGGCATGGAAGGCATAGACCTCGGAGAGGAGGTTGAATTTCCAGACCGGCCCGCTCCATGCCAGCCCGAGTCCGGCGGCCACGGCCGGCCACACGCCGGCGGCCGGCGCCAGGCCAATCACCAGCCTAGCGGCCGCCGCCGCCCCGGCCAAAGCCGAGAGGACATTGAGGCGGTAGGCCGGGTCCCCCACCCGGAGAAGATCCAGCCACAGCCGGCCCGCCGCCGCGTATAACGGATAGCCGGGGGGATGGGCGACGCCCAGGGTGACGGCCGCGGCCGCCATGTCTCCGCTGTCGCGCGGGGCCACCGTCGGGTAAAGGGTCCAGAGATAGGACGCGAAGACAACGGCCGCGACCGCGGCTCCCGCGGCCCGGGACGTCACCGGCGCGCCCAACTCCGCATGGGCATCGCCGGGTCCGGACTCAAGCCCCGGCGTCCGCCCGCCCGGCCGCGGCCCGCCAGGCGGCGGGCCGCGGCCTGGGCGATCATCGCCCCGTTGTCCGTGCACAGGCGCGGCGGCGGAACGCGGACTTCGAGGCCGGAGTCTTCCAGGGAGAGGAGCCTTTCGCGCAACCGGCTGTTGGCGGCCACGCCGCCGCCGACGACAAGCTGGCGCGCCCCGCATGCCAGGGCCGCGGCGCGCGCCTTTCGGGCGAGGGTGTCGACCACCGCCTCCTGGAACGAGGCGCACACGTCGGGCAAGGCCGAGCCTGACGGCGGGCCGGAGCGCTGGATGTGGTAAAGGACGGCGGTCTTGAGACCCGAGAACGAGAAGTCCCAGACCCCCGGCAGCAGCGGCCTCGGGAAAGCAACGGCCGCGGGGTCGCCGATCTTGGCCAGGCGGTCGATGCGGGGGCCCCCCGGGTAGCCGAGGCCGAGCATCCGGGCGACCTTGTCGATCGCCTCGCCGGCCGCGTCGTCGCGGGTGCGTCCCAGCACCCGGTAGGAGCCCGGCCTCCCGGAGAAGATGAGGTCGGTGTGGCCGCCGGAAACGACGAGGGCGACCAGCGGGTACCGGAGGTCCGGGGCGTCCAGTTCGGATGCGAAGACATGCCCCTCGAGATGATTGACGCCGAGCAGGGGGACTCCCCAAAGTCGAGCCAAGGTCTGAGCCGCCACCTTTCCCACCAGCAGGGACCCGGCCAGGCCCGGACCTTGGGTGAAGGCGACGGCGTCTGGACTCGCGCACCGGGCATTCGCGAGGGCCAGATCGACGACCGGAACGATCTTCTCAAGGTGGGCGCGGGAAGCCAATTCCGGGACGATGCCCCGGTAGCGGCGGTGAAGATCCACCTGGGAGGAGACGACGTTGGAAAGGATCCGTCCCCCCCGCACCACCGCGGCCGCGGTCTCGTCGCAGGAAGTCTCGATGCCGAGTATTCTCACCCAGAGAGTCTAGATGGTCGGGGCCGGGGAGTCAATGGGGGCCCCGGTATCATGCGGCCGCGAAAAATTCCGGGAACTTTTTGGGGGGGTCGCTCACATATAGGGAGATGGAACCTCACCCCGGTGCCAGGGATGTAGATCTCCGCCCGGGCGGAGTTCGGCCTCCCAGACTTCCCTCTCTTTTCAGGTAGGGCCGGGGTCGGTCATTCCAAGAGATTGGTATACTCCCCCGTAGGGTAAAGCCCGCCCCGTCATGACCCGATCAAAGCCGCGCCGCGCCGGAATGCCCCTGAGCTGCTGGGCCGTATTATTGGCCATGGCCGGCGCCTTGGCCTGCGGCCCGGGACGGCCCCTGGAAATGGCGCCGGAGACCGGCATCGAAAAGCTCCTCCAAGCCCCGCGGGGCTCCTTGTCCTCGCTGTCGGAACTGCGCGGCGACGTCGTGGTGCTTGAGTTCTGGGCCACGTGGTGCGGCATTTGCGTGGAGAAGATCCCCCACATGAACCGCATGGCGGAGGCCTTTGAAGGCCGCCCCGTGCGATTTATCTCCGTCACCGATGAGCCTGAAGCGATCGTCCGGGAGTTTCTGAGTCAACGCCCGATGCGGGGCTGGATCGGCCTCAATCCCTCGCGCGACGCCTTCGCGGCGTTCCGGGTCACCGCGGTTCCGAAGGTCTTCGTGATCGATCCCTACGGCCGGATCACCCTTAAGATCACCCCGAGCTTCCTTTATAAGTCCGATATCGAAAAGGCCCTCAAGGCCTCTCCGCCGGAACCGTCCCCGGCGCCCTAACGGGGCAAGTCTACCCGCAGGTTGCCGAGGGCCTCGCGGGCGCGCAGGAGTTGGACGGCTCGGTCCAAAACCTCATCGCGCACCTGCTCCGAATCCTTGGCGATCGAGCGGGGCTTGCGGTCCTTCGCGTAGATCATCTCCCATTGCGAGTAGAGCCGGCTCTCCGTCTCCCGGGAAACCGCGATGGGGATGTCGGGTTTGATCCCTCCGGTCTTGGCCTTCTCGTCCCGGTGGATCATCCGGCCGGCGGGGGTGTAGTAGCGCGCGACCGTCAGCCGCAGCCCGGAGCCGTCGGCCAGAGGGATGACGGACTGAACGCTCGCCTTGCCGTAGGTGCGCCCTCCCATGACGACCGCCCGCCGGTGGTCCTGCAGGGCGCCGGCGATGATCTCCGAGCCCGACGCGGAGCCCTCGTTGACGAGCAGGACCATCGGGATGTCGGGATGGGGCGCCTTGGGACGGCTCTTGAACTCCTGAGGCTTGTCGATCCTGCGCCCGCGCGTGGAGACGATCAGCTTGCTCTCGTCAAGGAAAAGCGAAGCCACCTCGATGGCCGCCGACAACAGCCCGCCCGGGTTGTTGCGCAGGTCCACGATGAGGCTCGCGGCGCCGTCCTTGCGCAGCTTGGCGATGGCCGAGGCCACGTCCTCGCCCGTCCGGGCGCTGAACTCGTTGATGCGGACGTAGCCCACGTCGGGATCGATCTTCCAATAGTGGACGCTCTCGATCTTGATGGTCTCGCGCGTCAAGCTGTACTCGCGGCGAGTCCAGCCGTCCTCGCCGACATCGCCCCCGCCCGGCGCGGCGCTCTCATCGGGGCCGCGCAGGACGAGGAGCTTCACCTTCGTGCCAGGAGAGCCGCGCAGTTTCTTGAGGGCTTGCCCCAGCGTGACGTCCTTGGTGGTCTGCCCGTCGATCTCGGAGACACGGTCGTTGGGAAGGATGCCCAATCGGTAGGCCGGCGAGCCGGGAAGGGGGGTTATCACGGTCAGCCATTCATCCTTGACGGTCAGCCGCAGGCCCAAACCCCCGAATTCTCCCTCGGTATCCGTCTTGAGTTCCCTGTGCAGGTCGGGTTCCAGGAACTGGGAGAAGGGATCGAGGGTCTGCACCATCCCCCCCGCGGCGCCGAAGATCAGGGTCTGGATGGGCACCTCCTCCACGTAGTTCTGCTGGATGTAGTCGAGGACGTCGACCAGGGTCTTGAGCTGTTCGTACGTGGAATCGGCCGGGGCGGCCCCGGCGGGGGCGGCGGCGGCCCCCCCCCCCCCCCGGCCCCCCCCGGGGCCCGCGGGAAAACAGGTCCGCCCCCACGAGCGCGGGTTGATGGGTTTTTATTTTTGGAATGG
>CAYJXJ010000033.1:21177-32195 GCA_964374095.1 uncultured Elusimicrobia bacterium
CCACTCCCTATCTGGTTTTTGTGTTTTTCGTACGTGTATGCGGCGGGGGCGCCCGGGGGGGGGCGGGCGCCGGCCGCCGCCCCCGCCGGCGCCCCCAGGGCGCCGGCGATCATCAAGGTCCGCGCCAAAGAGCTCGCTTTCATGGTTTTCTCTTCTCCAGCCACTGGACCGGGTCGTACGCCTCGCTCCCGGCCCGTATCTCAAGATAGAGGCGTCCGTGTCCTCCCGCCGGACCGGCCACGGCAAACGCCTCTCCCGCGCTCAACTGCTGGCCCTTGGCCCGAAGAATGTCTCCAAGCTCGCCATAGACGCCGTAAAATGTCCCGTGGTCGACGATCACCACGCGCCCGTAAGACCGGAAGGGACCCGCGAAGATCACCCGCCCCGCCGCCATGGCCTTCACGGGAGACCCCGCCGAAGTCTCCAATCGAACCCCCTGCCGGATCACCCACGTATCGAGCTCGCGGTCCTTGTGGCGGCCGAAGGCTTCCACGATTTTCCCTTCCACCGGCCAGGGCAGGGAATGCTGGGGAATGCTGAAGCGGCCGGGGGGAGTCCCGCCGGAGGCCAGAGACTCCATGAGACGCCGCAAGGCCCGGGCCGAATCCTCGAGCGCCGCGGCCCGTTCGCGGGCCTGCGCCTTGCGCGCGTCGAGTTTCTCCATCTCGGAACGCTGGTCCCGCAGCTCCGAATCGGTCTTGGCCCGCTCCGACACCCATCGCCCCTGGAGCCTGGCGAGCTCGGTCTCCCGGGCGCGGACTTTGGCCTCCTGGGATTGGGTGAGGCCTTCCAGCCCGCGCAGACGCAGGAGGTGCCGGGCCTTGAACCGGATCGCGGAGCGGCGCAGCTCCTCCCGCCAAATCCCCACGGTCTCAAGTTCCCGCGGACGCCCGAGGGATTCCCCGGCCAAGACCCGCAGCTCTTTGGACAGCAGCGCCGACCACAGCACGCGGGCCCCGCCCAGGGAGGCCTTGCGCCGCTCCAACTCCCCGCGGCGGGAGGACTCCCGCCGCAAGTCGCCCGAGACCGCGTTGAGGCGGCGCTCGGCCTCCCCGGCCTTCTCCTCCAACTGGCCCATCTCCTCCTTGAGCTCCTCCTCCTGCTTCAGATAACCGTCAAGCTCCAGCCGGGTCTGCTCCAACTCCCGTTGTATGCGGCCCATCTCTCGCCGCTGCTTCTCCCGCGACTGCGGCGCGGCCTCGCCCCCCGCGGCTGAGACCGCCAAAAAAGCGCCCAATCCCGCGCCGGCCCAGGTCACTGGGGCGCGCGCTCCCGGGCTCTCTCCAAAGCCCACAACCACGCCGCCGCCGCGCCCAGCCACGTCACGCACCGGCCCGGCTCCGGCCAGCCCCAAAAAGGGAAAGCGCCCTCGAGCGGCCACGCCGCGGCAAAGGCCGCGGCCATCCCCGCAAGACCGCCGACCGCGGCGCCGACGGCGGCGCGCCGACCGGCCCCGCCATCGGGCCGGCCGAGCCAGAGCGCCGCCAGCGTCAGCACGCTGACCAGGCAGATTATGCAATTGATGGCGAGGGTCAAATAGCGGGCCCACAGGCCGGATTGAACGACGGCCCGGGCTTGCGCGGCGCGGTAGCGGACCTCGACGACCTCCGTCACGGCGTAGGCGCGGGCCAACCAATCCGAGAAGCTCCGGATCGCCTCCGGTCCCAAGGCGACCTCGTAGGCCGGGGGCAACGGGTTCTCGCCGAGCAGGGCCACGGACTCGAAAACCTCGGGATCCTCCCGGCGCAGGTGGGCCAGGGCCTGCTGCGGGGATACGTACTGGACTTGGGCGACGTCGGGGAGCGCCCGGAGGCGTTCCTCGGTGATCTGAAGCCGGCTCGGGTCCAGCCCGGGCCGGAGGAACGCGACGGCCCTGAAATCGGAACGCAGACCCTGCTCGAATTGCCAACAGCATCGCTCGGCCAAGAGAAGGACTCCCCCGGAAAGCCCGGCGACGGCCCCGGACAAGGCGGCCAGTGCCAGATGGGCGCGGACCGAAGACACCGCTTAGAGCTTCGCCCGCCGGTAGGGAAGGAAGCACTCAGCGGCGGTAAGAAGGGGTCCGCCGAGCAGTATCAGGGTCAGCAGGGCCGTCATGGCCCAGATCCAGGGGTAGCGGTCCACGGCGTAGGCCATGAAGCCGCGGCGCCGAGGCGGGGCGGGGGCCGCCGGGGCGACGGAATCGGGAGAGGGAAGGATCTTGGCGACCGACGGCTCGGCCATGAGCGCGCTCAGCCGCGACAGCGGTATCCCCCCCGCGGCCACGACCACGGTCCGGCCGTCGGGAGCCTTCTCGGAACCGATCGTCCTCTTAAGCTGAAATCCCGTCCGGGCCGACAGACGCTTGAGCGCCTCGGCATAGGAGGCCGCCATCTCGGGGGCGCCGTTTCCCTCGACCCGGATGCCCACCAGCACCTCCGAGACCGCGGAGGCCGCGGAGGACGCCGCGGCGGCGCGGGACACCGATATCTTCTTGACCCCCGCCACGCCCATGGCCGAGGCGACCGCGTCGGAGCGAATCCAGCCCCGCAGCGTCACCCCGCTCCCATCCGGCGACGGAGGAAAGCGCGCATCGCCGCGAAAGCCGGCCGCGGACTCAAGCGCGGCGACCGCGTCGCGCCATTGCGGGTCGGCGGCAGCTTCGACCCCGCCGCCCCCGACGGGGACGTTGGGCCCCGGCCCAACGAGCTCCACGGACACAAAAACCCGGGGCGGTTCGGCGCCGGCCCCGGCGCCGGAAAGATCCGGGGTCGCGGGGAGAAAAGGCCGGTCCTCGGGAGCGGCCGCCTTCGCGCCGAGGATGTGAGTCTGGTAGTCCTTGCGGCCGATGCTGGAGGCGTCATCGGCGGAGAAGTCCTTGACGCGTTCGGCGGGCAAGTCCAAGGGAGCCACGAGGCCGTCCCATAAGGAGTACCGCTGCGGGTCCTTCTCCTGCGACGCCGGCGCCGCGGCGGCGGCGGGAGAGACGGTATCTGCGACGGCCGGCGCGGCGGAGCCGGCGACCCGGACGGCCGGCGCCGCCGGCGCGATCGCTTCCGGAGGGGCGACTTCGGGCTTCACGGCGACGATGGGCTCGGCGGACGAGGGCCGAGAAGCTCCGCCCGGGCTGATCGGTCCGAAAGTCCCCTGGCCCCCCTCCTGGCGCGCGCCCGTCTCGATCGCGTCGGAGGCCGCGTCTCCCGGGTGCTGGTAGGCGCCGTTTTCCCCGATGTAAGCCGGCCTAAATCCCCGGCGCGGGGGCGGGGGCGAGACGGCCGAGGCGGCCTGCAGAGCGACGAGGATCAGGAGGGAGGAGGGCATGCCGCATTGTAGCAAACTGGGTCCTTCGGGGCAAGAGGCTATAGGCCCAAAGCCCTGCCGCGGCGTAGGTCTTTCGGTCAAACCCTTCGCTTGCGGCCGAGCCTCCACAGGAGCGCGCCGCCGAGAGCCGCCCCCGACGCGCCGAGAAAAGCGGTGTGGGCCAGCGCGTCGCCGATCGGCACGGCCGGGTTGGAGAGAGCGGCCACGGTCCCCGCCGGTCCCAGGACCCCGGCCAGCAGCCACGGCCGCGGATCGCCGGGGCTCGACTCGCAGTCCGGGCAATCCCACTTCCGCCGCACACGGTCGAAGGCCACGAGCAGGCACGGAAAGCCCGCGAGCGCCTCGCGCCACCGGCCTGGAAACCACCATAGTCCGGAGCCGACGGGATCGCAGACCCGCTCCAGGAGCCGCGCCGCCGGATCGAACCAGACATCGAGCGCCAGATAGGCGAACCCGGCCAGCAACAGCAGCCGAAGCAGCCCCGCGGGGGTGAGAGGCTCGGACATGGTGTCCCGCGGCAGATCGGACGGCGCCGCCAAGGATGCCGCGGCCAGCGCCACGGGCGCTCCCACCGACCATGCGGACCAAAACGTCCCGCCGCCAAGGCCCGCGGCATGAGCGGCCAGGCGGGCCGCCAGCCCCCCGGTCGCGGCCGCGGCGGCCGCCGCGGCCACGGAACATAAAAGCTCGAGCTCCGGGGAGGCCTGGGGCGCGGCCGACTTGACGAACCGCCGCGCCGACCGCAGCGCGCCCAGGCCCGCGCGGACCGCGGCCAGCGGGGCGAGCCAGAGCAGCGCGCCCAGGGCCGCGGCTTGGGCGGGGCCGCGGGCCGCGGCGCCGCGCGCGTCATGAGACAAGAGCCCGCGTTCGCGGAGCTCGCGCAGGAGCGCCCTGAGTCCCTCCAGGTTTCGCTCGAGGCCCGCCTCCGGATCGAGATGGAACTCGATCAGCCGGCCCGGCCCGCTCTGGGCGGCCCGCAGGGCCGCGCCAAGCCCAGCCTTCAAGGCCACTCCTTCGCGCCGCGCCGGCCGCCCGCGGATATGGACCTCGGCTCCCGCGGCATCGGCCACCGGCGCCAAGCCCGCCCGGACCACGGCCCGCGCCCCGGCGCCGCCCACCACCAGGGCCAAACGGCTCCAGTCGTAGCGTTCGGGAAACTCGGCGACGAAATAACCCCCGGCCGAATTCGTCGCCACCCTGACCCCCGCGGCCGCCGCCGCCTGCAGGACCCGCGTCCACACGGCCCGCTCGCGAACCCAGAGCGCCCCGGGCTTGGCCTGCGCCCCGGGGGCCAGAAGGCCGAGAGCGCTCCACTTCTCCCATTCCGACTTCGAGAAACTCAAGACGCTGCCGTCCGCGGCGAGGTCCGCCAGGGTCTCCGCCGGAAGGAGGGCCGCGCCAAGGCCCATGGCCCCGGCCCGTTCCCACAACGCGGCCAGGGGATAGCCTTCCCGCCGGCAGAGGCTCTCCACCTCCTGGGCGCGCAGCGCCGCCACGGCGGGGGCGGTGCGAGGCAGCCGCCGGGTGAAGCCCAGCATCAGGATCGCGACCGCGGCCCAGGCCGCGCCCGCCGGCCACGCGCGCCGCGCGGAGCTCAACGCACGCCGGCGCGCTCGGCGCTCTTACGGCGGGCGCGGCGGTAGAGGTCCAAGTAGGCCTCCACCGGTCGACCCCAGGAGAAATCGCTGCCCATGGCCCCCCGCCGGCGATCGCGCCACGTCGGCGAACCGTAGGACGCGAGGGCCCGGTCCAAGGCGCGCCCCAGGTCCTCGGCGTCATCGTGCCGCGCGAGAAACCCATTGCCGGGGACGCCGCCTCCCTGACCCTCGAAGACGGTATCGGCAAGCCCGCCGGTGCGGGCCACGACCGGAAGGCTCCCGTAGCGCATCGCGATCATCTGCCCCAGGCCGCAGGGTTCGAAGCGCGAGGGCATGAGGAAGATATCGCTGGCCGCATAGACCCGGTGGGCGAAGGGTTCATCGAAGGCCTGCTTGAGGTGCACGTCCTGGGGAAACTCCCGGCTCAACTCCTCGAACTGCCGGGCGATCCCAGGGTCGCCGCTGCCCAAGGCCGCGAGCTGGCAGCGCCCCAGCCTCGGGCGCAGCGCCTGCAGGCCCAAGTCCAGGCCTTTCTGCCTGTCGAAACGCGAGACCACCCCGACCAGCGGGAGATCCGGGCGCTGCGGCAGGCCGCACTCCTTCTGGAAAGCGGCTTTGCAGGCGGCCTTGCCTTCCGCGACATTTTCCGGAGAATAGCGCTTAGGCAGGAAGGAATCCGCCATAGGGTCCCAATGGTTGGAGTCGATTCCGTTGAGGACCCCCTGAACATCCGCCGCTCGCGCGCGCAGCAGCCCGTCCAGGCCGCAGCCCTGTTCCTGAGTCTGTATCTCGCGGGCGTACGTGGGGCTGACGGTCGTGATAAGGTCCGCCGACACCAGACCCGCCTTGAGGAAATTCACCCTCCCGTAGAATTCGAACTTCTCGGACGCGAACTCCTCCTCCGGGAAACCCGCCAGGCTCAAGGACGCGCGGGGAAACACCCCCTGGTAGGCCAGATTGTGGACGGTGAGCAGGCTCGCGCAGTCGCGGAAATGAGGGTCCTCGGCGTAAGGCCCCTTCAGGTAAGCGCAAACGAGCGCGGCTTGCCAGTCGTGGGCGTGGATGACCTCGGGTTTGAACCCCAGCGTCCGCGCCCCCTCCATGACCGCGCGGCAAAACAGAATGAAGCGCCGGTCGTTGTCCGGGAAGTCGGCCCCCCCGGAGCCGTAGAGGCCGTCGCGGTCGAACGATTCGGGATGGTCCACGAAGCAGACCGATACGGATTTGAACTGCGCGTAGCGCAGCTGCACCTTGAGGGTCTCGCCGCCGACGGGGACGTCGAGAGTCTGGGCCATGCCTCCGGACAGGGACCCGAATTCCACCGCGCGGTACTTGGGCAGGAACACGCAGAGGTCGTGGCCCTCGCCGCCCAGGCGCTGGGAAAGCGCCCCGACCACGTCGGCCAAGCCCCCGGTCTTGCAGAAGGGGACCCCCTCGCTGGCGGCAATGAGTATTTTCATGGCCGGGTCAGGAGCCGGAGGATGGCGTTTCCGAGGCCGGGGCTTCGCTCGTCGGGACGGACTCTTCCACCGCATGCTCACCCGAGGGCACGGCTGAGAGAGTCACCGGAGCCGGGGGCTCCGGTGACGGCGAGGGCGACAGCGTCTCCAAAGCGGGCAGTTCCTCCAGGCTCTTCAGGCCGAAGTGCCGCAGGAACTCCGGGGTCGTGCCGTACATGAGGGGACGCCCGGTGGTTTCCTTCCGCCCGACGACCCGCACCAGGGCCTTCTCGATGAGAGTCTCCAGGGCCGCGATCACCTCGACGCCGCGGATGGCCTCGACCTCCGCGCGGGTCTGGGGTTGCCGGTAGGCGATGATCGAGAGCGTCTCCAGGGCGGGCGTGGAGAGGCGCATCGTCATGCGGTCCTCGAAGAGCCGGCGCACGCAGGCCGCGTGTTCGGGCCGGGTCGCGAGCTGGAAGCCGTGCGCGACCTCCATGACCTGCAGGGCCGAGCCGCGGGCTTCGAGCTCGCCCCGGATCTCGGCCACGGCGTCGGAAAGGGCCTGGACATCGGCTGTCTTGGGCAATTTGCCGAGCTCGGCGAGGGACAGCGGACGATCGGTGATGAAGAGCAGAGTTTCCAGAGTCTGCTTGAGGGGAGTCGTTTCCATGTTCGTTCGCTCCAAGGCGTTCATTCGCTCCAAGGCGCTCATTCGCTCCAAGGCGTTCATTCGCTCCAAGGCGCTCATTCGCTCCGCGCGTCCGGCGCCAGCGGCAAGGTCTCGGCGGGCGGCGCCGCCCGCGGGATCACGCGGATCGGTCCGAAGGCCGTCTCCTGCCGGACCTCCACGCGCCTGAGCCGGATCAATTCCAAGAGCGCCAGAAAGCAGCTGATGATGCCCCGGCGCTTGCGCTCGTCGGCAAAAATGTCCTCGAAGGTGATGTTGGGACGCCCTTCCAAAAGGAAGAGGATCTTGGCCATCATGTCCTCGATGGGGTATTCCTCGCCTACGATTTCGTGGCGCGATTCCTCGGCGCGGTCGAGGATGCGGCGGAGGGACTCCAGCAGCTCGTAGAAGCCGATCGAGAGGCTCTTTTGGGACTCATCGAAGCGCGGGGAGCCCCGGTAGAACACGTTCTTGAATTCCTCCGCCCGCAACTCGAGCACCTTCGCCGCGGCCTTGAACCGCTGGTAGTCGAGCAGCTTGGCGACCAGCTCGCTCCTCGGGTCGGGGCCCTCGTCGGCCTCCCCGCCGCCGCCGGGCAGCAGGGTCTTGGCCTTGATGGCCATGAGGGTCGCGGCCAGGACGAGGAACTCGCCGGCGACGTCGAGGTTGAGCTCGCGCAGGAGGTCGAGGGCGTCGAGGTACTCCTGGGTGATCTCGGCGATCGGGATGTTGTTGATGTCGAGGTCGTCTTTCTTGATCAGGAAGAGCAGCAGGTCCAGCGGCCCTTCGAAGACCTCGAGATGAACCTCGTAGGCCATGGTTATGCCAGCCTCATAGCCTTGCGCACCTTGTCCATCGTCTTCGCCGCTGTCGCGCGCGCCCGCTCACTGCCGCGGCGGAGGATGTCCTCCACGGCCTTGTCGTCCCGCCGCAAGCGTTCCTTGCGGAATTTAGAGAAAGGTTCTTCCAGGGATTTCAACAGGTCCTTCTTGCAGGCCACACAGCCGATGGCGCCTTGGCGGCACTCGTCCCCGCGGCTTTGCCAATGGGCGCTATAAAGCTGGTGAAGGGCATACACGGCGCACCCGGGAGGATTTTCAGGGCACGGCAGCGGATGGCCGGGGTCGTCGACCCGGACCTTGCCGGGATCCGTGTACATCCCCATCACCTTGGGCGGCAGGGACTCGGCGGTCTCATAGAGGTCCACGGTGTTGCCGTAGGACTTCGACATCTTGCGGCCGTCGGTGCCGGGCACCTTGGGGGTCGGCGTGAGCAGGGGCTTCGGCTCGGTGAGCACCGGGCCGTAGCAGCCGTTGAAGCGCCGGGCGATCTCGCGGGAGATCTCCAGGTGGGCGAGTTGGTCCGCGCCCACGGGCACGAGCTGGCCGCCGTAGATCAGGATGTCGGCCGCCTGCAGGACCGGGTAGCCGAGGTGGCCGTGGGTGCGCAAGCTCTCGTTGACCTCCGACGGACCTTTGGAGACCGCCATGCCTTCCGGGACCGCCCGCACCCCGACGGCCTCCAAGGCCTGGGCATGCTTGGTCTTGGCCAGCTCTTGAAGCTGCTCCTTCCACGTCGGGCAGTTCTCGAGCCAGGAGAGCGGCGTCACCATCGAGAGCAGCAGGGTCAGCTCCGCATGCTCGGGCACCCAGGACTGGCGGAAGATCACGCACTTCTCGGGATCGAGACCGGCGGCCAGCCAATCCCGAACCATCTCGACCACATTGCCGGGAAGGGTCTCGGTGCGGTCAAAACCGGTGGTCAGCATGTGCCAGTCCGCCACCATGAAGTAGCAGTCGTAGCGGTTCTGCAGATCGACCCAGTTGCGCAGGGCGCCCCAGTCGTTGCCCAAGTGCAGGCGGCCCGTGGGGCGCATGCCCGACATCACGACCGGGAGGGCGGTCTTTCCTTCGTTCACCATATCAGCCCCACGGCCCGCAGGAGCGAGATGGTCAACAGCGACGGGACCAGGACCAGCGGCTTCATCAACCCGAACACCAGCATGCCCACGATCATCATGAATCCGTAGGGGAAATGCCGCTCGTAGCGGACGCGATAGCGCCACGGCAGCAGGGCCCCGAGGACCTTGCTGCCGTCCAAGGGGTGGATCGGGATCAGGTTGAAGAAGGCCAGGAAAATGTTGACGGTCACCGCGTAGAGCAGCACCCCCGAAAGGGTGGACTGGAACCCCGGCAGGATCGGGGGCAGGGTCATCATCCCGCGGAAAAGGACGGCCGCGGCCAAGCTCAGCAATAGGTTCGACACGGGGCCCGCGGCGGCGACGTGGAAAATGCTCCGGTGCCCCCCGGAGAGGCTGCGTTCATCGACGGGGACCGGCTTGGCCCAGGCCAACATGGGCCAATTGGCCAGGAGGCAGACGGCCGGCAGGAGGAGCGAGCCGACCGGGTCGATATGGGCGACGGGATTGAAGCTGATGCGCCCCATTCTCTTGGCCGTGTCGTCGCCATGGCGCAAGGCGATCACCCCGTGGGCGACTTCATGGAACATCACGGAGAAGAAAAGGACCGGGACCTGGACGATCCATTCCATGGGTACCGCAGGATTCTATAGTTTTCCGACGGGATTGACAACCGGCGCCTCCAATTATTGGAAGCGCAGGGCCCTTGACTTATGCTATGTACCGATGTACACTTGTACAAATGAAGGCCAAACGCCCCCGTTTCGTCTACACCAACATCGGCCTGGAGTCCCAGCAGCACCGGCTCCTGCGGCACCTGGCCGTGGAGGAGCGCCGAGACATGGCCTCCCTGGTGCGCGAGGCCATCGACGCCTACATCGGGGAGAAGCGGAGCCGGGGCGCCATTCCCCACGAAGAAGACTTCGTGCTCACCACGCTGGGAAGGAAGTGGGTTGCCGAGGAGGAGCGTCCTTATGACCCGCGCCGATGGAGCAAGACCGACCAAGACCTCTACGGCCCCGGCCCGCGCCGCAAGTGAGGGTCCTGCTCGATACCTCCGCCTTCATCGCCATGGCCTATCCCAAGGACGCCCGGCACGTTGAGGCCCTAGAGAAGCGTGACCGTTGCGCGACCAGCCGGGACGCTTTCTACGCCAGCGAGGCGGTCCTCTACGAGACGCTCAACTGGTTGGCGGTGCGCTTAGGCCCTCGCGCCGCGGCGGAGTTCGGGCGCTCGGTCTGGCTGCGCAGCCCCCACCTGAGCCTGCTGGCCCTTGAGCCCGAGGACAAACTCGGTGCCCTGGCCGTCCTAGAGAAGTTCGCCCAGATCGAGCTGAGCTTCGTGGACGCCTCGAATATCCACCTCTTCCACCGGCGCCGATTCCACCGTCTTTTTAGCTTCGACCGGCAGTTCGCCCAAGCGAATATCCCCCTGCTCTGACCTGGGAAGTTCAGGCAACCCCTTCGAAACTGGCCTGGGCAGCCTTCGGCAACCTCCTTGACCACCGCCCCGAGAGCCTGCGGGTCGGCCCTCGGTTCCACGGAGTCGGCCGGCGCGATGACATAGACGGGAACCGTCAAACCCTGGCGCCGTGAGGAATATAGGTCCAGGCTCAGTTGGCTTTGGTCGAAACTGGTGGTCGGAGTAATGCTCATCATCTGGGACAGGTTCGCCGGACGCTGGAACGACCCCAGAGCGCGCGCCCCGGCGCTCCTGGTCCGCGCCGGGTCCTTCCCGATGCAGACGAGCTTGTTCACCATGGGTCTCTCGCCCTCGAGCTGAAGGCCTTCAAGGGCCCTGATAGCCCCAAGGGCTGCGTCCGAGGCGCGAACGGCTTCCCCCAGGTGCTGCTCGGGCGCCATGTAGGCGGGAGTCCCGGAGGTGTCCTGCTGGGTGAGTTGGCTGATCGTGTCCTTGGCCCGCCGCGCAAGGCCAAAGTCCATTACCTTGACATAGCCATTTGCGTCGATCATGATGTTGGACGGCTTGAGGTCGCGGTGTAAGACCTGCCTTTTGTGGGAGTAGGAAACCGCCTCGCAGACCTGTCTGAATATCCCTTTGCAGGGTAACTACCCAGGTCCTTGCCTGCCAAC
>CAYJXJ010000034.1:0-31871 GCA_964374095.1 uncultured Elusimicrobia bacterium
CGCGTGCGCAGGTTGTCGAGAAGGTAGTGCAGGGTGAGACCCGTGTCGACGATGTCTTCGACGATCAGGAGATCCCGGCCCTCGGCGCTCT
This sequence comes from uncultured Elusimicrobia bacterium, assembly GCA_964374095.1. Lineage (GTDB taxonomy): Bacteria > Elusimicrobiota > Elusimicrobia > UBA1565 > UBA9628 > CAYJXJ01. The sequence goes on from CAYJXJ010000034.1 coordinate 92, forward strand.
CGCGCAAGTCGAGCGTCATGCGGACCACGCCGGTCGAGCCGGTCCCCGAATAGGAGGAAAGGCCCACGAAATCCAAGCGGCAGTCCACCGTGAGCGAACGCATGAGGTCGGCGAGAAAAATGACGGAGCCCTTGAGTATGCCCACCACCACGAGGTCCTTGCCCGCGTAGTCGCGGGAGATCTGCAGGCCGAGCGCCCGGATGCGAGCCTTGATCTTGGGCTCGTCCAGGAGGACTTTCTCGATGGCCGGGTGGGCCGGGGCCGAAGGGAATGGCATTCTGACGTCTCGACAGTAGGATAACTTAAATGGGGGTCACGTCTCAACATCAACGGGGTCACATCCCGCCAAACGACAAATTGACCGAATATGTCTTATGGCGGGATGTGACCCCTCTCGGATGGCACATTAATTGATCTCCTTCTGACGACGGCCATCAGGAGGGGAAATGACGAATGGCTATCCGGAGTGGGTCCAAGAAGCCTCCCGGCTTCCCGTGGGATTCGCCCAGGTGCGGGAGGACGCCGCCCTCGACCTGCGCGTGCTGTCGCGGTTAGGAGCAGCGCGGGCGCATGTCGCCATGGTCGCCTCGGGCGGCTGCACCGCCGCGGCCCTGGCCGCCGACCCACGGGTCGCGAGCCTTCACCTTGTCGACCCCAACCCTTCCCAGTTGGCCTTGGCGCGTCTCAAGCTCCGGCTTCTGGAGCGGGCGGCGCCGGAGGAGAGGCTGGCCGTGTTGGGGCATCTTCCCATGCGCGAGGACCGCCGCGGACAGGCCGTCGTCGGCCACTTGCGCGGCCTGGGCCTCTCCCACCGGGCCGTCGGTCCGGTCGCGAGTTGGGCGGGCTGCGGACCGGATCATTCGGGACGCTATGAGTTGCTGTGGGAGGCCCTGCGCCGAGAGTTGGCCCCGTGGGGCGGCCAGCTCGCCGGCGTGATGTCCCTGCGAGACCCCGGGAGTCGCGGGCGGCTCGCGGCGGCGAGCACGCCGCTGGGCGCGGCGATCGATGAAGCCTTCGTCCGGGTCATGTCCCTGCCGCATCTGGTTAAGATCTTCGGCCCCCTCGCCACTTCCAATCGGCGCCGACCGTTCTCCGGCCACTTCGCCGACCGCACGCGCGCGGCATTCTCCCGGCCCGGAGCCGAGAGCAATCCCTATCTGGCGCAGGTCCTCCTGGGCTCCTTCTCAGACGGCGCGGTCCTGCCTTGGCTGACCGTCCCGTCACCGGAACGGATGCCGGCGGTGACCTGGTCGGCCGTGGGCATGGCCCAGGCCCTGCGGGAGACTCGCCGCAAAGCCGACCTGGTCCACCTCTCGAACATCCTCGACTGGCTCTCGCCCCTAGCGGCGGCTCAGGTACTCGACCGCGCCTGGGATGCCCTGCGGCCCGGGGGCTTCGTGATCGTCCGCCAACTCAATTCACGGCTCGAAATCCCGGCGCTGGAGCGCCGTTTCGATTGGCTGGGAGACCTCTCCCGGGACCTCACCGCAGCGGACCGCAGCTTCCTCTATCGCGCGGTGCTGGTGGGGCGAAAAAACTGACATGGCCTCGGGAACACTCTCGATCATTCCCATCGACGAGGGCGCGGAGCCCGCGCTTTTCGAGCGTCTTTCCCGCTTCGAGCGCGGCTTTACCTATCCGCTCGGAAACCGGCGCTTCCGCATCGAGCACGGGACTCATTACGGTCGATTCTGGCGCGCGATGGGACCCAGCCTCACGCTCCTGGCGGTCTGGGATGGGGAGGTTGTTGGAGCCGTGAGCGCGGCCGAGCGCGAACTCCGGGACCCGCGCGGGCATGGAATCAGGGCCCTCTACGTGGGCGACCTCAAGCTCGCCCCGCGGGCGCGGTCCGGTTGGGCCCTGCGCGCCCTGCTCTCGGAGCTTATGGCGTGGGCCCACCCCCGCTGCGACGCGGCCTTCTCCGTGATCATGGACGGCACCGCGCCCGCGCCCGACCGCTACACCGGGCGGGCCGGCATACCCGCATTCGAGCCGGTCGGCTCGGTGGGCATCGTCAAACTCGAGGCCACAACTCGGGCCGGCGCCTCCAATAATTGGATGCGCCCGCCTCTGGCGGTCCGGGCCCTCCACGAGCGCCTCACCCGGGGCCGCTACGCCGTCGGTATGGGCCATGCCCCCTCCCTGCGCTCGGCCGCGGTCCCCCTCGGCCTGGTCCATCCCCGGGAGACGGCCTGCGGCCTGCTCGAGGATACGGTTCTCGCCAAGCGGCTGCTTTGGGAAGACCGCGGCGAGATCCGCGCGGCCCATCTGTCCTGCTTCGCGTTCTCGGACGCCCGCGACGCGCGGGAACTGCTCGACGCCGCCCTTCGCGAGACGGTCCGCCGGGGTTTCGATTCCCTATTCGTGGCCGTCGCCGATTCGGACCTGGGCCCCCTGTCGGGGGCGCTCTCGGGTCTTCGTTTCACCACGGCCGGAGCCACGATCTACGGCTGCGGACTCCAAGCCGGGGCGGCTTGGAACATCAACACCTCGGAGGTATAAATATGACGCAGACAGAGACCCTCGTGGGAGTCAAGGAAGCCGCGGAACTCGTCCTCTCCCGGGCCGGCATGGCGCGCAACGAGTACCTGCGCGCCCTCGAGGACGGGCTGATGACCCTCCCGGGCTTCCGCCGGACCCAGGAGCAGTTCTACTTCGCCGTGGTCTTCTACCCGCGGCCCATGGCCGCGCTCGCCGCCCGCCTACCCGAGCCCGAGGAACGAATCGAGGTCCTGCATAACCTGGTCGAGGAGCATGGCGACTTCCGCGAAGGGGCCTTCCATAAAAACACCTTCCGGGCCTTCCTGGAGAGCATCGGTTCGGAGCCCACGGCGGTCGCCAAGGCCGCCGTCTGGCCGGAGCTGCGCGCCTTCAACGCGGCCCTTGCCGCCTCCTGCGCGCTGGACGAGATCGAGGTCGGCGCGGCGTGCATGGGAATCATCGAACTCGCCTTCGCGGGTATTTCATCGCGGATCGGAGCGGCCGTGCTGCGCCGGGGCTGGGTGCCGGAGGGGCGCCTGGCGCACTACTCGCTGCACGCCTCGCTCGACCTGCGCCATGCCGAGGATTTCTTCAAGATCCTCGAGCCCGCTTGGGCCGACCCGCGGCGGCGCACCTACGTCGAACGGGGACTGGAGCTCGGGGCCTATTTGTTCAACCGGCTCTACGCCGATCTCCACCGGAAGTCCCTGCCCAGCGCGGCGCGGCGTTGAGCAGCCCGGCCCCCTACTGGATGGGGCGGAAGCTGCAGTCCTTGTCGGCCCGGCAAACGCCCAGGTGCCCGCTGGGGAAGGGCACGGCCTTGCCGCCCTTGAGGAACTCCAGAGAGAGGGCGTCCGAGTGGTAGTTGATCCAAAAATACGGGTGCATTCCTTCCGCCAGACACACCAGCGAGCTGTACACGCGTTGGCGCCCGTCGGCCCCCGCGCTTCTCATCTTGATCCGGGCCACCAGGTTGACCCCGCGCGGGGCGTTGCGGTTGCCCGTCCTCCACATCCTCTGACCGTAAGTCCCCCGGATGGTGAAGGTGGTAGAGTCCACGGATGATTTCGAGGAGTCCACCCGCCGGGACACGGGATCGTAGGGGGACCATAGGACATTCACGGCGACCTCGAGGGGGTCTAAAGTCTCGTTCCTGGCGGCGATGGTGATGCGGGCGGCCTTGAGGTTGCTTCCGCCCGGGGCGGGGTCGCCGGGCGACAAGGCGCAGGGATCCGAGGGCTCCTGCGCCGCCGCCGACGGCGGCCGCGCGAGCGCCCCGGCCGCGACCAAAGCCAGGGCCGCGAACGCCGTTGCTCCCATCGCCTACGCCTTGACGATGGTGACCTTGCTCATGGCCACCTCCTCCCGGGGCTTGTCGCCGGGGCCCTTCGGCTCGTCGCCGATGGCCTTGACCACGCCCTGGCCCTCGACCACCTGGCCGAAGATGGCGTGCTTGCCGTCGAGATGCGGCGTGGGGGCCAAGGTGATGAAGAATTGGCTGCCGCCCGTGTCGGGACCGCGGTTGGCCATGGAGAGCATGCCGGGCTTGCTGTGGCGCAGGCCCGGGCCGAACTCGTCGAGTATGTTGTAGCCGGGGCCGCCGCGGCCCGTGCCCGTGGGATCGCCCCCCTGGATCATGAAGCCGGGGATGACGCGGTGGAAGATCACCCCGTTGTAGAATCCCTTCTCGGCCAGCTTGATGAAATTGCCGGCGGTCACGGGGGCCTGCTGTAGGAAGAGCTCGATGCGGATTTTTCCCAGACGGGTCTCGATATCGGCGTGGGGGTTCATGGTTTTCCTCCGGTAACCTTAGGAACCTGCCCCTCCCCCGATTGGAAGGGCAGGCCATTTCCTTCGGTCATGGGGCGCTCCTCTTTTCGATCTTGGCGATGCGGTCCGAGGCCTTTTTGGCCAGTTTGTGAGTCGGGTACTTGGACACGACTTCCTGGTAGGCGGCCTTGGCCTGGGAGTCGTCCTTGAGGTCGTCCTCGAGGACCTCGGCCGCGGCGTAGAGCTGCTCGGTCGCCTCCGCGGTGTCGGGATAGGAAGAGGCGATCTTGCGCCGCAGCTCGACCTCCAGCCCGTAGTCATTGAGATCCTTGCGGCCGATGGCGGCGGCCTCCTTGAGCGCGTCCGCCCCCGCCGGAAAGCGGTAGTCGTCGGCGACGCGCCGCAGAGTCTTGACCGCCTCGGCCGGACGCTTGAGCCGCTCGCGCTGGAGACGAGCCTGCGCCCGCAAGGCCTTGAGGGCGCCCTCCGAGCGGGGGAAGACCTTGACGATGCGCTCGTAGACCTCGATGGACAAGTCGTAGGACTTGAGGCGCTCCTCGAAGAGCTTGGCGGCGCTTTCCAACGCCGGCAGGACCTCCGGCGCCTGCGGGTGCCGGTCGACCAGCTCCTGGAAGGCGTCGATGGCTTTGTTGTATTCCTTCAGGCTGTCGGCGTAAATCCGCCCGGCCTGCCAGTAGGCCTGCGGCCGCAGCGGGCTCCCGGAGTGCAGGGCGAGCAGGCGCTTGAGCGCGTGGAGCGCCGCTCCGGGCCGGGAGTTGCGGGCGTGAAGCTGGGCCAGATGGATGAGGAGGCGGTCGGAACCCGCGTGCTCCGGGAAGCGACCCTGGAACTGGCGGAACGCCTCGAGGGCCGGGGGGTAGAGGTCGTCGACGGCTTGGGCCCCGAGCCGCTCCAGCAGAGCGGCGAGTCTTTGGGCCTTGTCTCCGCCCTCCGGCGGCCGCACGAGTTCGGACATGGGGGAGCGCAGTTTCCTGGAGAGTTTCTTCTCCACCAGCTCCGTGTAGGCGCGTTTGGCCTGAAAGACCAGCTTGGAATCCGGATACTCGTAGATGAACTGAAGGAGCGCGACCGCCGCGCCCTCGTTGTCGCCTTTGCGCTGGCGGAGGGTCGCGGCGAGAAGCCTGGCCTCGACGCCGAGTTCATCCTCGGAGCGGCGCGCGGCGAAGGCTTCGGCCTCGCGCATGGCCTCCTCCGCGGCCTCGGCGTTGGACTCCTCCGCGGCGGATTTGAGGAAGGACCACTCCGCGCCGGGCGGGATGCCGGCCGGCGCGACGAGCGCCGGGACGACGACCGGGGTCTCGGCGGCCTTGGCGGGCTCCTCGGAGACCACCGCGTCGACGGCCTCCGGCGCGGCCGCCGGCTTGTCCTCCTGGGCCGCGGCCGGTTGGAGCGACACGAGCATCGTCAGCGTCAAGACCGCGACCCCGGTCATGCCCCCATCTTGCCGTTCTCGGCATTGCGGCTGACGGCGTTGAGAATATCGTACTTCGTGATGATGTCATAGGTCCCTTTGCCCGTCTGGACCATGACCGCGGGGCGCTCCGGCGTGATCAGGCGCATCACGACCTCGAGCCGGGCCTGCAGCGCCACGACCGGCAGGGAGTCGACCATCACCTCGCGCACGATCATCTTGCGTATCTCCCGGCCCTTGAGCATGAGCCGGAGGATGTCATCCTCGAGAACCGAACCCACCAGGCGGCGGCCCTCGAAAATCGGCAGCTGCGAAATATCCTGCGTCCGCATCCTTCTCAGGGCCACGAGGAGGGTGTCCTTGGGCTTGCCCATGACCAAGCGGCGCTCGCGGGCGCCCGCCCGCTTGGCCGCCAGCACGTCCTTGGCCTGGAGGTGCAGTTCGGTGTCGAAATACTGGTGCTCCTTCATCCATTCGTCGTTATAAATCTTCGAGAGGTAGCGCATCCCGGTGTCCGGCAAGAGAATCACCATGAAGTCCTTGGCGGAGAGCCTCTCGGCGGCCTTCAAGCCCCCCCACAAGGCCGAACCGCCCGAGCCGCCGACGAAGATGCCCTCCAGCCGCGCCAGGCGCCGGGTCGCCACGAAGGAATCGCGGTCGGTGATCTGGAGGCAGTCGTCGAGGATCTTGAGGTCCATGGTGCTCGGGAAGATGTCCTCGCCGATCCCCTCGACGACGTAGGGGTGGGCCTTGCCGACGCGGTTATGATGGAACTTCTCATGGTAGAGCGAGCCGATGGGGTCCACGCCGATGATCTTGATGCGCGGGTTCTGCTCCTTGAGGTACTTGCCGACCCCGGAGATGGTTCCCCCGGTCCCCATGCCCGCGACGAAATGGGTGATGCGTCCCCCCGAGTCCTTCCAGATCTCCGGCCCGGTGCCGATGTAGTGCGCCCGCGGATTCTGGGGATTCTCGTATTGGTTGGGGTAATAGGCGTTGGGAATCTCTTTCGAGAGCTTGTCGGCGACCGAGTAATAGCTGCGGGAATCGGCGGGCTCGACGGCGGTGGGACAGACGATCACCTCGGCCCCCAAGGCCTTGAGAAGGTTGATCTTCTCTCGCGACTGCTTGTCGGTGATGGTGAAGATGAGCTTGTAGCCCCGCAGGGCGGCCACCAGCGCCAGGCCGATTCCGGTGTTGCCCGAGGTCCCCTCGATGATGGTCCCGCCGGGCTTGAGCAGGCCGCGGCGCTCGGCGTCGTCGATCATGGTCACCGCGATGCGGTCCTTGACCGAGCCCCCCGGGTTGACGAACTCGGCCTTGACGTAGATCGCGGGCTTTAACCCCGCGGCCATGCGGTTGAGGCGGATAAGCGGCGTATTGCCGATCGCCTCGAGAATATTTTCGTAGCGCATTAGACCTCCCGGCGCCCGGATAAGGCGTGGGCGAGCGTGCGTTCATCGATATAGTCCAGATCGCCTCCGAGAGGAACTCCCTGGGCGATCCGGCTCATCTTGAGCTGAGGCCGCCGCAGTTCCTGGGCCAGATAGAGGGCGGTCGCCTCTCCCTCCGTGTCGGCGTCGGTCGCGAGGATGACCTCGCGCACGCCCCGGGCGGGGTCATTGACCCGCGCCAGAAGCTCCGAGACGCGCAGCGACTCCGGGCCGATGCCGTCGATGGGGGACAGGCAGCCGTGCAGGACGTGGTAGAGCCCGCGGTAGCTGCGCGAGCGTTCGATGGCGGCCACGTCCTGGGGCTCCTCGACCACGCACACCACGCCCCGGTCGCGTCCCTCGTCGGCGCAGATTTCGCAAAGCTCGCGGTCGGTGAAATCCCAGCACTGCGGGCAGCCCCGGACTCGGGAGCGGACATCGCGAAGGGCGGCCACGAGCTCCTCGACTTCGGCGGTGGAGGCGCGCAGCGCGTGGATGGCCATCCGCTCGGCCTGCTTGGGGCCCACGCCCGGGAAGCGCTTGAACCGGCCGACCAGGCGATCGAAAGTCTTCATTCCTCGCTGCGCTTGCGCACGAAGCGGGCCGTCCCGCCCAGCAGGCGCTCCGCTTTCTTGAGCGGGTTGTCCTCGGGAGAAGCCTGGGTGACGTCCTTCCAGTCCCCCGCGGCGGACTCGCCCCCGGCGAACTCCGGCAGGCCGGTATCAACGACCTCCGCGGCGGCGCCCGGCGCAACCACCGACAGCTTCAACGCGACCTTCCGGCCCAGGGCCGCGGCCAAGGCGGCCTCGACCTGGTCCCGGTGCCTCTCCACGCGGTCGAGCTCGAGCTGACGCTCCAGCAGCACCATCCATTCGGACTCCGAAACGCGCTGGATGCGGGCGGCGGCGAGAATGTGGGCCAGGCTCGGACGATCCGAGACGGACGCGATCACCTTCTTCCATGCGGCATCGGCGCCCGCCGGCACGGCGGGACGGGAGGCCGAAGCCGGAGCGGGGGAAGCCGCCGCCCCCTGCAATTTGTTGGAAAGGGACGGGGACTGCGGGCCCTGGCCCGCCGACAGCCGGGCCTCCAGCGCCTCAAGCCGTCCCACCCAGTCCCCGGCGTCCCACGCCTCCTCCACCAACCCGAAGAGGCCGAGCTCCAAAGTCAGCCGCGGCGAGTCGCTCGCCCGCAGCTCCTCGAGGACGCGGTTGAGGCGGCGCAGCAGATGCGCGAGCCTGTCGGCGGGCGCGCCGGCCGCCGACTCCAGCGCCCGCGGATCGGCGGCGGACTTGACGCCCAACCGCTCCAGGAAGACCCCCTCGAACTCCTCTCTCAGATCACGCGCGATCTGGGCCGGATCGGTCCCCGACCCGTGGGCCGAAACGAGCCAGGCGGACAGGGCCGCCGCGTCGCGGCCCAGGAGCGCGCGGGCCAGCCGGAGGATCTCCTCGCGGGCCACGTAGCCGAGCATCTCCCGCACGGCCGAAGCGGCGATCTCGCGCCCGGCGTAGGTCTGGGCCTGGTCGAGGAGGCTCACGGCGTCGCGCAGCGAGGCCCCGGAGCCTCGGGCGATGAGCGCCAGGGCTTCGGGAGCCACGGAGAGCTTCTCCTTCTTGGCGACGGCCTGCAGGTGCGAGACGATGGTTTCATGATCCGCCGGCCGGAAGCGGAAACGCTGGCAGCGGGACGCGACGGTGGCGGGGACCTTCCCGGCCTCGGTGGTCGCGAGTATGAAGACCACGTGCGCCGGGGGCTCCTCGAGCGTCTTCAAGAGGGCGTTGAAGGAAGGTGTGGAGAGCATATGCGCCTCATCGATGATGAACACCTTGTAGCGATCGCGGGTCGGGGCCAGTCCCACGGTGTCGATGATGACCTCCCGCACGTTGTCGATGCCGGTGTGGGAAGCGGCGTCCATTTCGAGCACATCGATGGCCCGGGATTGGGCGATCTCCACGCAGGGGTCGCATTGGCCGCACGGGTCCCGGGTCGGGCCGTTCTTGCAGTTGAGGGCCTTGGCGAGCACGCGGGCCATGGTCGTCTTGCCCACGCCCCGCGGCCCGGAGAAGAGGTAGGCGTGGGCCAGCCGCTTGGCGGCGATGGCGTTGCGGAGGGTCGCGGCCACGGCGTCTTGGCCGACGACATCCCCGAAAGTCTGGGGCCGGTGCTTGCGCGCCAGGACGACGTAGGGCTTCTCGGTCATTCGGTCAATTCCGACGGCCCTCCAGGCTCACCTCGCCGGGGCCGAAGGCGACGACCATGAGGAGCCCGCCGATGATGGCGATGTTCTTAAGGAGATGCACCCGCTGGGCGGGCTCCGCGGCGGCGTGAAAGACCAGGGTCGCGGCAACGACGAAGGCGGCCAGCCCGCCCGCGGCGACGCGGCATCGGTAGCCCAGGACCAGCGCGATCGCGCCGAGGGCCTCCACCGCGGCCGCGACGGCGCACAACACCTGCGGCAGCGGCACTCCGTGCGCCTCCATGAGGCGCACCGTCCCATCGAAATTGGTGACCTTGCCGAAGGCCGAAGCGAGGAAGATCGTCGCGATCAAGAGCCGGCCGCAGAGGGCCAGCAGCGCGCTGCGGGAGAACACTCCGCAGGATATCACAAGCCCGGAGCGGGTGTCAAACGGGGGCGGTCGGCCGTCAGAATCCTCGAGTCAAGGAGGCTTGACCCGTCTCCGGCGAGGCCCCACGCGGTCCGGACCGAAGGCCGCGCGGGCGGCATGCTGGTTGTGTCCGCGGCATTATGCCGACTCCCCGATTATGCCGACTACGGGGCTTCGGACCCCGACTCTCTCGTCGATGAGCCTTGGGCTGAAATCGGCATAATCAGAGCCCGTTCAAGAACGCCAACAATCGGTCCTCAGGTCGATATCGGCGATAGCCGACTCCATGGGCCTGAGCGATTTTCGCAAGCGCGCGCTCTTTGATGGTGAGGTCAGCATGCAGGTAGATGCCGGTGGTTTCGATGGACTCGTGTCGCAGGACCTGAGCGATTTCATGCAAAGGCGCCCCTTTGCGAAGCATCTGTGTGGCGGCCGTGTGGCGAAGCCTGTGGGTACCGAGGCTTGGAATCCCAGAACGCTCGCCTGCCTTGCGCACGAGGTTGGTCACCATGGAGCGGGTCATGTTTCGATGAGGCGCGTGTTCATTCAGAAACAGACCCCGCAATGCCGAGCGAGGACGCCCTAAGCGCAGGTACGATGCGATCGCCTCGCCTACATCCCATGGCATGGGAAGCCTGTCCTCGCGCCCCTGCTTGCCCTGGATGACGAGTTCGCCGCGCGACCAGTCGCAGTCCTCAAGGCTCAAGGACGCAACCTCGGCTGCTCGCAACCCGGGGCGGAGCATCAGGATGACGGCGGCATAGCCGCGTCGCCCCGCGTGCGTGCGGCGGTCGAAAGCGAGCAAGAGCCTCCGCGCCTGATCCCCTTCCAGAGCTCTGGGCAAACCTACCAGCCGCCAACCGGCTACTGCCGGAATAGCGCCTGATAGATCGCCCGGGATTTCGCCTCGGATGTGCAGGTAGCGAAGGAAGGAGCGGAGCGCGGTCAGCTTGAACTTGGCGTAGCCAACGCTCGACCGACGCACCTCAGCCAGAACGAATGAAGTGACGTCGGCCGTCCGCAATCCATCGAGCGCCATGCTACGAGCACCCTGAGCGGCCGATAAGAAGCAACGCGCAATATCCTGGTATCGGCGTATGACGCCGGAGTTCAACGCACGCTCCTGAGCGAGGAACTTCCCGAAGCGTTCAAGCAGTTCGGTGAGCGCTGTCTGTTCAGGAGCTTTCCGTTCCTCGGTCGGCGCGACGCCTAGCCGCCTGAGATAGCTCAGGACCGCTTCGAGGCCACGAACGGTCGGGTGCCATGTGTAGCCAAGCTTTCGCCTGTGGCAGAGGAATCTTTCGAGCGTTCGGCTCGTAAGTTCCCCAGGCTGAACGCCGATTCGAATCAGCCAGCGGCTGAGTTGCGCCATCAGGTACAGCAGATTCCTGATTGATAGAGGTGTGTAGCCTCGGCTGCGAAGCTCACTAATGAGACCGTCTTTGCACAAAGCCAACGGCCCCACAATGCGGACAGCTTGGGATGGGTCTGCCATATCCTCCTCCTTTTCCCAGCGAATGCCGGGATAAGAGAAGTATGGCAGACGGCCGTATTATGCCGATTTCAGCTCAAGGCTCATCGACGAGAGAGTCGGGGTCCGAAGCCCCGTAGTCGGCATAATCGGGGAGTCGGCATAATGCCGGCCCCACAATCTGAGACTAGCCCGCCGACGATTCGGCCCGAGGCGGCTTGCCCCGCCGTGAGCCGCTGCGTCCGGACGCAGTGGCCTACGGGTCGCGTTCTTGAACGCCGGCGCATCGTTTCCCCGGCGAGACGCCCTCTTTCCCGTTGGGGGGCTGGATTGTCGCGCTCCGGGCTGCCTACAATCTTTCAGCGCACCCCGCTGGTATTGACCCCCCCCCCGCCGCACGCGGTAGAATTCCCGCGTGGCGGCCATTAATTCGCGCCAGCGGACCCTCCACGATTTCATCGCCGTCACCGCGGAGGTCTACGACGCTCCTCCGAACCTCCGGCGCCAAGCCGTGATGACGGCGATCGGGGCGCTCTGAATCTTGGCGCCGCTGATGCCGCTGCTGGAGCACTTCCTGCTGCGGTGAAGGCATCCCAAGGGACTTCGCGCCGCGAGCTCAGTTGGTGGAAATTTGTAGAATTTGGGACCGGACCCTATTGACACGGAGGACGGTGCGACACATACTTTTGGAAAGAACACTCCATGAGCACCGCCAGGATTCTCCGCCGCATCAGGCTTGAGACTTTCGGCCCTGCTACGCTGGCACTCTTCCTCCTCCCCGCGCATGCCCTGGCGGCGTGCCAATGGGACACTGAGCTCCAGGGGGAATGCCCCCCTGCCGGAAAATCCCGAGCCAACATAGCCTTGGAATCCTGTCTCCAACAAACGGCAGGAATCGCCGACGCCTGCAGGAAGGAAGCCGCGCAGGCCAAGGACTTGCTGTCGAAAGCGGACCTCAGCGAACGGGATCGGGCGAAGGCGGCCGAAACGATCCGGCTGGCCAAGGACCTTTTCGACAAGAACGCCCGCCTCTACGCCGATTACACGAGGCTTCTGACGGAGGAATTGGGCAAGACGACGGAGGAGGGCGACCGGGATGCCATCGAGGGAGAACTCCAAAGCGTCCACCATTTCATTAGGGAGTCTGACGCCCACCTCGATTTTGTACGAGGCATCACGCTGCCGAAGGAGAAGCCGCCAGCCTTGAACACCGCGGAAGAATCGATCACGGGCAAAGTGTCGGGCGCCGGAGTGACAGTTGGAGAGAACCCCAAGACCCCGGGGTCCTCGGCGGTCGTTGATGAGCCTCGCCGCGACCCCGCGGAAAGCCGGGAAGGGCCTGACCTCAAGCCTTCCGACAATGCTCCGGACGGGAGCAAGGCGCGCCGGACGGCCACGCTTGACCAACGCCTGGCCCGCTCAACGCTTGCCGGCAGCGCGTCCACCGCCAAAGCCCGGCAGAGCATGCAGAATATGGCCGGGGCCCTCAACGATCCCAAGGCCGGCGCGGGGGACGACGGCCTCGGCCCCCGAGGGAGCCGCCCCGGGGCGGCTTCCGGCGCCAAGCCGGGCCCGCGCCCCCCCGCGGGGTCGCCGGCCCCCGCGGCCCCTGGCGCCGGCGATGGGCCCGCGCTGAGCGCGAGACCCGGGATCGGGAGCCGCGACATCCCGGATCAAGGAGCCGCGCACACCCTGGAGTCTCTCTTGGCTCAGGCGGGCGTGGCGACGAACTTGCGTGATCTACCCGAGGCCGTGGTGCGGGAAGCGAGCCGTAAGGCCCAGATCATCTTCATCGACGGGGCCGCGAAGCGCTCTGACGACGTGAACAAGACCCCGGAGGACAACTTCGACGCCTTCCTGCGCAGCGTCGTGGAGAATCTGAAGAAGTACCGCTTCGTCCTGGGCCGGTACGACCCGAAGAACCCCCTGTTCCGGGACATCGAGGTTGACGAGTCCGCCAGGCAGCGGGTCCTTCGCTGGAGCCGCTCCTGCGGCCCTCCGGAGAAGTGCAATGACGTCGCCGCGCTCAAGGGGATTCTGCGTTACAAGAAGGGCGGGTGGGTGCCCATGGACGTGGTCGACGCGCATTTCAAACGGCTCATGGGACAGCGCTTGGCGGAGTTCGAGAAGGACTTGGCCGCGGTCGAGGCCCAGGAGGGAACGCCAAGGAGCTGGACCCGGCAGACGGGGCTCGTTGGCGGCCAGAATCCCGCCAGGAAGCAGGCCCCAACCTCAAGCCTGGGACAGAGGGTGTTGGGCCGCATGTCCAAGTGGCTAGCCGGCCTCGAATCGTTTCTACGGCCGCAAGGCATCGGCGCGACGGCGCAACAACCCCGGGGGGCGACCCAGCCGCAGCCCGCCCAAACGAGGGCCGAGCACGGCGATCTGAGCCTGACTGCGACCAGGAGGCTCCAACCCGCGGCGGCGCCCCCGCCCCCTGAGGAGTCCCTGTCCTGGTGGCAGAGGCTCAAGAGATGGCTGAAAGAAACAGGGCGCCGGGCGCGAGCCGCCCTCCCGGGCGGGGGGGGCTAGCCGGATGGGAGTCCTCTGGAGCCTGGCATTGCTCGCCCAAATGGCCTTCGGGGAAGAGACGCAAGGAAACCATTTGAAGCGGATCGAGCCCCTCCTGGCAAGCATTGAGGCGGACCGCGAGCAGCTGATGAGGTCCTTGGCGGAGATCACCGGCGCTGAGTACGATCTCCGGGATCACAAGGCCACGCTCAAGGCCCTGAAGGAACTGCCGGAGCATTTCAGGGATCTCAAGGACGTCGGGTTTCCCCTGTCTGACGACAAGGCCTACCGGTTGAACGCGTTCGTCGATGAGCTGGAGAAAGACTGCCGGGAAACGCATGAACTCGCGCTCGTCTTCGCCGGAGGGGCGGCGAAGAAGGGTTTCAGCTTCGAACTGCGGGAGGACAAGCCCATCACCTTCGCGTCCTACCTCAATCACCACGCCGCCAAAATTGACGCGTTGGAGCGCAAGATCGCCGACCTCAAAAAGCTCCGGTCCCCGGACCTCGAGCAGGCAATGCTCTTGGAGCGCGCTCTCCAGCTCAAGCCCGGTCTGCAGCTTGAGGTGGACAAGGCCACGGCGGCCGCATCCGATCTGGCAGGCCGGATCGAGGAGATCCTGAAGGGAAGCCAGGGCCAACTTGAGGCCCTCCGGCTCGGCATGACCGAATATCTGGCTTTCAACGCTTCCATTCCGTCGCTCCCGGAGGACCACCGGCTCAAGTCCGAGATCAAGGCTGGATATGAGAAGCTCGGGGAGACCGGCGACCCGGCGGAGCTTAAGGCCGGCCTCGATAGGCTCTACGGCGCGGCTGTCAAACACCCCGACGCGGAAAAAAACCCCATGATCGACCAGAACACGCGCCTGAGCAACATCAAGAAGTCCGTCGAGGAGGCCAAGCAGGGGGCGGAGGCGTACGCCTCCGTGTTCCGGAGGATGCCCTCCACGAGCGAGCCCGGCGCCCGGTGGGGGCGAGGTTCGAAAATCGGGCAAGTCCCGGCGCGCCGGGACGTCTCGGATGAATGGAGGGAATCCCTCTACCTCGCCCTGGCGCCTTTTCATGGGCTCGAGCGGAGCATGCACGAGCGGCTGGCCGCCCTGCGCCGGCGACGCGGACTGCTGGAGTTCGCCGAGGCGGGGGTGGAGTGGCTGCGCCAGCACCGCGAGACTCTGAAAGGCCGGCCCCCTACGGCATACACCGGCCCGATACTTCGCGGATGCACCCTCCAGAAAAATTGGGCCGAGGTCGAGAAGTGCATGCTACCTCGCATGGAGACGGTCCTGGCCTCGATTTGGGTTCGAGAGATGCATGACGCCAAGCTCCTGGACTATGTCGGCGATCTCCGGCTTCTCATGCGGTACTACACGCCCATGCGGGAATTCCTCGACAACCTCACGCAGGCCGGGAAGGCGGAGGAGGAAATCCAAGCGCTCCTGTCAACGGCGCGAGGCCGCCTCAAGGAACTGGCTGATAAGAACCCGGACCTGCGCAAAGCGCTCGATGACCCCAACCCCACCAGGGATGCGCGTGAGGCCATGGAGAAAGCCCTGGACTCGACCCCGGAGCTTAAAGGGATCCGGGAGAGGTTGGACCGGCTCAAGTCAGACCATTACCTCAACCTGCTGCGGGGTCTCGGCGACGCCGCCAGCCACAAAGCCCACGCGGTTTTCAAAAAGCTCGTGGCCGAGAACATGGCTCATTTCTCCTGGTTCAAGGACGGCGTCGAGTTCCTGCCGGAGGAGCTTGGCCTCGACATCGAGCCCCTCGGTGGAACCGTCCGCAAGTCCGAGATGAACCGTATGCACGGCATCTCCGAGTGGCCGGGAAAATTCCAGACCCTGGACGGCTCCATCAAGCGGAAGTCAATCACCGTCGATGGGCGCGAGGTCTGGGCCCAGCAGGTCAACGGAATGTGGGTCGTCCGGGAAGAGCGGGGCAATGGCGGTTTCGAGATGCGGGTCTTCGACGGCAAGCTCAATCGCGTCGAGTCAGTCGTGTACCTCCCAGCGGAGAGGGACCGGTTCTACCAGCAGGCGGAGGGCAGGGCCTGGCCCCAGGTCATCGGCCGATTCATCGACGGAGTTTTCCGGCCGGAGGAGATCCGGCTCAAGGAAGGCGGGGTCCTCAGCAACGAATACAAGGAGGACGGGGGCGCCATCGCGGAGGTCACGGTCAGGCTTAGGGCGACTCCGGGAGGCCAGGAAAGACTCACCGTGTACCGCCACCTCGGAGGGGGCCTCTTCACCCCGACCACGAAAGGCGCGTGGCCCCAGGTTCAGGGCCGGTTCTCCAACGGGGTCTTCGTCCTCGAGGCGGAGGTCTCCTCGGACGGCCGGACCAGGAGCCCCACGGGCCCTCCCCAGCACCCCGGGTCGGTCTGGCTGGTGTGGGACTCCCGCGGCGTCATCGGCTGGGAGGTCGACCCCGAGGCCGTCAGAAAGATTCAGCCGAGCTACCGGAGCCAGGCCCTGAAGACCATCGGCCGGTGGCTGGTGGACCAGACGCAGGGCGCCACCCAGGACAAGGAGCATCTCCAGCACAAAGCTGATTCCATCGCGTACTTTCTCTCGCATCTAATCCTCGGCGGCCGCTTCTACTCCAAGGACGCGGAGAACCCCTCGGTGAAGGTCCCCGTCCGCCAGATCCACTATCGGCCCAACGGAGCGCTGACGGTCGAAGAACGGCTGAGCTACGAAAACGGCAAACTGGCCAAGCTCGAAACGAAGGCCGTGTTCGACGCGACGGCTACGAAATTTGCGGACGGCACGACGTCGGGGCGCGGGGTTGGAAGCGGGCTCTCGGTCTACTCCCGGCTGCTCCACGACGGCGGCATGCCGGAAGAGAAGGTCCCCTTCGAATTCAAGGTCCAGTATGTCGGCGCTCACGGCTATGAGACCCTCGAAGCCAAAGAAACGTGGGACTTCAGCATGTGGTCCGGCGGCGAGTTGAAGAGGACAGTCACGCCCGTGCGACACCATCTCGGGCTCGACGGCGCGACCTTCGGCAAGGGTCGGACCCCCGGCGAGGCGCGCACCGAGGTCGTCTATCAGACCCGCGGGTTCGGCGGCGACCTCAAGGACCTGGGCCGGGCAGGATTCTCGCTCGTGGGCAGCGCGGTCTCCATGGGGCTCTCCGTGGACCCGACGTATCACCTGGCTGTGGGCGCGTGGGCCCTGTGGAACGGCGCCGACCCCAAGAAACTCTGGACCTACCATTGGGAGGCGGCCAAGGACATGTGGGCCAGGGCCGGCGCGAACCTCGCGGACGCGGGAGAAAAAGCCTCTAAGCTGACCTCGGTGCAGTCCGTGGCGCAGGAGGAAAGGGAGGGCCGTGGAAAACTCTCCGTCATGTGGCACGTCGACAAGGCAATGGCGGACCACAACCAGGAGACCTTCGGAATCGTGCTAAAGACCTTCCTGGAGACCTCCACCGACGCTCTCCTGGACGAGGCCATCGGCAAGGTCGACCCGCTGGGTATCAGAAAGGTCCTGGACCTCTACCTCAAGGGGATCAAGCTGTCCGAGCATCCGGATGCCGCCTTCCGGACCCTCGAAGACATGCTGGCCATCGCCAAGGCGGTTGAGACTGTCGGAGGTCCTCTCTACAAGCTCACCAATCCCTACACGCGGCCCCTGAGAAGCCTCACCGTGGGGTGGTCCGCGAACCCCAAGGAAATGTGGCTCAAGAGCAGATTCTGGGAAAAGACCCTCGCGGCCTACGAGAAGACCGCAGGCCGGGATTCCCTGTGGCTCACCACGGACCTCCTCTACAAGCGCTACAAGACGGTTTGGACCATCGGCAAGAACGTGGAGACTGCGGCAACTGGTGTGCGGGTCGCAGACGCCATCAAGAATTACAATAGGTACGATCCCGCCTCGGTCACAGCCTACGAGAAGGCTGTGGCGAACATGACGAAAGCGCTGGCCGGTGTCCCCGGCACCTGGCACGGGATTAGCAAGTCCTTCGAAGATATGGATAAATTGGAGCAGGAGCTCTACGGAACGCGGTCCGGGGATAGGAGCGGCGCTGATGCCAAACCCTCCCAAAGAAAGGGCCCCGCCGTGTGGGATGATGGACGTAGGTCGCGGCGCCAGCCTCTGGAGGAAGACCCCTACCTCGACTTCATCCTCAGAAGCAAGAGCCAGTCTAAGAGGTCACACGCCACTGCCGGGGCGCCCGCGAAGCCCAACCCCGATTCGCAACCCAAGTCGGACGCGAAGTAGCCGCAGGTACATGGCCTCCTCCGCCGCTATTGACCCCCCCCGCCGCACGCGGTAGAATTCCCGCGTAAGCTCCCGGCCTCCGGGCCGGTATGACGGGAGGACCCCCATGATCGCGGCCATCACTCTCCTTGCCTTTGCAATCGCGGAACCGGCCGCGGCCGCTCCCAGAGTGGAGGCGTTCTGGCCCCAAGGCTACGTCAAGCGGGCGCGCCAAGCCGGGGCGCGCTTCTCCGAGGCCATGCTCCCCTTTGGAGACCTCCGGGGCCGCGAGGATCCCTTCCGGGTCTCGTGCCCGGTTCCGGGCACGGGGCGCTGGGCCGATCCCAAGAACTGGGTCTACGACTTCGAGCGGGAATTGCCCGCGGGCCTGCGCTGCCGGTTCGAACCGAAGGAAGGCGGCGGCGCCTTCGAGTTCCACACCGGCGGCCCGGCGGTCTTGGAATCCGAGCCCGGGACGTGGCGCTACGGAGGCATCGAGGAGGAGCAAATCTTCGCCCTGCGCGTGGACGCCCAACCCGACCCGGAAAGCGTCCGGAACCACGTCTATTTCCGCGTGGCGGGGCTCTTGGACCGCATCGGCGTGCGCTTCATCGAAGGCGAGGCGCGCCGACAGATCATCAAGGCCGCCGGCTCGGAGTGGGAGGCCGCGGCTTCGACCCAGGTCGTGGTGCTGGCGGCCAAGCGGAGCTTCCCCGCCTCCGGCCGGGTGGACCTGGTCTGGGGGAAGGGCGCGGCGGCCGTCTCCGGCATAGCCCGGGACCAGGACCAGGTCTTAACCTACAAGATCCGCGCGCCGTTCACGGCGGAACTCACCTGCGAGCGCGCCAACGCGGATGCCGGGTGCATCCCCTTTTTGCCGATAAGGCTCAGGTTTTCCGCCCCCGTATCGCCGAAGGATCTGGCCCGCGTCGAGATGCGCGGGCCCGGAGGCGCGGGTTGGAAGCCGGCGACGGGAAAGGATGATGACGCGGACGTAAACACCGCGGAATTCAGCGGGCCGTTCCCTCCCCTTGCCGGGCTGACCATCCACCTCCCCGCGGACATGGCCGACGACTCGGGACGGCGGCTGGAGAACGCCGCGAAGTTCCCCCTCCCCATCAAGACCGACGACTACCCGCCCCTGGCCAAGTTCGGGGCGAGCTTCGGCATACTCGAATTGAAGACCGGGGGCGTCCTTCCGGTGACCCTGCGCAACATCGAATCCGCGGTGAAGACGCGCCGGCTCAAGGTCGAACCCGCCGCGCCCGAGGGGATGCCGGGTTTGGCATCCCGGCTCATGGGGCGGGCCATGCGTCTGCCCCCGGCCAAGGCCCCGGATGTCCTCACCTGGCTGGCCCGCGCCAACCGCAGCTCATCCGACTGGAAGCAATCCATCTTCGCCGGGACGCCGGCCAGCCCCAAGGAATTCGAACTGCCCAAGCCCAACGGGGCCAAGGCCTTCGAGGTCGTGGGGATACCCCTCTCCGCGCCCGGCTTCTACGTGCTCGAGGTGGAAAGCGCCATCCTGGGCCAGGCCCTCTACGCCGAGCCGACTCCGATGCACGTGCCGACGGCGGCACTGGTGACCAACCTCGCGGCCCATCTCAAGTGGGGCCGGGAAGGCTCCCTCGTCTGGGTCACGCGCCTCGACACCGGAGCCCCGGCGGCGGGGGCGCGGGTCGCGGCGCAGAACTGCAAGGGAGAACTCCTGTGGGAGGGAACCACCGACGCCGTGGGCGTCGCCCGCGCGGTCCTCCCACGGCGCGACGACCTGCCCCTCTGCAGCTACGCGGAGTCCTACGGCCTGGCCCGGCTCATGGTCACGGCCGCTGCCGGCGACGACATGACCTTTACCCTGGATACCTGGGACGACGGCATCGAGCCCTACCGCTTCGACCTGCCCACGTCATGGGAGGACGAGTCTCCCATCGAGATCACGACGGTCTTCGACCGGACCCTCCTACGGGCCGGCGAGACCGTGCATATGAAGCATGTAGCGCGAAGACAGGACATCGGCGGGTTCTCCTACCCCGCCCCGGGGGTCCTGCCCGGCGGCCTCGTCATCACCCACTACGGGAGCGATCAGTCCTATAAGCTCCCGCTCGTCTGGGACAAGACCGGCATCGCCGAGAGCCGCTGGGAGATCCCGCGCGAGGCGGGCCTCGGCACCTATCTCCTTAACATCTCGACCGGCGGGCCTTCCTACCACTCGGGCCGGTTTCAGGTTGAGGAGTTCCGCGTCCCCCTGACCCGGGCCGTCATCACCCCCCCGGCCGACCCCCTCGTCGCCGCCTCCACCGCGGCGCTCGGACTTTCGGCGCGCTACCTCGCGGGCGGCCCGCTCGAGGGCCTGCCGGTCAAACTGCGCACGCGCCTCCAGCCGCGGGGGGCGCCGGATTTTCCGCTATTTGAGGGGTTTGTCTTCGCCAACGGGCCTGTTGAAACGGGAAGAGGCGCTCGGACGATGCCGACGGATGGCACCTTGAGGCGAACGGAACGCGTACTGGATAAAAACGGAACAGACCGCGTGGAGGTCCAGCTCCCACTGCGCCAGACTCCACTGGACCTCCACGCGGAGCTGGAATACTCCGACCCCAATGGCGAGGTGCAAACCGTTTCGGCCCGGGTCCCGGTATGGCCCGCCTCGCGCCTCGTGGGGCTCAAGGCCGACGACTGGGCATCCTCCGGCCAGACGGTGAAAATAAAGGCCGCGGTGGCCGATCTCTCCGGCCGCGCCGCGGCCGGAGTGCCGGTCACGGTCGCGCTCTACCAAAGAAAGACGATCTCCCACCGCAAGCGGCTGGTCGGAGGATTCTATTCGTACGACCATTCCGAGACGACGGTATCGCTCAGCACGGGCTGCTCGGGGATCACCGATGAGCGCGGACTGCTCCGCTGCGAGATCGCCTGCTCCGAGACCGGCAACATCCTCATCGAGGCCCGGGCCGCCGACGCGCGGGGCCGCGAAACCGCCGCCAAGTCGGAGGTTTGGGTTTACGGGAAGGGGGAATGGTGGTATTCGGTTTCGGACTCGGACCGCATGGACCTCCTGCCCGAGCGCAAGCGCTACGAGCCGGGCGAGACCGCCCTGTTCCAGGCCCGCGTGCCGTTCGCGGAGTCCACCGCCTTGGTGACGGTCGAGCGCGAGGGCGTCATCGACGTATTCGTGCGCAAGCTCACCCGAAAGAACCCGGTGATTCGGATTCCGGTCAAGTCGCGCTACGCCCCCAACGTATTCGTCTCCGTGCTGGCCGTGCGCGGCCGCGTGGGCGGCGAGAAGCCCACCGCCCTGGCCGATCTCGGACGTCCCGCGTTCCGGTTGGGAGCCTCGGAAATCCGGGTCGGCTGGCGCGGCCACGAACTCAAGGTCGCGGTGAAGCCCGAGCGCGAGGTGTACCGCTCCCGGCAGAGGGCGCGCGCCAAGCTCCAGGTTCGCAGCGCCGACGGCTCGGCCCTGCCTCCGGGCG
This sequence comes from uncultured Elusimicrobia bacterium, assembly GCA_964374095.1. Lineage (GTDB taxonomy): Bacteria > Elusimicrobiota > Elusimicrobia > UBA1565 > UBA9628 > CAYJXJ01. The sequence continues at coordinate 21,470 of CAYJXJ010000034.1, forward strand.
CGGAGGCGGCCGTGGCCGTCGTCGACGAGGGCCTCCTCGAGCTCGCCCCCAACCGTTCCTGGGAGCTTCTGGATGCGATGATGGGACGGCGCAGCCACGCCGTGCGCTCGGCCACGGCCCAGATGCACGTCGTGGGGCGCCGGCACTTCGGCTTGAAAGCCCTCCCGCAAGGCGGTGGCGGCGGCAAGAGCCCGACACGCGAACTTTTCGATACCCTGCTGTTCTGGAAGCCCCGCGTCCCGATAAGACCCGACGGCACCGCGTGGATCGACTTTCCGCTCAACGACTCCCTGACCAGTTTCAGGATCGAAGCCGTGGCCACGGCCGGTCCCGGCCGCTTCGGCTCCGGCGGGACCTCGATCCGCTCGACCCGCGAGCTTCAGCTCTTCTCCGGCCTTCCTCCCCTGGTGCGCGAGGGGGACCGGTTTCGGGCGAGGTTCACCCTGCGCAACGCCTCCCAACAGCCCTTGAAGGCCGAGGTACGCGGCCGTGCCACCGGGAGGCCGGAGGCTTTCACGGCGGAGGCCCGCCTGGCGCCGGGAGAAGCTCAGGAGCTGTCATGGGAGGTCGAAGCTCCGACCGGCGCCGGGGAGATGGTGTACGAGCTTGAGGCTAATGCCCCCGGCGCCTCCGACGGCATCAAAGTCAAGCAGCGTGTCGTGCCGGCAGTTCCCGTGCGGACCCGGCAGGCGACGCTTCAACAGATAGAGGGCTCGGCGACCATACCGGTCGCCTCGCCGGCGGGGGCTTTACCGGGACGCGGGGGGGTGCGGATCGCCCTCAAGCCCTCCCTGACGGTCGGGCTTGAAGGGCTGCGAGAGTACATGCGGAACTACCCCTTCGGCTGCCTGGAACAGCGGGTGTCCCAGGCCGTCGCCCTGGGCGACGCCTCCCTCTGGAACCGCATCGACGCGGAGCTTCCCTCCTACTTGGACGCGGAGGGGCTCGCCAAGTACTTTCCGACCATGGAGCAGGGCAGCGAAACCCTCACGTCCTACCTGGTTTCCATCGCCCACGAGGCGGATTGGAAACTGCCGGAAGGGCCGCGCGAACGCATGGTGGAGGGGCTCAAGGCCTTCGTCGAAGGCCGGCTCCTGCGCCGCTCGGCCTTCCCGACCGCCGACCTCACCCTGCGCCAGGTCGCGGCCCTCGAGGCGCTCTCGCGGCATCTCGCAGGCCCCGAGGTCGAGCGCCTCCTCCAGCTCATCCCGGCCGAGCCCCAGCTCTGGCCCACCTCGGCGGTAATCGACTGGCTCGCCATCAATCAGCGCCTGGACCGGCCCGGGGTCCAGAAGCGGCGGCGCGAGGCCGAGCAGGTGCTGCGGTCGCGCCTGAATTTCCAGGGGACGGTCATGGGTTTCTCGACCGAGCGGACCGACGGGCTGTGGTGGCTGATGGTCTCCAATGACCTCAACTCGGTGCGCCTGCTGCTAAGCGTTCTCAAGTCCCCGGAGTGGCGTGAAGACCTCCCCCGCCTGGCGCGCGGGGCGATCGAACGCCAGAATCGCGGGCACTGGGACCTGACCTTAGCCAACGCGTGGGGACGGCTGGCCGTGGAGAAGTTCGCCGGGGCTTTCGAAAGCCGGCCGGTGGCGGGGGTGACGGGCGCGGCTCTCGGTTCGGGGAAAGCCCCCTGGGACTGGACCTCTCCCCCGGGCGCCGGCGCCCTGACCCTGCCCTGGCCGGCGCAGCCTTCGGACCTCATCCTCATGCATCAGGGCTCCGGAAAGCCCTGGGCCGAGATCCGGAGTCTCGCCGCCGTCCCCCTCCGCGAGCCGCTCTCCAGCGGCTACGCCATCAAAAAGTCCTGGACGCCCATCGAGCGAAAAAAGCCCGACGCCTGGAGCCGGGGAGACGTGGTCCGCGTCACCCTCGAACTCGAGGCCCAGGCCGACCGCACCTGGGTCGTGGTCGCCGACCCGGTCCCGGCGGGCGCGACGATTCTCGGCCGGGGGCTGGGCCGGGAGTCGACCCAGCTGACATCCGGCGAATCCTCGACCGGCTGGGCCTGGCCGGCCTATGAAGAACGCTCCTTCGAGGCCTACCGGGCCTACTACGAAACGGCCCCCAAGGGGCGCTGGACGACCGAGTACACCCTGCGCCTCAACAACGAGGGGACCTTTCAGCTGCCTCCGACCCGCGTCGAGGCGATGTACGCCCCCGAAATGTTCGGGGAAATTCCCAACCCGCCGGTCAGCGTGGCTCCATGACCGAAGGAACATGATCGGGCCGCTGTTGGCCATGGCGATTCCCGCCGCGGCCTGGACCCCTCCGGCGTTTTCCGCCGTGCGCGCCGCGCACCATAGCAGCGAGTCCGTCCTGCTCGACCGCCGCGGGCGCGTCCTCCACGAACTGCGCGTCGATCCGGACGGCCGGAGGTTGGACTGGATCGCCCTCGGGCGGGTCTCTCCGTTGGCGGTGTCGGCCGTCATCCTGGCCGAGGATCGCCGCTTCTTCAGCCATCCGGGCGTCGATCCCCTCTCCGCCGCGGCCTCGGCGCTTTCGGCGGCCGCCGGCCGGGAGCCGCGGGGAGCCAGCACCCTCACCATGCAGGTGGCGGCCTTCTTGGACCCCGGCCTGCGGCCCGGGCGCCTGCGCCGCTCCCCGGGCCAGAAGCTGCGGCAAGCGGCGGCGGCGATTCGCCTCGAGCGGCGCTGGAGCAAGCGGGAAATACTCGAAGCCTACCTCAACCTCGCCGGCTTCCGGGGGGAACTCCGCGGCATCTCGGCCGCGTCGCAGGGGCTCTTCGGCAAGGAGCCCCATGGCCTTGACGCCGCCGAAAGCGCGGTTCTGGCCGCGCTCTTGCGGGCCCCGCAGGCCGCGGCCGACGCGCTCGCGCGGCGCGCGATCCGCCTCAACGCAAACCTGGGAAACCCAGCCGATGAGAAGGCCGTAAGGTCGGCCTGCCTCCGGGCCGCGGCCCCTCACCGTCTGCGTCCGGCCGCGGCGCTGGCTCCCCACGCGGCGCGGCGCATGCTCGGCCCGGGACTGCCCCGTACCGCGGCGTCCACGCTCGACGCCGGTCTGCAATCCTTCGCCGCTCAGGCCCTGCGCCAACGCCTCCTCGCCCTCGGCGGCCGCAACGTCCGCGACGGCGCCTTGCTCGTCGTCGACAACCGGACCGGCGAGGCGCTCGCTTACGTCGGACATGCCGGGGGCGCCCCCGAGGCCTCGCCGCTTTGCGCCGACGCCGTCGAGGCGGCCAAAGGAGGCTGCGGCCCCGCCGCCGCCTGGCGCGTCGATGGGATCCGGGCCCGCCGCCAAGCCGGCTCGACGCTCAAGCCGTTCCTCTATGCCCTGGCTTTAGACCGCCGCCTGATCACGCCGGCATCGCTCTTGGATGACTCTCCGATTGAGATCGACGTGGGCCGGGGCCTCTTCGCCCCGGAAAACTACGACCACTCCTTCCGCGGGCCGGTGTCGGCGCGAACGGCATTGGCGGCTTCGATCAATGTCCCCGCGGTACGCCTCTTAGGGCTTGTGGGGGAGGAAGCGTTCCGGGACAGTCTTTCGGAACTCGGCTTCGGGGAACTCCGCGAAGGCAGGCACTACGGACCCTCACTCGCCCTCGGGACGCCGGACGTCACGCTCTGGGAGCTGGTCGGGGCCTACCGCGCCGTCGCCAACCAGGGCCTTTGGGGCGGCCTTCGCCTGACTCCCCGGCCCAACGGGCGCGCCCGCCGCGTCCTCTCCCCTCAAGCCGCCTACCTGCTGGCCGACATCCTTTCCGACCGGGAGGCCCGCAGTTCGACCTTCGGTCTGGAAAGCGTGCTCGCCACCCGGTTCTGGACCGCGGTTAAGACCGGCACCAGCAAGGATATGCGCGACAACTGGTGCGTGGGATTCTCGGCGCGCTACACGGCGGGGGTGTGGGTCGGCAACCACTCCGGAGCTCCCATGTGGAGCGTGAGCGGGGTCGAGGGAGCGGCCCCCGCCTGGGCCGACGTCATGGCCTACCTGCACCGCGGGGTCGCGAGCCGGGCGCCGCGTCCGCCCGAGGGGCTCGTCCGCCGCGCCGGGGAATGGTTCCTCGCGGGCACCGAACCCGCGGGAGAGCGTCAGGAGGCGGCGGCTCCCCGCCCGCGCATCCTATCACCCGCCGACGGCGCGGTCCTGGCCATCGACCCCGATATCCCGGCCGAGGCGCAGGCCTTGGCCCCCGAGGCCGAGCCGCGCGACCCCGGGCTCTCCTGGCGCATCGACGGCGAGCCCGCCGGCTCGGCCGAAACGCCCGCCCTGTGGCGCCTTCGGCCGGGAGACCATGACATGACCCTCACCGACGCCCAAGGACAAATCCTCGACGCGGCGCGCTTCCAGGTGCGCTAGGCGGGAATTCTCAATTTTCCCGCACCCGCTTCGACATGGCGCTCTCGGTCATCGCCGCATCCAACTGCGATTGACGTATGAGTCGGGCCGCCGGCAGCCGCGGGCCGCGCCCAGGACGCGCTTGAGCGCGGCGGCCATGGCGGCGGCCGAGTTCCCGCCCCCGCGCCTGACTTGGTCCAGGATCTGCGGCTCGATGCGGGAAAAATCCTCTCTCAGCCCGCCGGCGTCCTTCAAGGCCCATCGGACCAAGGCCCGGTTGATCAAGTTCCAGGTCCACCGCCCGTCTCGTCCCTGGTTGATCCGATCGCGCCAGGACGGGGCGTCGCCGAGGTAGGCGTTGAGAGGCTCAAGGTTCAAATCCCTCAGGGCGGCCTCATGCTCTCCCAAAACGCGATAGATCTCGCCTCGCCAGGCGAGAGCCTCCAGATCCCGAGGGTAGACCCTAAGGCCGGACTCCAGGTCCTGGAGAGCCTCTGCGTGCCTCCCCAGCTTGTATTTGGCCGCCCCGCGCCAGCAAAAGGCGTAGGGCGCGTCCAACGCGACCGCTCGGTCGAGCACCCGGAGGGCCCCGGAATAGTCGCCGGCCCAGAGGCGGGCCTCGCCTTCCCAAGCCAGGGCATCGCCCGGGGAGCGCCCGGCCGCCCGAAACGCCGAGCCGAAACTCCTCCAGGCCTGCCTGCGGCGGCCCAGGCAAAGGTTCGCCTCTCCGGCATAGGCGTGCGCCCTCCAGTTTTCGGGGGCGGGGACGCCCTCGAAGGCGACCTTCGCGGCCTGGAGCGTTCCCGGAAAATCCGAATCCACCAGGCGCCGCCGGCAGAGCTCGAGCCAAATCCAACCGTACCGCTTCGGAGAATAACGCGCCGCTTCCTCGAAATACCAGCGGCCACTCCTGCCCTCCGCTTCGCATCTGCTCAAAATGGTCCCGAGGTAATAGTGCGCCCACGGAGAAGCCGGCCGACCCGAGACGATCCGCCGCAGGACGGCGATGTCCTGTTTGAAAATGACCGCCGCATCCCTGAAATAGGGAGCGACGTTTCCCCAAGGACAGATGAGCACGGCGAAGGCCTCGGGGTTAAGCCCCGCCTCAAGGATGCGTTCTCCCTCCCGAAACGCCTCCGGATACCGTTTGAGTCCGACAAGAATCTTGAAACGCTCCAGGCGCTCCGCCGAGGATCGGGGCCTCTTGAGCTTACCCAGCGCTTCCCGCCACAGACGCCGGGCCGAGCCGGCCTCCGAGCGCTGAAGATGAACCTCGGCCGATCTCAAGACGAGCTGCAGGTGGTCCACGCGTTCATGGCGGCGGACGGCCGGCCCTTCGGCCCCGACGGGGGTCAGTTTATACCTCCCATACGCCGTACGCAGTTCGCGCGCTTGCGGCGCGCGGCCCCGCGCCTCGTAATGCCGGGCCAGCTCATCAAAGAGACGTCCGGCGCCGCGGCAGAGCTCGTAGGGCCGGGGGTCGACTTGAAACATCCACCGGCAAAGCCTCAAGGCTTGAGCGGGCTTATCGGCGCCGAGCGCGGCGCCGGCTTGTTCGGAGAGCCTTGCGATGATCCTTGCCTTCTCCACGTCCGCGGCGCCCTCCGGGGACGGACTGATCCCCGCAAGCCTGACGCAAAGGCGGATAGCCGCTCGGACGCGGCCCGCCTTCATCTCGGTCTCGATCCGTTCGCGATAGAGGACGCCTATCCTCGTCACGGCTTCCCGCCGGTCCGGCTCTCCGACGGCGTCCATTTCAGCCGTCAGCAGCAGGCAACGCAGGGCCGCGTCGGTCCTCCCGGCGGCCCGGTGGCGCTGCGCGGAGCGATTGAGCGTCGCGATCACGCGGGAGACGGCCTCGGCGTCGGAGGGCGGCGCCCCCCCCCGCGGAGTTCAAGCGCCTCTTGGCCTGGGCCCAGCGTCCCGCCAGAAGAGAGTCCTCCGCGCGGCGCAGGCAGACCTCCCGAAAATGAATTCCCGCTTCGCCTCCAAACCCCTCCCTCCGGGCCAAGCGCCCCCAAAACCCGGCGGCGCGAGCCCATTGTCCCTCCTTCTCGCAGTTCAGGGCTCTCAGGCGCCAAAGCTTGGAAAGCTCCTCTTGGGCCTCTCCGCTTTCCGGGGAGAACCGGAGCGCGCCCAGCACGAGGCGCTGCGCCGCGGCGAGCCGGCCGGAGTTGCGCGCCAGAAGAGACCACGAAAGAAGCAGGCCCCCCAGGGAGGACTTGGCATCCAGCGCCGGACAAAGGGCGCCGATCTCATTGAGGAACGCCGAGACCTGGCTGGGTCGTCCTCCCGCGGCGCGGCGGGCGGCCTTCATGACGAGCAACTCGCAGAGCTGCTCGCGCAGTTTCGCGCTCTCCGGGGCGGCTCGCAGCCCGGCGCGGCAGCAGGCCTCAAGCCGCGCCCAACGCCCGGCCTGGCGCAGAGCGCCCGCGAGGGTCAAATGACCGAGAAGAAAATCGGGGTGGGTTCGGACCAGCCGCTCAAGAGCCCGCGCCGCTTCTCGGTTGCGCCCGAGCCTTCCCAGGCAGTCGGCCAGCAGGACCTGCCCATCCGCGCTCCTATCCCCTAACCGCGCCGCGCCGCGCCGCGCAGGGACCCCAGCGCCGCGGCGTAGCGCCCTTGACGGTGCAGGGCGATCCCCTTCCCCAAGAGTCCGCGCGCCTCGGGGCCGACGACTTGTGCTATACTCTCCTCGGTCATCATGGGCTCAAAGCTGGCCGCGCGCAGCGCGAGGTCCCTGGCGGTTCGACCCGCCGTCGACGCGGGAAGCATCGACGCGGCCGTCTCCCATCTCAAGCTGATCGGATTCACGAGCCTCGAGATCCGCGGCATCCTCGGAGTCAGGACCCTTCCCTCCCGAGCCGGCGCCGGAGCCATGGGGGGGACCACCCCCAACCCCCGGCTTGCCGAGATCGCCGCGATCATCTCGCTGGCGCGCCAGATCATGGGTGAGAAATCCCTGGCGTGGTTTCTCAATCCCGAGCCGCGGCTGGGGAACGTCCTTCCCGCGACTCTTCTCCGGGACCCTCAAAACGGCCCGAACCTGGTTAAACAAGTTCTCTATAACTCCCTTCGGGGAACCATCCTCTGACTCGCTCCATTAAACAACCTCGCGCCAAGGGAGTCAATAAGCGGCGCGACGCGGGCTGTCGCCGGCCATTTGCTATCATGCCCCCCGTGAGGACCCCCCGCGCGAGACGACCGCTCCTTTCGGCGGCGATCGGGCTCGTCTTGGCGTTAAATCCCGCCCCACGCGCTCGGGCACAATCCCCGGCGTCGGACGGCGTGGGCCGGACTGCGGAACTCCGTCTCATGACGGAGTGTTTGAAGGAGCGGGCCGGGCTCCCCGAGATGTTGGCCGAATTCCGAAAAAATCCGGTCTCCTACCAAAAGGTGCCGTCGGCGCGGCATCTGATCGTTTACTTCCAATGCCGCGCGCTGGATGCCGGAAGCCCGGAGCCCTGCCGCGACCTCTCCGGGATCGGCGCCATGAGCGGAAGGGACGGCCCCCGGCAGCCCCTCGAACACCTCTGCGTCGAGGCCTACCAGGAGGCCCGCATCGCCGAAGCCGCGGTCCGCGGCGATCCCCGCGCGGGGGTGCTCTGCCGCAGCCTCCCGCCCCAGCCCGAATTCGTGGACATGGACTCGGCGTGCGCCCTCCTGCAGCGAAGCGCGGCCAATCCCTCCGCGCTGCGCGCGGGGCTACCCGCCGTTCTCCGCTCGCCCGGCGACCGGGACCAAGCCCGGCGCGCCGAGGTCGCCCTGCGCCGCACCTTGGGCGACGGCTGGGCGTGCGAGCAGATGGATCCCCACAGCCCGTCGCATACCATCTGCCTGGAGTACGCGGCGTATCGGCGAGCCCTGTCCCGGGGCCCGGAGGCCTGCGGGGATAAGGGGTTATGCCGTCGCCTGCTGGGAGAACGCGCCCCCGGCTGCGACGCGATCCTCCCTCGATTGCAGGAGATCTACTGCCGGCTCTGGGTCGCCCGCCGCCTCAGCAGCCGGGCGCCGTCGGACCCCGCCGTCGAAGGGGCGGGCAGGAAGCCCTGACGCCGGCCGCGCTGCCCGGGGCGCGTCGGCTGCAGCGCGTGGTTAGGCGCTCCCCGAATTTGACCTTTGTCTGCCCTACTTTTTCAAGATGGTTTGGATTTGGGATATGAACTCATCCAAAGGAATCCTCTTTCCTTCCTTTTCCACTTTAGCGCCAATGAAAGGATAGGCCTTGACGGCGCAGCCCGCATTGACGGTGCCATAAACACGCTCATCGTTTACTGTCAGGTGGTCTCTCACCAGGAACATGACCAGGGGCTGTCGGCCGGCCTGTATGCCGTAAGGGCACATCCCGTCCCAGCTGTTGACCTTGATCCGCTCCTCCTTCAGACTACCCTTGAGGACCCTAAGCACCCGCACCTCCATCCAATCCGGCCCCCCGGGGAAGCCGTGGCCTCGTGGATCTGACCAGGGCCCCTCTTTGACCTTCTTTCCTACAAGGACGAGGTCAGCCCTCTGGACGGTCTTCTCGAAATCCAGGGTACTTCCACACGGCTCGCAGGCAAAGCCTTTCACTCTCAAGAGGATGAAAAACGATGCGACCAGATAGAGGCACGGTGCCTTCGTCATAACAAGGATCTCATCAAGCAGAGCACCTGACGCTGCGCTCAGCCGCCGCCCCGGGCTGAAGCGCTTCGTTATGCGGCACCATTACAGACTCCCGGTCGCCAATTCATGAAGGCCCGTCTTTTTGATGATGCCGCCTTCCGCATCGGCCAGCGGGTGGTAGACCACAAACGCCGCCGAGTCAAGCGATCTTACAATCGCCTTCACCTTTCCGATCTCCAGCCGCGTCACAACGCAGTATAAGATCTCTTGTTCCTCCCCACTCATGCCACCGTAGCCTCGATAGACTGTGACGCCGCGGCCGAGCTCGCGAATGATGGCGTCGCGAACCGCCCGGCTCTGATGGGACACGATCGTGATTGCCGTATACTCTTCGAGGCCGTAGATCACGAAATCGAGCGCCTTCGCCGCCGTGACATAGGTCAGAATCGAATAGAGGGCCGCATCGATGCCCAAGACTGACATGGCCGCCACGAACAACACCACATTGAATGCCAAGATTACGTCGCCGACCTTCAGCAGGGGGACGCGCTTGCTGATTATAAGGGCGGCGATCTCCGTGCCGTCAAGCACCGCCCCGCCCCTGACCGCAAGACCAATCCCCACGCCGATAAAACAGCCGCCGAAAACGGCGGTGAGCAGCAAATCTGGAGTCACATCAGGGTAGGGGATCGTAGCGAGGGCGAGCGAGAGCCCGGCGATCGCGAAAATGCTCCGCGCGGCGAACGCCCGTCCGATGTGGCGGTACCCCAAGACGATGAAGGGCAAGTTCACCACCGGCAGCCAAAAGGGAAGCGGGAGCGGTGTGATCTTCGCCAGGAGCATCGAGACGCCTGTGACCCCGCCATCGATGAATTTGCTGGACAAGAGGAATCCGTAAAGACCCATGCCGGCCGACAGGATGCCCAGCACGATCAAGAAGCTGTTCAGTAGCTCGCGAAGTGTCTGGTCACGAATTGACATCGGTCGTCCTCATGCTTCTCCTGGGTCACAAAGTGCTGCACCCTCATGTCCGCATAACGAAAGGCTGAACGGCGGCGGCTATTGGAATTCCGCACTGGCCGCCGTCCGTTCAAGCCGATGTTATGCGCCTGCCGCGACAAATCTCACCTGAAGGCCACGCCCTAGCGCTCTTGCGATCTTATCGAGCGTTTCGATCGTCACGTTTTGAGCGCCTCTTTCGATCCGGGATACGGTCTGCTGCTTAGTTTTCAACGCATCCGCAAGCTCTCGCTGGCTGATATGTTTCGCCTCGCGAGCCTTAGTGATTTCTAGAGCTACGCGCAGCTCGATATCTGCCTCTTGATAAAGCCGCCGAAACTCAGGATCTTTCATCTCTCCGCGAAGATATTGCCGGAGAGTTGTACCTCGCGCCTTCTGCCTTTTAGTTCGTCGAGTAGACATTTTCAGTTCACCTCCAAGTGAATTTCATGCCCCTCACAGAACCGTGCGTACGGTTTTCCCATACACGGCTCTT